>NZ_JBSICG010000011.1:0-154623 GCF_056156645.1 Enterobacter sp. Li2LvB3 | reverse complement strand
GATTATGGCTGCAACATTCTGGCTATTTTCTGGAATCAAACTTCCCAAGCCCTTGTGTCGTGTAGCCATCTGGATTCACCTGACAACGTCAGATAAAGACTGAGCGGGATTAATGCCATCCAGTCATTTGTTCCGGCGTGATGTTACCTGTCAGCAGACTCTCACTTAACGACAGACTCCGTGTCTTATGTGCGCCTCGAGGTTATCAGCAGTATTGAGGATATCGACGCTTGGCTTGAGACTTTCATTGCAGACTTCAATCGTCGTTTCGCCAGACCATCAAAATACCCCAAAGAACTGCATTACTATACGCTTCGCGACCATCTGGCTGGAGATCACTTACGCAGGCACTGTATATTTACGCGAGTGATATACCGACTTCGAGTCGATACTGGCGTGTGGAAAGTTTGAAGAATTTCACGACGTCCTTCCGTCAAAAAATATCTCTGGCTTAACGGAACCGTTCTTCCCTACTCCACCATAATCAGGCAAATCGGCCAAGGTGTTATTCGGGCGCACACTCGGATTTATCCAAACGGTTCAGGATAAACGCGACAACAGCCCTTCACAGGCATTACCGACCGGTTACGATCTCTCAAACAAATCCCAATATTAGTTAAAACGATACGCCTGATGCGTTGAAGACATTAAAGCTAAATTCTGAGGAAATCTTTGGTACAAGTAAATAACTTCAATGATATGATGTATAAGGAAGACTTTTTGGAAACAATGGTAAAAAGTTCTGCTCGAGTGTCAAAGAGGAATTGAACCTTGTTCTGAGCAATTCCGTTATCTTCCTTAGCTCTCATTTTTTAACCTCAAGTTAAAAAGGGTTTTTATGGCGAAAGTTATGACACAAGCTGATTGGAGGAGTGAACTGGTGATGGTGGTAAATATTAACCCGCCTTCCGATGATGATGACATTCCATTCTAACAAGAACAAACTCTCTTTCTATCAATCTAACAAGTAAAGCCTCTACTATTTAATATTTAGAGGCTTTGCAGTAAATCAATATCACTGACTTCAAGTGATTTGTAGATCGCAATTTTTCCTGATAAAGAGTTTTCTGCGGCTATACATGATGCCGAGATATTCATTGTGAACAACCTTAACCTACGGCCATATCTCGGAAATGTTCAGAATCACACTACATCATTGTAGCCGACTGTCATGCTGACTGCATTTTGCCCTGATTTCCTTCGAGCACGTTAACCTAGTATTGCGCTACGGGAGTCGTTGGTGTAATGACTGCCTTCTCAACTGATAATTGTTCATCGGTGGTATTTTTGATAGCTGACATTACATCCTTTACATCTAAACTTTTCCCACCCTGTACAGGCGTAGTGACAACAACGCTACCATTGCCACCACTATTATCTACAGAAATGCATTCCTTTCCTTTCTCCCATTGTTGACAAATAACTTTTTCGGCATAAATTGGGGTTACGATAAGCATCAGTAAAAGACTGGCCAGATTTATTTTCATGCTCATTTTAATTCATCCTTATACAGTTGCTGAACCATGCTAACAAGGCACTGCTGAAATCTCTCATCATCATACTTCCTGCAACTTTTATAAAATCCTACCAATGCACTTGTTTTATCTATCTCATCGTTTTTTTCAGGAGTTGAGGAAGTAAGAATCTGTACGTATCCAGGAATAGAAGCAGTGGTATAAAGATTATTAATTAAAGCCCCGCCGGAGGCCATAAGTGCGCCAGCGATAAATACAGCAAGTCCAGATGATGCTGTTTTTATATTAAACGACATGCCAGTAAGATTTGCAGTTCCATCTGCGCCGCCATCGTTTATTCCTAAGATAATAAACATCATCCCTACACTCATGACGGCCAGTCCGATATGAATAATAGCAATCTTCATTGACTGCTTATTGAGCATGGTTCTTTGGTTTGATTGTTCTATAAACATCAGAGAATATAATATATAGTCATTGGCTGAGGCCAAATTACCTTTTAGAGTCGTGTAGTTATTCTGTAATTCCTTAGAGGTATCTATTCTATTTATTTTCTCATCAATATCTGTCAGGTGAGAGTAGGCACCAATTAGTAAAAATACCGGTAATATTAATCCGAATAAAAAAACCACTGTACCGTGTGTTAGTTTCTTCATTGCAATCACCCAAATATTATATAGTTCCGCAAATATTCAATTGTTTTTGTTGACCTTTAATAAGTTTAGTATTTTAAAATAATTTAGTGGGTGATTTTTCTACTACTTTTTATCCTGTATTTTCTCCATTCCAGCCCTATTCCTCTGTACTTTGCCATAGGGCAACCACACCCACGCCAAACTTTCATGCACAAATCCACTTGAAACTGCACGATAATGCGTATTAACATGCATTCTTCATTTTAAAACATGCAAATACATGCTTAACCGTGCAGTCTCGCGCAATAAAACGGTTAAGCAGGTTTGCAGGACCTACAACAAAGAATGAGGTATGTATGACACAACAACTGATCTTAATCGCTGGCCCTTATCGCAGTGGAACTGACGGCGTACAGGCCCGCATTGATGAGAATCTTGTCAGGCTGGAAAATGCCGCACTGGCGGTTTACCAGCGTGGGCATGTTCCGGTTATCGGTGAGTGGCTGGCTCTGCCGCTGGCAAAAGCGGCGGGATCTCAGTCCGTGGGTGATGAAATCAGTGAAGCGATGCTTTATCCCGTTGCTCACCGGCTCATTGCAAAATGCGATGCCATTTATCGTATTGCCGGAGAATCCAGAGGGGCTGATTTGGATATTGAAGTGGCGCAGAAACTGGGATTAGCGGTGTACACATCCCTCGACAGCATTCCTCAGGTCTGAGGATAGTCGCAAACCTGCCTGTATTTTCAGGCAGGTTTCAGGCTCAGGCCCCTGCACTTTTGCTCAACCGGCCGTGTAGCCTGAGCACATTCTTGTATATCGAGGTCGCGACCTTTTGCGAAAAGTCCGTGGGTAAAGACGCCATCACCGTATCCAGTGCCTGCGGCACATGGTCGATAAATTCCTGCATAATCTCGGTCATCTGGTTTTCAGGAAACCTGACGGCCCTGGCTGTCGCCATAAAATGTCTCGGGTAGATCTTGTCGATATCGTTTTTACGACCTTTTGAGGCATTCAGGCTCATGGCCAGTTTCAGATCGCTGATGTGGATCCCGGCGCCGCCCAGAACAGGAAAAGCCGAAATGATGTCGTAGAACGGCGTCAGTCGATAGCTTCCGCCAGGCTGGATGAATATTGAGAAGTTCTTGGCATGTCCATCCGTTGCGCCCGTTATCCACTGAAATAGCTGGAATTTCATGAAATTATAACGATCGGTAAGTGCTTCGCTGGAGCCCTGTAAAAATGCCATGATTTGTGGAATACCTGGACCGCCATCAGATTCATACTTCACGGACGAAGGAAGCCCAAAAGTCTGACACATATCTTCCTGCGGTAATCGCAATAAAATGGAGCGGCTCGCGTTCCAGCGGCGGTCAAAACGCTCGACGGCTAGTGCCCGCACCCTGCCCGCTCTGATGATTTCCGCCTTTGGTACATCAAGGCCCAGCGCTCTCGCCAGCTCTAAACAGAAGTATTCATTATCCACACTATCGCTCAGATCCAACGTGGCATTGGGCTGTTTAATCTCGCCAATCGGCAGTTTGATGATATGCGTGGTCGGCGTGATCCCTTTCGGGATACACCAGTCGTCGCCGGCTTTAAGGAGCGCCGTTTTTTCCTGAGCACCGGCAACGGAAATGCGGAAATCATTTTCCTCATTAATCATCCCCAGCGGAATGTCTGACTGATAAGCCGTCAGCACCGTCTCGAGCTTCTCTTCGCTCAGCGTCTCCCATGTCATTTCCGGTGTCGTACTGTTTTCATTCGCGGGTAATAACGTTACCGCGCCAACGCTGTCACGCCCTACCTCAGCCAGTAAATCAAAAGGTTGCTTAGAACGGGCATGGTAGCGCTTCACTATACGATCCCGTACCGCAGGGCTATCCGGGAGCAGGTTGTCAAAGAAATTGAACACCGCATCGGAGGTAATCTCACCAAATTGCAGCGGAAGCGATAACGACAAAGGCCTGGCATACCGGTTCATTAGCCATTCATTGGCGTATTTAAACGTATGGGCCCCGTTGGTAAGCTTTGTCAGTTCGCCGACCCGCTCGTTATTCATCCACGTCACTAATTTTGGCATTACCAGTCCAGGCCCTGTTGGCTGTTATTGTCTGACCCCGACGCCGCATCGTCTTTTTCATACAACGCCATTGTCATTCCAAGGGATTGCAAGATCCTGAAGAACGTTGTCAGCGTGGTGTTATCCGGGTTGTTTTCAAAATTTGAGATGGTGGCCTGCTTAATGCCGATTCTTTTGGCCAGGTCGCTTTGCGTCCAGTTATTTTTCTGACGCACCAGTTTCATGGTATTTGCCAACTGGACCGGACTATAAATCATTGGTGGTTTCATCTGTTCACGCCCGTGGTTTATCCTCTCAAAGGGATATTGTCAGTATTATCCCTTGCAGGGGATATTGTCAATGCTTTATCCCCCATAAGGGATATCGCAGCATTTATCCCTTATAGGGGATAATACCCACGCTTTAAACCTATTTTGATACAAATGTTGTCGCCATTACAGGAGACGACACAACGCTCCACCCGTACCTGTTCGCAGGAATCGATATCAATGCCGTCAGTGCTTGTCCCTGCTGAATTGTTCTGAAGCAGGCCATGATAGTTTGAAAAGTGAGCCATTTTCTTGTGTTACGCTGTAGCTAACGTCTCCGCCGTGGGCACGCATAATGGCTTTTACTACTGACAACCCTAAGCCACAACCCTCAGGGTTAATATTTTTGGCGTATTCTCCTCGTTGAAAAGGCTGGAATAAGGACTTCTGAAGTTCTTCAGGAATTCCAGGTCCTTTGTCCTGAACGAGGATAAAATTATCATTCCCCACAATACCATTCTTCACTAAAAGTGTTTGAGATGTGGAATACTTTAAGGCATTGTCAAAAAGAACGGTCAGGCACTGAATAATGCGTAAAGGATCGCAGATGCAACGCTGACAGCTAATCTCAGTAACTATGTTAAAGTCTTTCGTTTCGAAATCAGGCAAAAAAGTATCAAGCGCACTGGAGATAGTTGCCGCGAGATCGACTTCGCAGGGCATCAAGGAATATCCTGCCGCACCTGAGGAGCTCACGACACGAAGATCCTCGATTAAGTTAGTCAGACCTTCAGTCTGTTTAAGGAGGTTTCTGAAGAGCGGCAGTTCTGGTTCGAATACTCCGTCAACCAGCCCCTGAAGCCTGCCCCGCAAAATAGTAACAGGTGTTCGGAGTTCATGAGCGATTGCAGCATTCCATAAATTTCGCTGAGCATCCAGCGTCTGTAACTTCTCCGCCATTTCATTAAAATCATCGACGAGTTTATTCATTTCCCCCAACTGAGAACCGCGGCTAATCGCTCTTGCGCTAAGGTTTCCCTGAGAGATTTGTTTAAGGCTGTATGCTACATCATTCAGGGGTTTTAATATTCTTGCAGACAGTTTTACGGTAAAAAAAAGCGAAACAACCAGACTGGTCAATGAAGCGATCAATATCCACATCCAGTCAAGAAAGGTCATAGTATCTTCGTTTCCAGAGTTTATACCTCCCGGAAGGTAGTCAATCAAGAAACTATAAAATAAGTAGGAGCCCAGTACAGCAATTGCAATTATTACGAATGTTAACGACAGCATATATGTCAATATCTGGCGGCTAAGAATTGTTTCTTTGTTCATTTTTTGTCACCCAACCGGTAGCCTAATCCTCTGATACTTTCAGGAACGCCTTTAAGTCCGGCATGTTCAAGCTTTTTCCGGAGCTTGCTCATATGACTGTCTACAGTGCGATCCAGCGAATCCCCCTCAGGCAAACACGCATCGAGTAACTCTTCACGTGAACATACTTTTCTTGGATTTCTGGCCAAATAGGTTAGAAGCTTAAATTCAGTGGTAGTTAATACCGGCGTGGAAACCTCACCTTGGGTCGCGATCTCAACGTAAAATTCATCGGGATAAATTGTAAGAAAAGGCGTTCTTAAAGGCCGTGAATGTGCCGCCTCTGCAACCGTTCTGGTTCTGCGAAGTACGGCTTCAACTCTGGCAACAACCTCAGAGGGATTGAAGGGTTTTATCACATAGTCATCAGCCCCGAGCCGCAGGCCCATCAGTTTATCAACGTCTTGATCAAGTGCTGTAACCATGATGACAGGTACGTTCGTTTCCTTTCTTAACGTTGTCAGAACATTCCAGCCATCGTACACGGGCAGGTTGATGTCCAATAACAGGAGGTCAGGCTTGTTTAGACGGGTAAGGTTGATTGCCTGCTCACCGTCTTCGGCTCTTAAGGTTTTCATGCCTGCCTTATTTAAATAGCCTATCAGTATGGCGGCGATGTCATCATCGTCTTCTGCGACGATAATCAGATTGTTGTTGTTCATATTTTCTTCCACAGTACTGATGACAGCATGCATTTTACCCTGAAAGGCTCTTTTATCGTCATGCCTAAAAATTTTTTACTCAATTAAAAACCTTAATTTTCAGGTTGGTTTTTTTTGACAGGTATTTTTTGAAAAGGTTCATCAAAAAAAATTCTGTAAACTTAACCTGCCACTCTCTCCACATTCACTACATATTTCATAAATAATTAATCAACATCGCTAAGCGATAATCCACAACCAGTTGAGGGTTACATTCAATATGTACTGTTGTGTAAGGAACGTTATGGTGCTGACTAAGTCTTTTGTCCGACGTGAGAATTTGATGGCCTCACTTTTATTTTGCATGGTTACATATGGGTTATTATCTTCCTGGCTTTATCTTGTGCATGCAATTAATGAAAAAGTAGAATCCACTTTACCCTCATCCTTACTGATTCGTGTTTTGATAATCATTGCTGCATTATTTTTTATTATTCAGAAAAAACCAGGGGTTTTAAGATACCTCATTGCAATAACATTCGGCCTTATTTTGCTATTTATACATACTATCACAGTATTACATCTGCTTTTGAATATTCTTCCAGATATTTATGATTTTGTTTTTTATTATGAATGTTTTTTATTGATTTTCTTTTGCGGACTACCTGTGTGCTTATGTATAAGAATGATTTGATCTTATGCATTGTCATCACGATGCACAACTTCAGGAGTGAGTACACATATCCTCCATAAAACATCCATTCACGATTGACATCATGACGTTACACTTAGCGCATGTCTTTTATGACAGCTCTATTATGCCGCCTCGTTTCACTTAACTGCAATAATAAACCAACGGCAGAATACTTTTACACTTCGATGCTTAATACTCATTTATCATGATTTATAAAGACAACAATAAGCCTACGGCCCCCGGGGTTGCTATCTCGCTTAAGAGACTCGCCTACCGGCACAGAAAGAAATTGTGCATTACTTTTATGCTGGTTATTGCTGAAAACGGTGCATTCCTGCTCTACCCCGTACTGGCGGGCATGGCGATAAATGCCATCCTGGCCGGACAGACGCCACGTGCGGTCCTTTATGCCCTGATGGTTCTGTTCATGTGGTGCATGGGAGCCGCCAGACGTAGTGTAGATACGCGAACGTTTGCACGTATCTACGCAAGTCTTGCTGTGACTGTAGTATTAGCCCAGCGAAAATATTCACTTAATCACTCGACTATTGCTGCGAGAGTGACTCTATCACGAGAATTTGTGGATTTCTTCGAGTTGCACCTGCCTGTATTGATCACCTCAATCATTTCCCTTTTCGGTGCAGCAATGATGCTGTTATGGATTGAATTCTGGACAGGAATAACCTGTTTGACCATCGTGGCAATACTGATGTGCTTCGTCTCCGGCTATGCCCATAAAAACGAGACGTTATATCAGCGTCTTAATAATCGCCTCGAAAAAGAGATCGATTATGTTAATAAGGCATCATTTGGGGCTCTCAAAAGACACTATGACACGCTTGCCCGCCTGCGCGTGGTGTTATCCGACAGAGAAGCATGGGGATATTTATCCATAGGCGTTCTGGTTTCTGCTCTCTTTTCCACGACCATTATCAGGATGAGCATGGAATCTGGAATTAATGCCGGACATATTTATTCCGTCATGACGTATATGTGGATGTTTTCAACCAGCCTGGATGACGCTCCACGTCTCCTGGAAAAATTTTCCCAGCTCAAGGATATCGGTAAACGAGTCTCAACAGACGATGAGCCTTCTTTATCAGGAAAGATATATTGATTTTTGACCATTCGTACGTTGACTGGAAGTACATCTGATGCCGCATTTTTTTATTGAACGCCCTATTTTTGCATGGGTTATCGCCCTGTTTATTGTTCTGACAGGAATATTGTCTATTCCTCATTTACCGGTGGCGCAATACCCTGCCGTTGCCCCACCGGGTATTATCATTTCAGTCAGTTATCCTGGTGCGAGTCCGGACGTAATGAATACGTCCGTTGTGTCTCTTATCGAGCGCGAAATAGCGAGTGTTGATAATTTACTTTATTTTGAATCTTCCAGCGACACGACGGGGATGGCGTCAATTACCGTAACCTTCAAACCCGGAACCGACATCAAACTCGCCCAGATGGATCTGCAAAACCAAATTAAGATTGTGGAATCTCGCCTGCCGCAGTCGGTAAGACAAAATGGGATAAATGTTGAGGCAGCTAATTCCGGGTTTTTAATGATGGTGGGATTAAAATCTCAAAACGGAGAATATCAGGAAGCTGACTTAAGCGATTATTTTGCCCGGAATGTTACTGATGAACTCCGGCGCGTACCTGGTGTAGGTAAAGTCCAGCTTTTTGGCGGAGAAAAGGCACTTCGCATATGGCTGGACCCGATGAAATTGCACGGCTATGGGATGTCTGTTACTGATGTATTAAACGCCATCAGTCAACAAAACGTGATTGTTTCACCGGGCAGAACCGGAGATGAACCAGCGACTAACGGGCAAGGGGTGACCTATCCGATAACAGTAAAGGGGCAACTCTCTTCGGTTGAAGAATTTCGCAATATTACGATTAAATCGGAGGCTTCCGCCGCCCGGCTGACGTTGGCAGACGTTGCCCGCGTAGAATCCGGGTTACAAAGTTATGCATTTGGGATCCGTGAAAATGGCGTGCCAGCAACTGCTGCCGCTATTCAATTGTCTCCTGGCGCGAATGCGATCAGCACCGCTGCGGGTATCCGGGCGCGGTTAACCGAACTATCGGGTGTACTTCCCGAGGGCATGGAATTCACCGTACCTTTCGATACGGCACCGTTTGTGAAGCTATCGATATTGAAGGTGGTTGAGACATTTATTGAAGCCATGGTGCTGGTGTTCTTCGTTATGCTGCTTTTTCTTCACAAGATACGCTGCACGCTTATCCCGGCGATTGTCGCACCCGTGGCGCTGCTCGGTACCTTTAGCGTGATGTTATTAAGCGGCTACTCCATCAATATTTTGACCATGTTTGGTATGGTGCTGGCCATCGGAATCATCGTCGACGATGCGATTGTTGTGGTAGAGAACGTCGAACGTCTGATGGAAGACAAAAAAATGTCTCCCCAGGATGCAACGCGAGAAGCGATGCGCGAAATTACGCCGGCAATTATTGGCATTACATTGGTTCTTACTGCGGTATTTATTCCTATGGCTTTTGCCAGCGGATCCGTTGGTATTATTTATCGACAGTTCTGTATTTCGATGGCGATATCCATATTACTATCGGCATTCCTGGCGCTGACGTTAACCCCTGCGCTTTGTGCAACCCTGCTTAAACCGCATGGCAGCCATCAGGGTAAAAGCAGTGTATTTTCCGCGTGGTTCAACAGTCACTTTAGCAGGATGGCTTCATTTTATGCCACTGGCCTGGGCTTTGTTCTGAAGCGTACCGGCCGTATGATGGTCATCTACGCCGCGTTATGTTTAGCGCTGTACGCTGGTCTGTCTTCCTTACCTACATCATTTTTACCCGATGAAGATCAGGGCTATTTTATGTCATCAATCCAGCTTCCCTCTGATGCCACGATGCAGCGGACGCTTAAGGTCGTCGATGCATTTGAAGAGGAAATCGCCCACCGACAGGCGGTAGAAAGTAACATTATGATCCTGGGATTCGGTTTTTCTGGCTCGGGTCAGAACTCGGCCATGGCGTTCACCACCCTGAAGGACTGGAAGCACCGTGAAGGAACCACGGCACAGGATGAAGCCGACTCCATTCAGTCACGAATGGCAAACGTGCCAGACGCAGTGACGATGAGTCTGCTGCCTCCAGCCATTTCTGATATGGGTACCTCATCCGGGTTCACTTACTATTTACAGGACAGAGGCGGTAAAGGGTATCAGGCGCTAAAAAAGACGGCGGATGAACTCGTTCTGGAAGCAAATCATAATTCTCAGCTTGCCGATGTCTATATTGATGGGCTTGGTGAGGGGATGAGCCTTGCTCTCAATGTCGACAGGGAAAAAGCGGAAGCCATGGGCGTGTCCTTTGATGAGATTAATCAAACCATTTCCGTATCTGCGGGCTCCAATTATGTCAATGACTACACCAATAATGGCCGGGTTCAGCAGGTTATCGTCCAGGCGGACGCGCCGTACCGGATGCAACCAGAACAGCTTTTGGCCTTGTCGGTCAGAAATCGTCTGGGGCAGACGCTTCCGTTATCCACTTTTGCGACATTTTCGTGGAATGTTGCACCACAGCAACTGATACGCTACCAGGGATATCCCGCTATACGCATAACCGGAAGCGCCGCGCAGGGAACATCGTCGGGTATCGCAATGGCGGCAATGGACAGCCTGGCCGGGCACTTACCGGCAGGGTTTGCAGGAGAATGGGCAGGAAGTTCGCTCCAGGAAAAGGAGTCTGCATCACAGCTTCCGGGGCTCATTGCGCTCTCGGTACTGGTGGTATTCATGGTACTGGCTGCACTTTACGAAAGCTGGTCGGTTCCCTTCGCGGTAATGCTTGTTGTTCCGCTGGGGCTGCTCGGTGCCGTGCTGGCCGTATCCGTTACGAATATGACGAACGACGTCTTTTTCAAAGTGGGTCTGATAACCCTGATTGGACTTTCCGCCAAAAACGCGATTCTGATTATCGAATTCGCCAGACAGTTGATGAAAGAAGGAAAGAGTCTTATTGATGCGACATTGATGGCTGCAAAGCAGCGTTTGCGGCCCATACTGATGACTTCTCTGGCATTTACGTTAGGCGTTGTTCCGCTGATGCTGGCTAATGGAGCCAGTGACAGCACGCAGCATGCTATTGGTACCGGTGTATTCGGCGGGATGATTAGTGGAACGCTACTGGCAATTGTCTTCGTTCCGGTATTTTTCGTGGTGATTACCCGATTTACTGAAAAGAGAAAATACAGCAAGGAAAATTATCGATATCCAGACTGACCCCTAATCACCCAATACCCGATCAGAAAGCGAGTTCAGGCACCAGGGCATCTTTACTGTGCACACACGCCTTCCACGCTCGCCCAGGGTCGCCGTTATCTAAAATCGTGGATGTTCTGTATTCAACAACGCGTACCCGCTGGGTGGTGAATTCCTCATCCGGCGGAAGAACATATTTCACCGTCGTCCAGCGGCTGTTGGTTGATTTCCCCTTAACCACCAGGTCGATCGTTTTCTCTTTTACCTCTTCCGAACACTGATGCGCCGCCGCATCAACCCGCTGGTATTTCTTTTCCTGAGGGGATAAATACCCCTGAGACGAGCAACTCACCACGGCAAAACATGCCAGGGTTGCTACACACATCTTCTGAAACATGGTCTGTTCCTTAAGCGTAAAATCTGCTCACCGTTTTTGGCAGTTTCCACCTAAGCGTAGTCACGGTATCCTGAATTTTCATGTCTATAGCGGAGCATATTATGTCAATGCTGCATCTTCTTTGCGGGAAAATCGCCAGCGGAAAATCCACGCTGGCCGCGAGCCTGAGCGAAACGCCTGGCACGTTGGTGATAAGTGAGGATACCTGGCTTGCGGCGCTTTACGCCGACCAGATGGCAAGCGTGGCAGACTATGTTCGTTGCGCAGGAAAATTACGTCTGGCACTCACGCCGCATCTTGTGGCGTTACTGAAAGCGGGAGTCTCAGTGGTGCTCGATTTCCCGGCGAACACCGTTGCTAACCGCCAGTGGATGATGACGGTTATCCGTGAATCCGGGGTGCCGCATCAGCTGCATTTTTTGGATGTGGCGGACGATATTTGTAAAACCAGGCTGCGCGCCAGAAATGCTTCTGGCGAGCATGATTTTGCAGCCTCCGATGAGCAATTCGACCTGATCACCCGTTACTTTGTCGCCCCGGAAGAACAGGAAGGATTCAACATCATTCGTTATCAGGGTCAGCCGTCGTAATCACGGAAACCCCCTTTTCTTTGATCGTTTTTATCCAGGTCTTATCGGTGTCGCTTTCAACCACGACGGTGTTGATAAGCGACAGGTCGCCAATCACAAAAGACGATGCGGCATTAATTTTCTCCGGTGAAGCCAGAACGATGGTTTCCGCCGCTCTGCCGGAAAATGCACGTTTGATGCACGCTTCTTCATAATCTCCCGTCGTCAGGCCGGCATCAGGATGAATACCGGTGACACCCATAAAGAACAGATCGGCATGAATGTTACCGATACCCTCAATGGCCGCGGCACCCACGGTAACAATCGAGTGCTTATACAGTCGCCCGCCAATCAGGATAACCTCAACACACGGATGATCGACCAGACCCAACGCAATTCCCGGGCTGTGCGTCACCACGGTAATGCGCAGATCCCGTGGTAAAAAGGTCAGCAGTTCGGAGGTGGTTGTCCCACCATCCACAATCACCACTTGCCCCGCAGAAATCAGCTGAGCCCCTTTTCTGGCGACACTCTTTTTAGCGTCAATTTTCAGCGTCTTACGTTCAGCAAACGGAGCAATCGCAGTGGAAGATGGCAATGCGCCGCCGTGGACGCGTTGCAGACGCCCTTCTGCGGCAAGCTCGCGCAAATCGCGGCGGATAGTATCTTCGGACACATCAAAATGGAGGCTCAGTTCCCTGGAGAGAACCTGTCCCTCCGCGCCAAGTTTTTCAAGGATCAATTGCTTTCGCTGGCTGGTTAGCATAGTCGTTTTCCTGATATTGCACGTTTTATCTTGAAAATGCGCGTTTATGCTGATTATGATAACAGCTCAACGCGAGGAGATACAATCGTGCACACCAAACATGCAGAAATACGCATCATCGAAACGAAGACGTTGTCCGATAACTGGTACATCCTGAAAAAATACACATTTGACCTGCAACGCCACGACGGTGAATGGCAAAGACAGCAGCGCGAAGTCTATGACCGGGGAAACGGCGCAACGATCCTGCTCTATAACCGCGATAAAAAAACGGTGATCCTGACCCGCCAGTTCCGCTTCCCGGTGTTTATCAACGGACATAATGGCTATCTGATTGAATCTGCAGCTGGGCTTCTGGACAACATGGATCCTGAAAGCAGAATCAAAGCCGAAGCAGAGGAAGAGACCGGCTTTCGTGTCTCCCGCGTGCAGAAGGTTTTCGAGGCGTACATGAGTCCCGGCTCTGTTACCGAAAAACTCTATTTCTATCTTGCTGAATATCAGCCCCACGACCGGGCAAGTGCTGGTGGGGGTATAAAAGCGGAAGGTGAAGATATCGAAGTGCTTGAGCTGACGCTTGAAGATGCTTTGCGCGGAATTGAAACCGGGCTTATCGTCGATGGTAAAACCATCATGCTGCTTTATCACGTTGCACTGAAAGGTATTTTATAAAATCAAATCTCAACAGATACCTGCGCGCCGCGCAGGTATCTGCCTATGCTATTCTTGCTGAAGAATAAAACAGGAGATGCGCAAATGGCTGACTGGAACCCCTCGCTTTATCTGCAATACGGCGCAGAACGCACGCGCCCCGCCATTGAATTGCTCGCCAGAATCACCCTTGACAATGTCACATCAATTGTTGATCTCGGTTGCGGGCCGGGTAATAGCACAGCACTGTTAAAACAACGCTGGCCTGCCGCCGACATTACCGGCGTTGATAATTCCCCTGCAATGCTTGAAGAGGCGCGCCATGCGCTGCCAGAGTGTCGTTTTGTTGAATCCGATATCCGGCAATACAAACCAGGTCAACCGCTGAGCCTGATTTACGCCAATGCGTCTTTGCAGTGGGTCCCTGACCATTACACGCTTTTGCCCCACCTTGTTTCGCTACTGCGTTTAAACGGCGTTCTGGCCATTCAAATGCCTGATAACTGGCTTGAGCCAACGCACGTCGCGATGCGCGAAGTGGCGTACGAGCAAGGTTATCCTGACCGTGGCCGTGAACCCTTACCGGGCGTATATGCGTATTACGATATTTTGAGCGATACCGGGTGTGAAGTGGATATCTGGCGGACAACCTATTATCACAAAATGAGTTCGCACCAGGCGATTATTGACTGGGTTAGCGCTACCGGGTTGCGCCCGTGGTTGCAGGAGTTAAACGAGAGCGAGCAGAATAATTTCCTGAAACGTTACCTTCAATTGCTGGAAGAGCAGTATCCGCTCCAGGAAAATGGGCAGATACTGCTGGCTTTTCCGCGACTGTTTATTATCGCTAAACGTGTGCCCTGAGGCGTTTATCAGAACTGATAAACGACGCCTACAGCGACAACATCGTCGGTGTTGATCCCGGCTTCACGGGTAAATTTATCTTCATCGACGAGGTTAACCATATAATCAACAAACACATTAATGTTTTTGTTGAAGTTATACGTTGCACCAAAATCAACATATTTGATCAGGTCTTCGTCACCATAAGTATTTCCTGTGGCTGCTTTGCCCAGGTTTTTACCTTTCAGGACGTCATACGCCACAAATGGTTGCAGACCGAAATCAAATTGATAACCCGCGTAGAATTCCATGATTTGCGATTTATTCGCATAGCCATAGGCACTGTCGCTGGAATGAGAGCCAAAGCGCGATGCATTATATGCCTGGGTAAACATAGCGGCCAGATAGATATTATTGGCATCATATTTAATTGCGCCGGAATACGCTTCAGCGCGTTTACCCTGCCCCATAATACCGCTGGTGTTATTTTGCTCGTTAGAGCGATCAGCACTCATCATGGAGCCGGCAATGCTGAAACCTGCGCCGATATCATAAGTAATAGATGCACCGAAACCATCGCCATTCTGGCGCAACACGTCGCGCACGCCAGGCTCACCGCCACCGTCATTTTTACCCTGATATTGCAGGGCAAAATCGAGACCATCAACAGCACCGAAGAAATCGGTATTACGGTAAGTCAGCAGACCGTTGGCACGGCTAAACATGAACTGGTCTGATCCATAGGTCATGCCATCGAACTCAGGCTGCATGTCGGTATAGCCAAGGGAATCGTACAGTACGCCCTTGTTACGACCGTAATCGATGGAGCCGTAGTCTTTCACCTTCAGGCCAGCAAACGCATAACGAGTACGTGGATTGTTGCTTTCTGATTCTGCGCCGTTAGCATTAATATGCATCTGCCACTGACCATAACCAGTGATTTGATCGTTAACCTGGGTTTCACCACGGAAACCAAGACGCATATAGGTTTGGTCGCCATTCCAGTCGCTGCTGTCATTATCGGAGAAATAATGTTCGGCAGAAACTAAACCATACAGATCCAGTTTATTACCATCTTTATTATAAATTTCGGCTGCGTGTGCAGTTGTCGCGAGCAGCGCTGTGCCAATCAGCACGCTCAGTTGATTGATTTTCATTTTATATACCCTGTTATATGCCACTTATTATATTTTTTGCAACGCCAAAGCAGTTGCAGGGCAATATAGTTACCATCGTTGTAAATCTATGTAAAACGATTAAATCATTAGCGCACAAATCGCCAAGAATGAATAAAATAAAACCATTATTTAAAAAGCACATATTGTTAAGGCGTGTCGCTTTAAAAAAAGATATTAAGGCAACACGCCATCAATTTATGTTCTGGCCTCTTTCAATAGTTGCTGAATCACCTGTTCTTGCTTGTCATAATTTCCTTCGCCAAATGAGGTATAACGAAGCTGGCCTTTAGCATCGAAATAGTAATGTGCCGGCCAGTACTGGTTCCCAAATGCGTTCCAGATCTGGTAGTTGTTGTCTGCCACAACGCGGTACGGGAGCTGCCATTTATTCACCGCATCTTTCACCGAGGAGAGCGGTTTCTCCCAGGGATATTCCGGTGTGTGTACCCCAATGACCACCAGGCCCTGAGACTGGTATTTATTCGCCCAATCGCGAACATAAGGCAACGTATGTTGGCAGTTGATGCAATCCCACGTCCAAAAATCAATCAGAACCACCTTCCCTTTTAAAGATTCTGGGGTAACCGGGTCGCCATTTATCCAGTCAGTGCCGCCACTCAACGAAGGCAGGTCGCTACGTGGCATCTCCTGCACAACAGGCTGTAATTTCGGCTGGGTTGATGCTGTTTTAGCCAGACTCAGCAGCGAATTTTCAAGGTTATCGGCAAGACCATTCGCCCCTTTTAAGGTCGTGATAAACCCTGTGGCATTGAATACAACGGCTGCCAGCATCACAACGCCCGCCCCCTGGCGTAACCTTGCCATCAGCGCCGATTTTGCTCTCAGCGGTGCCATCAGCGTGCGCCCTCCAGCCGCCAGCAGAGCCAGCATCAGGGCGCATCCGCTGCCGTAAGCAACCAGCAGCGCGCCGGTCGTAATAGATGAATGTCCGGCGATATTAATACTGAAAATCGCCCCCAGGATCGGCCCGGCACAGGGCGACCACAGTAAGCCAACCGAAAGCCCGGCCAGAAATGCAGACAACAACCCGCGCGTCTGCGTACTGCGATTATTCAGAGCATTCCCCGCACTGACCGCAGGCCCGGCAATGCGCAGGGCGAACTGCGGGAAGATTAACGCCAGCGCCGCAATCGCCAGAACCAGCAGCGCTATCCAGCGCCCAATCAGGGTGGCATTCACAATCCACTCGCTTGCCACCGTAACCAGCATGGCAACCAGAGTGAACATCACGATCATACCGGCAAATAGCGCAAGGAGATGGCGGCGTTGCCCCTGAAATCCGGCAAACAGCAGCGGGATCACGGGGAGCGTACAGGGGCTGAGCAGGCTTATCATCCCGCCCAGAAAAGCGATAATCAGAAACATAATGACCTCACAGGACAGATTATCTGCGACGTTGCAGTGAGGACATTTCAGCGTGCTGATGTGTTCAGACGATGTGCAAAACAACGCGTTTTGTGAGGCCCTGTATCCCGTTCCCTGTTTGATACAAAGCCGTACAATTAACTGCGGGGTAAGGTGATAACAACATCCAGCCCGCCTTCCGCGCAGTTATTCAATTGTAGAGTGCCATTAAGCTGGGCGGTTAACTGCGCGGCAATGGCCAGCCCCAGCCCGGTGCCGCCGGTATCGCGATTGCGCGACGTTTCGACCCGGTAAAATGGCTGCAATACCGCTTCCAGCTCGGCCTCAGGAATGCCAGGGCCGTTGTCACTGATATGAATGACAACGTGCTCAGGATCATGGTCATTGAGGGTGATAACCGCACAATCGCCAAACTTAAGCGCATTATCCAGCAAGTTAGTCATCACACGCCGCAAGGCCTGCGGGTGTGTTGTCAGCGGCAGGTGTGTGTCTGTTGCCTGAAACTGCACGTTTTTACCGATATCCTGGTAGTCACACGCGATGCTGTTAATCCAGGCGTTCAGCTCCAGTTTTAACGAGGTTTCTTCCAGAGGTTCTGATGACCGGGCATAGGCAATGCCTTCCCGCACCAGGCGAGACATATTGTCTAAATCATTTAATAGCTTATCGCGCAGTTCGGGTTGGTCTGCCATTTCAACTCGCAGCTTCATCCGGGTGATTGGCGTCTGGAGGTCGTGCGAGATCGAAGCCAGAATTTGCGTGCGCTCGCGAAGATAAGCCTGAATACGGGATTGCATGGCATTAAAGGCGTGCGCCGCGCGGTGAACTTCGATCGGCCCCTGCTCCGTCATCGGGGTGTTGGCCGAAGGATCGAGCGTATCAACCGCCCGGGTGAACAGCGAAAATGGCCGCACTACCTGGCGAACCGCAATCCAGGAGCACAACGCGACAAGCAGCAATTGCATAACCAGCACCACAGGCAGCCAACTGGCAACTGGCGGCATTCGCGGGATCAGGTCGATCGTCAGCGGCGCGCCGTCGTGCAGTTGCAGGTGGGCCTGAATATGTGAAACCGGCCCGGGGACGGCTGTGAAACGCAGCGGGTATTGGGCAGCAAGCGTATCAGTTAATGTGCGGATCGCATCCTGAGAGCGTTTATCCTGCGGAGTTGCACCTGCCTCGCCCTCGCCCAGGATATAACGGTAATTACCACGTTCGAGCCGTGGCAGCCAGGCTGCGCGCTCATTCGCTGGCAGACGGTCGAGGATCGCCACGCTGGTGGCGACATCGTATTCAAGGTTGCCAAGCATCACGGTACGGGCGCTGCGCATTCGCTCATACATAACCAGCGTCAGGCTGAGAGAGTTCGCCAGCAGAAGCCCCATCAGGACAATGATCAACAGGCGCGAAAGTAATGAGCGCGGCCAGAGCCTCATTCATTGGCCTCTTTGATGGTGACGGGCATCGTAAATACGTAACCTTCGCTGCGCACGGTTTTGATGTAGGCCGGTGTCCGGGCGTCTTCGTTAAGGCGCTGGCGCACGCGGCTGACCAGAAGATCAATTGAACGTTCAAACAACTCGGCATCGCGCCCTTGAGTCAGATTGAGCAGTTGATCCCGCGTCAGCACGCGCTGGGGATGGTCAAGGAACACGCGTAATAGCCGGTATTCCGCCCCGCTTAACGCCACTATCATGCCTTCGTTATCAATCAGATGGCGGGCAACGGTGTCCAGTTGCCATTCACCAAACACCACTAACCGTCCGGCTTCCGTCACCTGTAAATTGGGCGGCATGGTTCGGAAACGGCGCAAAATGGCTTTGATTCGCGCCAGTAACTCCCTGGCAACGAAGGGCTTAACCACATAGTCGTCAGCCCCCATTTCCAGCCCGAGTATCCGGTCGGTATCTTCATTGCGCGCGGTCAGCATCAAAATTGGCAGGTCTTTATGCTTACTGCTGCGCAACTGGCGACAAAGCGTGAGCCCGTCATCGCCGGGCATCATTACATCCAGTACCAACAAATCGACATGCTGTTTATCCAGGATCACACGCATCTCTTTACCATTGGCGGCACCAGACGCGTGATAACCCGACTTCACAAGATAATCGACGATTAACTCACGAATATCCCTGTCGTCATCGACGACAAGGATATGATCAATATGCTCCACCGAACGCTCCTGAATGAAGGGTAACGTATTGAAAATAGCACATTTCAGAGCTTATCCGCGTCGACGACTGCTTTCACGAAATCCTGCGGATCTTCCTGTGGAGGATTGTGGCCAACGGTTGCCCCAAAGGTGCGGTGCTCATATTTGCCGGTAAATTTACTGGCGTACGCTTCGGGTGCCGGGTGCGGCGCGCCGTTGTTGCCGCCTTCAATGGTGATGGTCGGCACGCTGATTGTCGGTAACATCGCCAGTTTTTGCTCGTAGCTGTCGTATTTGTGTTCACCTTTTTCCAGGCCTAAACGCCAGCGGTAGTTACTGAGGGTGACAGCGACATGGTCCGGGTTGTCCAGTGATTTGGCGCTGGCGTTAAATGTGGCATCGCTAAATTTCCAGTCAGGCGATGCCTGGGACCAGATTAAACGGGCGAAGTCGTGGGTGTTTTTTGCATAGCCCTGCGCACCGCGCTCGGTCGCAAAATAGAACTGATACCACCATTGCAGCTCCGCTTTCGGCGGCAGCGGCTGTTTGCCGATGGCCTGGCTGCCAATCAGATAACCACTAACGGAAACCAGCGATTTCACACGTTCTGGCCACAGTGCCGCCACAATATCAGCGGTGCGGGCACCCCAGTCGTAACCGGCGAAAACGGCCTGTTTGATATTCAGTGCGTCCATCAGATTCACAATGTCTTTTGCCAGGGCAGAGGGCTGGCCGTTGCGCGGCGTTTTGTCTGACAGAAAACGGGTGGTACCGTAACCACGCAGTGAAGGCACAATAACGCGATAGCCTTTCGCCGCCAGCGCCGGAGCTACATCCGCGTAACTGTGAATGTCGTACGGCCAGCCGTGTAACAGGATAACGGGCTGTCCATCTTTCGGGCCGATATCCACATAACCCACGTTCAGATCGCCTGCGTTAATCTGATGAACCTGGTTAAACGCGGCGGAGTAATCTTTGCCGGTGACTTCAGCCTGGCAGGACATCACAGTGCCAAGAGAAACGGTCAATGCTAATGCTGAGGAAGTGAGTTGAGTAAACATGTTGGTATCTCCGGTTGAGTACGATTGACGGGGATATCACAACAAATTTATGTATAGGGGATATGTGTGAATACGGCTTTTTTGCAAGCCTGTGTATGTATCTCAATACCCGATACAGTGTGATACAAACACAGGCTCATTCAGCGGGGCGTTACAGCGAAATACGGTAGCGAACATAGTCATCGGCTTCGCCAAAGCGGTCATACAGTTTTCGCGCAGGGTTATTCTGCCTTGTTACCCAGTAGAGTTTTGACCATCCTTCGCGCTTGCCCTCTTCCATCAGCGCATCGATCAGTGCCTGGCCAGTTCCGGCACCACGCACCGCGGCATCTACAAACAAATCTTCGAGATAGCAAATGGGTGCCGTCGACCATGTGCCCTCGTGCAAAACACACATCGCAAACCCAATCACGCGCCCCTCTTTTTCTGCCACCCGACAAAACATCGATGAGTGCGGGTTTATCGCCCGCTCCCAGGTGGATGCAGTGACAGATTCATCCAGTACACAGTCATAAAAATGCGTGTACCCGTCCCAGAGCGGGCGCCACTGTGGGTAATCTTCTGCACGTATTGCTCTTACAATGACTGCCATATTTTCCTCATATTACAGATCTAAAACCATTTCAAAACAGCGCAACTCCGCCCCCGCCATGCGGGAAAGATGACGACTCTCCCTGAGCGTGACAAAGCCGTGCTTCTGATAAAACGTGTGTGCGTTTGGCGTTGAAGAGAGGTTTATACGTACTATTCCGCGCGTTCTGGCCTCTGAAATTAAGGCATTGATAATCTGCGTTGCCAACCCTTTTCCTGATGCGCCAGGCAAAGTAAATATCGCCTCGACACTCTGGGTTTCCAGGTCCAGATACCCCGTAGCAACGATCTCCCCGGTGTCATCTTCGACCACATAAAACGGGTTTATCTCTACCATATGTCGGTAGTGCTCTGGCATCAGTTCCGGCGTCCAGCGGGCAATCACGTCCGCGTCGTAACTGGATTTGCAGCCAAAACGGATCGCCTGATTGCGAACGTTCCAGAGTATTTCAGCCTCTTTCGGCTCAGCCTGTCTTAACGTCATTGCGCCCCCTGCAAAGAGTAGTAGTGAATGAAACACAGCACGCCATGATGGAATGTGGTAAAGATGAAAATACCAGAAGACAAACAAAAGCATAACGCTTAAAAAAGGAGATCAAGGGATGACGACACCCACGTTAAAAACGGAGCGTTTGTTGCTAAAACCGCTGGTTTCGGAAGATGCACCGCAGATCCAGCGGCTCTATCCGCGTTGGGAAATTGTGCGTTATATGGTAGCCACGGTTCCCTGGCCTTATCCGGATAACGGCGCGGAAAACTACGTGAATAATGTTGCGTTACCGGATGTGGAGAAAGGCGTGGCCTGGTTCTGGACGCTTCGCCGCCACGACGCCCCTGATGAGCTGATGGGCCTTATCTGTCTGTATGACGTAGAAGATAACAACCGTGGTTTTTGGCTAGCACCGGAGTGGCAAGGCCAGGGTTACATGCGTGAAGCCAGCATTGCCGCAACGGATTTCTGGTTTAACACTCTGAATAAGCCGGTGCTGCGTGCGCCAAAAGCGGCGGACAACTGCCGCTCTCAGCGAATTTCTGCCAGTAGCGGCATGAGACTTATCAGAACAGAAAAGAAAGAGTACGTCAGCGGCCTGCTGGACTCTGAGCTGTGGGAGATCACCCGCGACGAGTGGAACGCCCGTTACGTCAGTTGATAGTGCTTATCCGGCAGCATTCTTTCCGGTATTGCCTCTTCATCGTTCATCTGTAACAGATCACGTTCCATCGCGTTACAGATGGCGTTTAATGGCAAATCGTTGTCCTCGGTACCAAACGGATCTTCCAGCTCTTCTGCCAGCGTATCCAGCGAGATAAAGGTATAGGAAATCAGCGCAGAGACGAACGGCGTCATGTAGTGCAGATCCACAACCAGCGCGAACGGCAGCATAATGCAGAACAGGTACACCGTACGGTGCAAGATAAGCGTATAGGCAAACGGCACGGGTGTGGTGGCGATACGCTCGCAGCCGGAAAGCACAACCGACATGTCGTTGAGGCGGTTATTCAGGCTGTGGAACAGTATGTCGGAAAGCTGCCCTTCCCGGCGTCTTACGGCAAGCCATTCTCCCATTAACAGCAGAATGCGGTTGGCCGGGGAACTGGAATCCATCACCCGACGCAGATTGTCAGCGGACATATAGCCTGCGAGCTGCTCTGCCTGCGGTTGACGTCTCAGGGTCATTCTTAAGCAATGCGCAAAGGCAATTTGCAGGCGGACAAACTCCCCCAGATGCGGATCGTCCGGCAAGGTGTTTTTTACCTCGCGAAACAGCGAGCGTGCCGCTATCATCAGTTGCCCCCAAAGCAGGCGAGCCTCTACATAGCGCGAATAACAGGCGTTATTTTTGAAACCCAGAAATATGGCGATGGCCACACCCAGGATGCTGAACGGCGCAACGGTGAATTTGATGCCAAGCGAGGTATACCACGGCAGCATTATGATCACAGCGATGGAAAGCAGGAAGTTTAGAAACAACCGGGTGTATATTTTAGGCAGTACTGAGCCGTGCCAGACAAAAATAAGACGCAGCCAGTGCTGTTGAGGACGAACAATCATAGTCAGCTTCAGAAAAGATAAAGAGCGCAGCTATTAAACGTGATCCCCCTCATGGTTGCAAGCATGTTAATAGAACATTGTTTTTTCTGCACTGAATAGCTTAAACCGCACGGTGCTGAAGTCTGTTTTTTAAAAAAAACAGCAAATAGTATGTTGTAACTAATGTATTATTCAAATAAAGGGGAAAGCCAAAAAGCGCTGTTCCCCTCGCTTCTGCCCGCTCAATACCAGAGCGCTACAGGTTTTAGCAGAGCGGTTTTACCGCGTCACGCATCCCCTGATGCAGTATGGCATCGAGATCCAGCGTAACTTGTTCTACCAATCCGCTAACCTGAGTGAGATCTTGCTCCCAGTGTTCGCTGACGCTGAGTACAGATTTCACCAGTTCACTGGTGCTGATCTGTTTGTCGTGGTGCTGCGTCCAAAGTTGTTGATAGCGTTCCAGCCAGTGAGCATCGTCCTGAACCGGGTAGTTTTCGCCCTGGCGTTCAGCGCGGTAGAACGCAATCAGTGCCGCCAGGGCAAAGGTCAGGCGCGCAGGCAGTTTACCGTTGGCTTTCTGCCCTGCCAGCAGTTGCGGAAGAATACGGGTGCGGAATTTTGTCATGCCGTTCAGTGCAATAGACAGCAACTGGTGCTTGATGTACGGGTTACGGAAACGCCCGGTTACCGCACTGGCGAAGGATTCCAGCTCATCACGCGGCAGGTCCAGCACCGGAATGATCTCTTCGTAAATGGCTTTTTCAACAAACGCGCACACTTCGGTGTCGTTCATTGCTTCACCCACCGTATCCAGCCCGGCCTGGAATGCAACCGGAACCAGCGCCGTGTGCGCACCGTTCAGAATAGCAACCTTACGCTCTTTGTACGGTTTGATGTCGTCAACAATCAGTACGTTAAGCGGCAGTTTGTCCAGACGCAGTTCACTGGCAAGGGATTTAGGCCCCTGAATAACAAACAGATAGAAGTGCTCAGCGGTATCAAGGAACCCGTCGTGATAACCGAGCTGTGCTTCCAGCGCGGCCACTTCATCACGCGGATAACCGGTAACGATACGGTCAACCAGCGTGGAGCAGAAGCTGTTTGCATCATTCAGCCATTGGGTAAATGCCGCCGGTAACGCCCACTCCTTTGCATAGCGCAGCACCAGTTCACGCAGTGCGTCGCCGTTGTAATCAATCAGCTCACAAGGAATGATAATCCAGCCTTTATCCGCAGCACCATTAAAGTGGCTGAAACGTTCGAACAGCAGACGCGTCAGCTTCGCCGGGTAGCTCACCGCCGGGGCATCATTGAACTTATCGTCCGCATGGTAGCTGATGCCCGCTTCCGTGGTGTTAGAGAACACAAAACGCATATCCGGGTTATGCGCCAGCTTCAGAAACTCATCGTACTGGCCATAAACGCTGATTTCGCGGTTAACAGAGCGGATAAGACGCGCATCGCTAACAGCTTCGCCCTGCTCGTTCAGGCCACGAATAATGGTGGTGTACAGGCCGTCCTGAGTGCTCAGTGACGGCGGGAAATCGCTCTTGATTGGGCGGACAATCACCACGCCAGAGTTAAGATCGGTATGTTCGTTAAGCAGGTCGATTTGCCAGTCTACGAAGGCGCGCAGGAAGTTGCCTTCACCAAACTGAATGATACGTTCTGGGTAGAGAGCTCCGGGGAAATCACGACGGTTGAGTGTGTTCACTATGGGGTCCTTTTTTGATTAGTCATACAGCCTGATAAGATTGGTGTAATAACTTATCAAAACTTTTCGACCGCGACCCCTGTTTTGATCAATTCATGAAGCAATTGTGAAAAATAATCACAAGAATTTATAGAACACCGAAGTAGCCGTCATCGCCCCGTCAGGCATCAAGGCATAGCGCGGGATTTCACCCACTTTGTGCCAGCCTGCGCGCTGGTAGAACGTCTCTGCCCCGCTACCTGTGGAAGTATCCAGTACCAGCACTGATATACCTTGCTTTCTGGCCTCTGCCTCCAGGGCTTCCATCAGGGCCATTGCTGCGCCCTTACGCCGTGCTTTCTCATGAACCAGTAATTTTGCGACATCCGCACGGTGGGGCTGGTTTTCGGGTTGATCGGTTATCAGCTGAACCGTACCGATAAGTTCACCCTGCTCATCGGCACAGGCCAGCACGGTGCGCTCCTGGCGGCCAACGCTTTCAGCGATGCCAAGCCAGAATGCGCGGGCTTTTTCGTGGGTAAAAGGCAGCATAAAGCTGACGGAGGCACCGCCGTTAACGCAGTTTTCGAGGATCTCGGCCAGCGCATCAATATGCAAAAGCACGTCGTCCCGGGTGAGTGTGTGGAGAGTCAGTGAGGTTGTCATTGTATTTCCTTGTGTTGAGTCCCCTCACTTTGCATTTAACAATAATTTAACGCAACGCGCGTAAACATAGGCTTTTGTTATGTTACCGGGTATGCCCTCGCTGACGCTTCATGGTGAACATCTTGTCGTCGGCATCTTTCAGCCATTGCTGCAGATCGTTGCGGTTGTGATCAAATTCGCTCACGCCCCAGGAGAACATCAGCGACCAGGGGTGTAACTTACGGTCGTTGTACTGGGCAACCTGCTCGGTAAGATACTGCATGGCAATCCATGCCCCCTGCTCATCCGTGTCGGCGAAAAGCACGGCGAACTCATCGCCGCCAAAACGTACCAGCAGGTCAGCTTCACGGAACGATGCCCGCAAGATGTCGGCCATCGCAGTTAACGCTTTATCGCCCTCTTCATGCCCAAACCGATCGTTAATCTGTTTGAACTGATCCAGATCTATCCAGCCCAGCGTAACCGGCGCTGCGCGGCGCCTGGCCACAGAAAGCGCGAAACTGACGAACTGATTAAACCCGCGACGGTTATATAACCCGGTCAGTTCGTCGGTTGTTGCCACACTGATGGCCGCAAACTCATCCTCCACCAGCGCGCCGAGGTCGCTCAACACGGAAAGATCGGCCTCTGAAAACTCGCGCGGCGAGTAATCGACAAGACACAGCGATCCCACACTGGCGCCATCACGTAAACGCAGTGGCATCCCGGCATAAAACCGGATACCCGGCTGCCCAATGACAAGCGGATTATCGGCAAAACGCTCATCCTGATGGGTATCAGCCACCACCAGCGGCGCAGAATGAAGAATGGTGTGACCGCAAAACGAGATATTGCGGGGATAAGTGCAGTTGGCTGTGCCATCGATAGATTTGGCCACCAGCTCGTGTTCGTCCACCACATTGACCATCGCCAGCGGGACCTGGAAAAAACGTTTAGCCAGCCGGGTTAACCGGTCAAAGGCTTCTGAGCCATCTATATCGAGTAGCCCGGACTCTCGCAGAGAGTTCAGACGTTCCTTTTCACTTGCGGGGAATTCAGGTGCTTTCATACTGTCTCCTGACGCTTAGTTCTCTTAAAAGCGTAGCCTAAACAGAGACATTTTCAGTGTGCGAATATTCTGTTCTTGCCTTCACGCTTGGCCTGATAAAGCGCGCTATCTGCGGCCTGTAGCCAGTCTGTAACGCTTCTCATGTCGCGCGTGGCACACGCTATACCAATACTGAGCGTGCAATGCACGGCCTCTTGCACCTCATCTTTCATTATCGCGGTGGCCTCCATAATGCGTGTTGCAACAATATGGGCCTCATCGAGGGTGGTATCAGGCAGCAGGATAACAAACTCGTCACCCCCCAGCCGTGCCGGGGTGTCTGCGGGCCGCGTCGCCACATGCAATATTTGTGAAACGGTCACCAGCATGGCATCGCCTACCTTGTGGCCAAACCGGTCGTTCACTTCCTTAAAATTATCGATGTCGATAAACATCAGTGCCGATTCACGGCACGCCTGCTGAAGCTTTTTCAGCTCATTCTCGATACGTTTTTCGAGCAAACGTCGGTTAGCAATATCCAGCAGTGGATCCATCATGGCTATCCGCTCAAGCTCACGGCTTTTAATCCGTAAACGCAGCGCAATACTGTCGGTGAGCACGCTCAGGGCGACAAGGTAAATGGCAATCAGGGGTAACGTCGCGAACATGGTTTGCTGGGAGACAAACAGATCGACCGCCATTCCCTGGGTCAGCCAGCTCAACAGAAACACGCCAAGCATCGCAGCGGCGGCTTTCTTCATCAGCGTAAAACCGCCCGCAGAAAGTCGGTCGGCAAGCAAAATGGTGGCAATCACCACAGAAGGCAGCGGATTGACCGCCATCATGGCGATCCAAAAGCCCCCCGCGCCGGCATCAAACACCAGATTTTGATGTTCCGTCCTCAGAGGTGCGGGTGATTTTCGGGAACGAAACCACGCAAGAGTCGGCCAGACAAAGGCATTCGCCCCCAGCAGAATCATTAGCCAGACTGAACGTTGATGTTCAATCAACACGCAGAGGATCGGAATAAAACAGAGCAGCGTACCAAGAATACGCATCAGGTACATACGTTTGACAAACCGACTTCCTGATAAGCGAGGATTTTTACTGAGTTTGCCAGTTCCGTTCATGCCACGATTTTTCCGATATATTTCTTGCGGTATCTTATTGAGCTTAAAAATGTGTAGCAAGCAATTTATCAGCGAATTGTTAACATCAATGTCGCATTCTACCTAATGTGGTTACGCTTACACCGGTTATGTTCCACTCTCAGGTCCCGCCACGATTAAATCGTCTGACAAACGTGCACTGGTACGATTTCGCCCTGCTTTTTTCGAACGATAGAGATAATCGTCCGCCTCGGCCATCAGCCGGGTAAAGACTTCAGTCAGCTGCCAGGATTCCGATTTACCACTCCCCAGACCAATGCTCACGGTTAAAAAAAGTGTTTGTTGCCGCCAGATAAACGGATGATTTGCTATCGAAACTCTAATACGTTCGGCCAGTTCAATTCCCTTACTGGCGTCGCCGGAGTTCACCACAACCGCGAACTCTTCGCCTCCCATGCGCGCCACCAGCCCTTCTTCCCCCACGACTTTCTGCACCTTCTGGGCAAAGGCCGCCAGTACCCTGTCCCCGCACTCATGGCCGTAGTTATCGTTGATGCTCTTGAAGTAATCGATATCCAGCAGCATCACCGTCAGGTAACGAGGATGGCGATGGGCCTCTTCCCGTTTAAGCGCTTCATACAGGCCAGAACGGGAATAGACATGGGTCAGGAAGTCGAAGTCGGCACGCAGCGAAACTTGTTTAATGAGCGAATTAATGGCCGCCACGCTGACGGAAACCATCACCGGGCAGATAGCCATGGTCGCGATACCAAGACGAGCAGAAAACATCTGTGGCGTGGAAAGCGGCGTCGCAACGGCAATATTGATAATCGAGTTCGCCACCAGAATAACTTCAACGGCCCCCGTCAGGAAGGTCAGCAGACAGGTTGCGGGCAGCGAATAGCGCACGGCACACCAGATAAGTGCAGGCAGCGGAAAGGCGAGGCTACCAGCCCCCCCAATGACAACCGATGCCACAACCGAAACGATCAGCGCCACCACCGGTAAGCATTTTTCAGGTGCGGGCCAGGACGGGATAAACCGCTGCGGCATTTTCACCGTCAACATGCACGGCACAATTAACACACCCGTGGAAAACTGCTCGCTAAACCAGTCCGCAAACAGTGGCCAGAAGGTTTTACTGTCAATCCCGACCGAACCAAACGCCCCCAACAATGCACAGAATACGGCGGCGATAAGGCAATAATTAAACAACCGCAGCGCATTAATCGGGTCTGGTCTGCTCTTCAGCAGCCGTTTGTCGCGCATGACCAGCAAGGCCACGATAACAATGAAGACCATATTCGACAGGTTGATCACCACCGACGCAACGCCCCAGTTGGTGGTGACCGCGTCGTACATCAGCATGGCGACATACGATACCGCGTAATAATGCAGACGATTAAGATACGCGTAACGGGCAAATACCCCCGCCATCACGCCATTCAGCGGCCAGAATAGAGATAACGCTTCCACCAGGCGTAACTCTGCCCCCACAAAATAAAACAAGGTGGTGAGCACGAATATCCCCACCGCATTTCGCAGGGGGCTATCTGGATGAAAAAGCTTGAACGACGCGACTGCAGAAGACATTAAATATCAATCCATATAATTGCTTTTCGCAATTATTTGTGGTCATCGGCATGAATGAGAATAACTCAAAGTCCATCTATAGCACATATAGAACCGGATAATAACTCGTCAATTTTGGGGGTTCATCTGCAATACCAGCCAGTGATGTATTACGCCGACAATATGGTGCTGTTGCTGTGCATCAAGCACAACACCCTGCGGAATATCGTGCCATTTTTCCAGGCACCCCCGACAACAGGTCGCTGTAGCATGTTGCGCGATAAACACCGGATGGCCGCGCATGGGCGTTTGCTTTCCGTCATTCGCCGGATAAGCAGGTGCCAGCCTTTTAGCGACGAAGTCAGCGGCGTGCTGGTCAATGGTGTCGGCACCTTTATCCCAGCAGTATTGCCGCTCTTTAGGCCCCAGGCGAAAGCGCGAACGAAATGTGGAACGCGCCAGCCTGATAAATAACGGATCATGTGTCGACATCAGTACACAGAGCGCCCCAGCCGTTGCGTGAGTTTCTCCAGTACCGCGACTCCCGCCAGCGAGTTACCCGTTTCATCCAGTTCAGGGCTCCAGACAGCAATCGCCATCTCATGCGGCACAATCGCCACCACACCTCCGCCAACACCAGATTTTGCAGGCAGGCCAACGCGCCAGGCGAATTCACCCGCATTCTGGTACATGCCACTGGTCGCCATCAAGGCATTAATCTGACGCGCCTGCATTGGCGAAACCACTTCCTGAGAGAGATGCGATGCGTAACCCTGATGCGCCAGGAACAAAAACGTCTGGGCCAGTTCGACACAGCTCATTTTCAACGCACAATAATGAAAGTAATTTTGCAGAACCGTTGCAACATCATTATGAAAATTGCCGAAGGATTTCATCAGCCAGGCAATAGCGGCGTTGCGGGCGGAATGCTCAAACTCAGAGCGTGCCACGACGGGATCGTAGGCAATATCCTGCTCGCCACAGAGCAAACGGACAATTTCGAGCATTCGCTGACGCGGCGCGCTCAGGCGGCTTTGCAACATATCGCACACCACCAGCGCCCCGGCATTGATAAAGGGGTTACGCGGCTTTCCGTGTTCAATTTCCAGCTGAAGCAGTGAGTTAAAGGGCTGCCCGGACGGGTCCTTACCCACGCGCTGCCAGATCTCCTCTTCCTCGTACTGGCGCATTGCCGCCACCAGACTCAGCACTTTCGAAATCGACTGAATAGAGAAGCGTTCAGTGGCGTCTCCGGCCTGATAGCGCTGTCCATCCACCGTACAAATGGCGATACCAAGCTTATTGCCGCTGACGGATGCCAGCGCCGGAATATAGTCGGCAACTTTCCCCTGTCCCAGTAATGGACGAACCTGCGCCAGAATCTCTTCCAGCATCTCATTATGGATGACCGCAGCCACATTTTGCTCCTTGCCCTCAGGCTAAAACGGGCTGCGAGTATAACAGAGGCTTATCGATTGCGTCAGGCGGGAAGACGAAAACGCGATACCGCCTGGAGTAAAATGTCGGACTCCTGATGCAAACGTTCGGAAGCCTGTGACGCGCCAGACACCAGCACATCCGTCTGACGTGACACCTGGTTCAGCGCCTGAAGCTGACGTGTCATCTGATGAATACTCTCCCCCTGGCTCAGGGTTGCCACCGAGATATCATTCAGCAAACTGCTTAAATTCCCCACCAGGCCGGTCACCTGTTGCAGATTGTCCTCAAGACGGGTCACCGCTTTAGAACCGTCTTCTATGCCCTGCAAGGAGTGGTTAATCAGCTCCTGAATCGTTTGGGTCGAATGGCTGCTTTTACGGGCCAGCAATCCCACTTCTCGGGCCACCACTGCAAAGCCCCGCCCCTGATTACCCGCATGAGCCGCCTCAATTGCCGCATTCAGCGCCAGAATGTTGGTCTGGAACGCCACGTTGTCGATCAGGGAGACGATCCCGCGCATTTCAGACGATCGCTCAACGATCGCCTGCATTGAGGCATTGACCTTGGACATCATCTGGTCGCCGCCGGCTGCCGCTTCCCGTGCTTCGTCAGCGCGTGAACTGGCAAGCTTCGCATAGCCGGTATTGCCCTCTACATGGGTTTCCAGCGACGCAATATGCGCCGTCACCTCTTCCAGCTCTTTTGCCTGGCGTGCCGACTGCTGATACAGCTTCTGATTACCCTGCGCAAGCGATCCAATATTCTCTACCATTGAGGTGGTGGCCTCACTCACCTGCGTGACCAACTGCTGTAATCCCTGCTGCATGGTGAAAATGCTGTCGCCCAGTTGCCCTATTTCACGGTTAAAACGCGTCACACCCGGCGGGCTGGCAGACAAGTCCCCCGCCGCAAGCTGATTAATATGACCAATCAGACGACGCAGCGGGGTAATGACCCACTTCGCCATACCAAACCAGACCACAATAACAATCGCCAGCAACACCAGCGGGGCAAAAAGGAACAGCGTTTGCAGCCCGGAGAGTCGCTCCATTAAGGATTGTCGTCCCTCTGTCGCCTGCTTTTCGCTTATCTGCTGGTAGCGGGCATAGTTATCGTTGAAATCAGTCTGAAAGGCCTGCGCGGGTACAGCAAAAAAGGCATCGATGGAATTGGTTTTGATAAGCCCTTCGGCTTGTTCTTTGATGGCACCATAGAAAAGCTGATAGCTGTTCACCAGCGCCTCATCTTTCGGCGGATTTAGTGCCAGCCATGCCTTCCACGCCTGCCGGGACGCATCGAGCGCCTTTTGCGCTTCATCCATCAGGCTGTGCCAGCTGCCGTCAGAGCCGGTCTCTTTATCCTGCATAAAATACACGCCCGAGCGGTTCAGTAAATCGCTTGCGGCCAGCAATGACACGCGCGCCTGATCCAGTTTCCCCTGCTGCTGGTATGCGAGCTGATTATGTTGTTCGTTGCGCTGTGCTTCACGAAGAGAAGCGGTGAGCAAAAATGAAGAGGAGAGTTGCAGTGCGGAGAAAAGCCCAATAATACAAAAGATGCCGGCCAGCAATCCAAACTGACGAGGAATAATACGCTGCGCAATACGGCGAAAAATTTGCGTTAGGTTCATAATTTTCTTCTGTAACAATACGTTAGACGCGAAGAAGTCTACGAAACGAAAATGACAGAACCATTGCAGAAAAATGACAGGGGGCAGGAATTGCCGGGTGGCGATAATGCCCGCCCGGCTTGATAAGATGTTGATTAAATTACACGCGATCCTTCCACACCGTCTGCACATTACAGAATTCGTGCAAACCGAAGTGAGAAAGCTCACGGCCGAAACCGCTCTTCTTCACGCCGCCAAAGGCCACGCGGGCGTCGCTCGCGCTATAGCCATTGATAAACACGCCGCCGCACTCCAGCTCGCGGGAGAATGTTTCAGCCAGTGCAACGCTTGCGGTAAATACCGTCGCCGACAAACCAAAGTCGCTGTCGTTAGCAAGCGCCAGGGCATGAGCGGCATCTTTCGCCACCGTAATGGCTGCTACCGGGCCAAACAGCTCCTGACGAAACGCGGTCATTTCAGGGGTAACATTGCCCAGCACTGTCGGCGCGTAATAGTTACCCTCACCCGCGATTTTCTCACCGCCCAGCAGAAGGGTTGCGCCTTCAGCAAGGGAAGCAAGAACCTGCTGATGCAGCTCATCACGCAGATCGTAACGCGCCATCGGGCCAACATAGTTTTCTTCTTTATCCGGTGCGCCCATCTTCAGCGCTGCTGTGGCTGCAACAAAACGTTGGGTAAAGGCATCGGCAATGCCCTCTTCCACGATAAAACGCTTCGCCGCCGCGCACACCTGTCCCGTATTTTGATAACGCCCGGCCACCGCTGCTTTCACCGCCAGGTCCATATCCGCGTCGTTCAGGACGATAAAGGGATCCGATCCCCCCAGCTCCAGCACGCATTTTTTCAGTGCCGCCCCGGCCTGCGCACCAATCGCTGCCCCGGCGCGCACGCTACCGGTCACGGTTACGGCTGCAATACGACGATCGTTAATCGCCTGGCTTACACCTTCGTTGGTGGCATTGACCCAGCCAAACACGCCCTGCGGGAAGCGAGCATCGGCAAAAATGTCGGCGATAAGCGAAGCAGATCCCAGCACGTTCGGGGCGTGTTTAAGCAGATAGCTGTTACCGGCAAGCAGAATGGGCACCGCGCCACGCAGAACCTGCCACAGCGGGAAGTTCCACGGCATCACGGCCAGGACAGGTCCCAGAGGGCGATATTCAATGACCGCGTTGTAGTTTTCAACCTGAGTAGCTTCCGTTTTCAGCATTGCCGGGCCATGTTCGGCATACCAGTCGCAAAGGTTGGCTGATTTGGTCACTTCACCGCGAGCCTGGGTAATGGGCTTACCCATCTCGCGGGACATCATTTGAGCCATCTCTTCGGCGCGCTGGCGAAGTGCTGCACCTAAGTCGCGCAGTTTTTGCGCTCGGTGGGCTATCGTTTCGTTGCGCCATTGACGGAAACCGGCATCGGCCAGTGCAATCGCCTGTTCTACGTCGTCTTGTGTTGCCCACGGATAGGTTGCCAGGGTTTCGCCGGTGGCCGGGTTAACAGACAGTGCATGTGTGGCAGGTGAATGAATCATGATTATCTCCATGCAATAACAGTTGATTCATTGTGGCCCACTCTGCTATTTCTTAAAAATGAATAATACTAACCACCTTATTCACGAATCGAGAATGGCATGGACTTAACTCAGCTTGAAATGTTTAACGCCGTTGCGCAGACCGGCAGCATTACCCAGGCCGCGCAAAAGGTGCATCGCGTTCCATCTAACCTCACCACCCGCATCCGCCAGCTTGAAGCGGATCTGGGCGTTGAGCTGTTTATTCGTGAGAACCAGCGCCTGCGGCTTTCCCCCGCCGGGCACAACTTCCTGCGCTACAGCAAGCAGATCCTGGCGCTTGTTGACGAAGCGCGCATGGTCGTGGCGGGCGATGAACCCCAGGGATTATTTGCGCTTGGCGCGCTGGAAAGCACCGCCGCGGTGCGCATCCCGGAAAGTCTTGCCCAGTTTAACCAACGCTACCCGCGCATTCAGTTTGCCCTCTCCACCGGGCCATCCGGGACCATGATTGATGGTGTTCTGGAGGGCACGCTAAGCGCCGCCTTTGTCGACGGGCCGTTATCGCACCCTGAACTGGAAGGAATGCCGGTCTACCGGGAAGAGATGATGCTGGTTGCCGCGGCGGGCCATCCTGAGGTTTCGCGGGCCACAGAGGTGAACGGCAGTGACGTGTATGCATTTCGTGCCAACTGCTCTTACAGGCGGCATCTGGAAAGCTGGTTCCATGCTGACCGGGCGATGCCCGGGCGCATTCATGAGATGGAGTCCTATCACGGGATGCTGGCCTGCGTTATCGCTGGCGCGGGTATTGCGCTGATGCCCCGCTCGATGCTGGAAAGTATGCCGGGGCATCATCAGGTTGAGGCGTGGCCGCTGGCGGAAAACTGGCGCTGGCTCACCACCTGGCTGGTGTGGCGACGCGGCGCAATGACCCGCCAGCTGGAGGCGTTTATAGCGCTGCTAAACGAACGTCAACCACCAGCGCCTTCTCCATAAACAGGCTCAGGGGATCGGCAGTATAAGGGGCAAACGGCGGGCGCATTTCGTAGCCGCAGCGCTCATAAAGCCGCACCGCCGCATGTTGTTTGATCCCCGTTTCCAGACGCACAGTATGGCAGTGGCGGCTTAACGCCTCGTCCTCCAGCGCAGCTAACAGGGTTTCCCCCAGATGTTGCCCCCGATGGGTGGGGTCGATATACACCCGTTTCATTTCGCCGGTGCCGTCACCGTTGAGCACCACCGCGCCACAACCCACGGCGGTCAACTGCTGGTCACGAATGACCATCAGGATCAGGTTCTCTTCGGTCAGTTCTGATAAATCAAGCAGATGGTTGCTTTCCGCCGGATAGAGTTCGCTCTGATAACGATCAAGCGCCGCAATCAGATTGATGATGTCAGGATGGTGTGACGATTCAGAGGTAATAGAGTACATAGCCGGATCCTTATCTTTTTATTTCATCTTTATTTCAAAATAGCCCAGCCACTTAAGGGTGCTTCATAGGATTAACTTATGCGTCTCTTCACCTGTTGCACGCCGTTCCATCCGGCAGTAATTTTGTGCGCAGAAGCCGTTAAATCACAATGGAAAACGAATGAACACCAAAGCCCGTAAAGTGATGATTATTGGTGCAGGAAACGTTGGCGCCTCTGCCGCCTATGCCCTGCTCAACCAGAACATTTGTGAAGAGCTGATCCTGGTCGACTTAAACCGCGAGCGTGCCCAGGGCCATGCACAGGATCTTAGCGATGCGGCAGCCTATATGCCGGGGATGATGACTATCTCAACCCGTGATGCCAGCGAGTGCGCCGATGTCGATATCGCGGTGATCACCGTTTCGGGCGGTGCGTTACAGCCCGGGCAATCCCGTCTTGATGAGCTGAACAATACCGCGCGTATAGTCAAAAGCATTGTCCCGCAGATGATGGACAACGGCTTTAAGGGCATTTTCCTGATAGCCACCAATCCGTGCGACATCATTACCTGGCAGGTGTGGCAGCTGTCTGGCCTGCCGCGCAACCAGGTGATCGGCACCGGCGTGTGGCTGGATACCACCCGTCTTCGCCGCACGCTGGCGCAGGAGCTGGATATCGGCGCGCAAAGTATCGATGCCTTTATTCTGGGTGAGCATGGGGATACCCAGTTCCCGGTCTGGTCTCACTCATCGGTTTACGGCTCCCCCATTGCCGGGGTTTATCAGCGCCACACCGGGAAAGTGCTCGACAAAGAGCAACTGGCGGAAAAAGTCCGCAAACTTGGGTTTGAGATTTACAATCGTAAGGGCTGCACGGAATACGGGATCGCCGGAACCATTGCCGAGATTTGCCGCAATATTTTTACCGGCAGTCACCGTGCGCTGGCGATCTCCTGCGTTCTGGATGGTGAATACGGCGTAGACGGAGTGGCGATTGGTGTGCCTGCGGTACTGGCACAGGGCGGCGTACAGCAGATTATTGAATTGCAGCTGGCAGAAGAAGAACAGGCCAAATTCCGCCACTCTGTTGAGGTGATTAAAAGCAATATCGCCCGCCTGCCCTGACCAGAAAACAGGGATGACGGGCGGAGCATCACTCAGTTAACGCAGATAAATACGGCCTTTCAGATACAGCGTGGCTTGTCCGCCAATCAACACACGATCGCCCTGCAATTCGCAGCGCAAATCCCCGCCCCGCCGGGATACCTGGCGGGCGTTTAACTGGGTTTTGCCCAGCTTCTCGCTCCAGTACGGGATCAACATGCTGTGCGCTGACCCGGTCACCGGGTCTTCCGGCACCCCTTCTCCCGGGCAGAAGAAGCGGCTGACAAAATCGTACTGGTCACCCGGCGCGGTGATGCAGACCATTTTATCCAGCGGGATCATCGCCGAGATATCTGGCGTCACGGCTTCCACCTGCTGCTGGTTTTCCAGCACCACCATATAATCACGCCCGACACGCACCTCTTTGGCACTGCTGATGCCCAGGGCGCTGAAGAGTAACGCTGGCGGATTATCTACCACCTCCGTTGACCACGCCGGGAAGTTCAGTGTCAGCCAGTCACCGTGACGTTTTACCGTCAGGTTGCCAACAAAACGAGTGGAGAATTTAATTTCTGTATACGGATAGTTGAGATATTCAAAAATGACATGGGAGGCGGCCAGCGTGGCGTGTCCACAGAGGTCGATCTCATCCAGCGTGGTGAACCAGCGCAGCTCAAATCCATCATCCGTGTGCACAAAGAACGCGGTTTCCGACTGGTTGTGTTGTTGCGCCATTTTGAGCAGCGTTTCGTCCGGCAACCACGTTTCAAGCGGGCAAACGGCTGCTGCGTTTCCGCCAAAGGAGGTGTCGCTAAAGGCATCTACCAGATAAAAATCGATTTCCTGCATTGTCTCTTCCCCTGTTGTTATATGTTTTTAGCGCAAAAATACCGTGCCTTTCAGATAGAGCGACGCCTTGCCGCTCATCAGTACGCGTTGCCCGTTCAGTGCACAGCGGACATCACCGCCGCGGGCTGATACCTGGCGTGCGAACAGCGTGGATTTCCCCAGTTTCTCACTCCAGTATGGGATAAGCATGGTGTGCGATGAGCCAGTGACCGGATCTTCCCAGACGGCAACGCCCGGCGAGAAAAAGCGGCTGACAAAATCGTAATCACCGTTGCCGCGCGCGGTAACGGCCACCTTATGTTCACCGGGCGTCATCGCTGAGATATTCGGCGTGACCGCTTCCACCTGCTGCTGATTTTCCAGCACAATGACCCAGGCCCGGCCTTTGCGGGCTTCAACATAGTGGCTTATCCCAAGCGCTGAAAGCAACTCTGGCGGCGGGATTTGTACCTGGGTTAGGCAGGCCGGGAAATCCAGCGTCATCCAGTCACCCTCGCGGCTGACGGTCAACCGGCCTGAGGCGGTGTCGAAATGAATGCGTGAATCGGGGTAACCCAGTTCGTTAAACAATACATAAGCACTGGCGAGCGTTGCATGACCGCAGAGATTGACCTCCGTTACCGTGGTGAACCAGCGAAGTTCGATGCCGCCCTTGCTGCACACAAAAAACGCGGTTTCTGACTGGTTATGCTGCTGCGCCATCCTGAGTAATGTCTCATCCGGCAGCCACTCCTTTAACGGGCAGACTGCTGCCGGATTACCCCCAAACGCGGTATCGCTGAACGCATCAACCAGATAAAAATCAATCTCCTGCATTGTCTTCCCCCCTGTTTTTGTTGTGCTGTTCTTTATATTCAAGGAAAACACCCGCCTTCGCTACCGCTGTCACAAGGTAAATTTTGAGATCTGAATCACATAATGATTGAGTTTTAGCCGTTTCACGCTTTAAGATCCCCGTCACATCCTCCAGGCAACGGATCAAGACATCCCTATGACAACAAACACGGTTTCCCGCAAGGTTGCGTGGCTACGTGTGGTCACGCTTGCCATTGCAGCGTTTATCTTCAATACCACTGAATTTGTCCCCGTCGGGCTGTTGTCCGACATCGCTGAGAGTTTCCGGATGGAAACTGCTCAGGTTGGCATCATGCTGACCATTTACGCCTGGGTGGTGGGCCTGATGTCGCTGCCGTTTATGCTGCTGACCAGCCAGATGGAGCGGCGCAAACTGCTGATTGGGCTGTTCGCCTTATTTATCGCCAGCCATGTGCTGTCGTTTATGGCCTGGAACTTTACCGTGCTGGTGATAAGCCGCATCGGGATTGCCTTTGCCCACGCGGTCTTCTGGTCAATCACCGCCTCATTAGCCATTCGACTCGCCCCTGCCGGTAAACGCGCCCAGGCCTTAAGCTTGATTGCAACCGGCACAGCGCTGGCGATGGTTTTAGGCTTGCCGATTGGTCGCGTGGTGGGGCAATACTTTGGCTGGCGTACCACCTTCTTCGCCATTGGCGTGGGAGCCCTGGTTACGCTGCTGTGCCTGATCAAACTGCTGCCAAAAATGCCAAGCGAACACTCGGGTTCACTGAAAAGCCTGCCGCTGCTGTTCCGACGTCCTGCGCTGATGAGTATCTATCTGCTCACCGTGGTGGTGGTTACAGCGCACTATACGGCCTACAGCTATATAGAGCCGTTTGTGCAGACCGTGGCCGGATTTAGTGCGAACTTTGCCACCGTGCTACTGCTGATCCTGGGCGGCGCGGGCATCATCGGCAGCGTACTGTTCGGGAAACTGGGTAATCAGCACGCGTCGCTGCTGGTGAGCAGCGCCATTGGCCTGCTGCTGGCGTGCCTGCTTCTGCTTATGCCTGCAGCAGACAGTGAAATGCATCTTGCCGTGCTGAGCATTTTCTGGGGCGTGGCAATCATGATTATTGGCCTGGGAATGCAGGTCAAAGTTCTGGCGCTTGCACCCGACGCTACCGACGTGGCAATGGCGCTGTTCTCCGGGATATTTAACATTGGGATTGGCGCGGGTGCGCTGGTAGGCAATCAGATAAGCCTGCACTTTTCGATGGCGTCGATTGGCTATATTGGCGCAATCCCGGCGCTGGCGGCGTTTATCTGGTCGGTTCTGATTTTCCGTAAATGGCCAGTGGCGATGGAAGAACAGGCGCATCACGGTTAGTGATTGATGCCGGGTAAGCGACAGCGCCACCCGGCATCGTTTTTAATGGTAGGTCTTAATAATTTCGAGCACGCCGTTAATAATAAACTGCACGCCCATACAGACCAGCAAGAAGCCCATCAGACGAGAGATAGCTTCAATACCGCCCTTGCCCACCCAACGCATAATCGCGCCAGAACTGCGCAAAGAGCCCCACACAATAATCCCGATAAGCGCAAAGATGATTGGCGGTGCCACCGTGATAACCCAGTCCGGGAAAGTAGCGCCGTCACGCACCGTTGAGGCAGAACTGATTATCATGGCTATCGTCCCTGGCCCGGCGGTGCTTGGCATCGCTAAAGGGACGAAAGCAATGTTGGCGGAAGGCTCAGTTTCCAGCTCTTCGGATTTGCTTTTTGCTTCCGGCGACTCATGCGCTTTTTGCGCCGGGAACAGCATCCGAAAACCGATAAACGCAACAATCAGCCCACCCGCAATACGCAGACCCGGAATCGAGATCCCGAAGGTGTTCATCACCAGCTGTCCGGCGTAATACGCAACCATCATGATCGCAAAAACATATACAGAGGCCATCATCGACTGATGATTGCGCTCTGCACTGTTCATATTCCCTGCCAGCCCTAAAAACAGCGCAACCGTCGTCAACGGGTTAGCCAGCGGCAGCAAGACCACCAGCCCAAGACTAATTGCTTTAATCAAATCCAACATAGTGCGTCGTTGTCCTTATCCATATTCAACACCGCAATTATAGGGTGAAACTGCACATTTCAGCCATGGTCACAACGTAAGGATTATTTTCGCTGCTGAATCATAACTACTCGTTATGTTTATGATTTGAAAGCCGCAAAAAGAGTCCATGAATCGTTTTAGCAATTCGTGGCATCGGCTAATTCATTCAGTTGACTTATACTTGCCTGAGCAATAATATCTGCCGTGACTAACTACTTGCCAGGGCAACCATTGTGAAAAGCACCAGTGATCTCTTTAACGAAATTATTCCGCTGGGTCGCCTTATTCATATGGTTAATCAGAAAAAAGATCGCCTGCTTAATGAATACCTGTCTCCGCTGGATATCACCGCAACGCAGTTCAAAGTGCTGTGTTCCATTCGCTGCGAAGTGTGTATCACGCCGGTAGAGCTGAAAAAGGTGCTCTCTGTAGATCTCGGTGCCCTGACTCGAATGCTGGATCGACTCGTCTGCAAAGGATGGATAGAACGAAGCCCTAACCCGAATGACAAACGCGGCGTACTGGTGAAACTGACCAGCGACGGCGCGGCGATGTGTGAGCAATGTCATCAATTAGTAGGACAAACAACGCACCAGGAACTAACAAAAAACTTAACGGCGGATGAAGTGGCAACGCTTGAGCACTTGCTTAAGAAAATACTGCCGTAATACAGAAAGAGGTATGACGATGTCCAGACGCAATACTGACGCTATCACCATTCATAGCATTTTGGACTGGATCGAAGATAACCTGGAATCACCGCTCTCCCTTGAAAAAGTGTCAGAGCGTTCAGGTTACTCAAAATGGCACCTGCAACGGATGTTTAAAAAAGAGACCGGTCATTCATTAGGACAATACATTCGCAGCCGCAAGCTGACGGAAATTGCCCAGAAGCTCAAAGAAAGCAATGAACCGATCCTTTATCTGGCGGAGCGGTATGGGTTTGAATCGCAACAGACCTTAACGCGTACGTTTAAGAACTACTTCGACGTGCCGCCTCATAAGTATCGAATCACCAGTATGCCGGGTGAATCCCGGTACCTGTATCCGCTGAAACATTGCAGCTGAATGAATAAAGCTAACCATCGCCTTTAAGACGTAACCGAGGAAATCATGAAATTCACCGTCTCCGCCGCCCTCGCCTTGCTGGTGCTTGTCTCCAGCCAGACCTTCGCGGAGCAAACCCCACAAGCAGCTCAGCAGAATAATCGCAATGCGATGTTCTTGCCCTCTGCCAATAACCAGTCACCTTTTGATTTCAACCACATGGGTGCTGGTAGCGACAAATCCGACGAATTAGGCGTGCCGTATTACAACCAGCGCGACCACTGATTCGTTTTGCCCCGCTGATGCGGGGCTTTTTTTAGCGTTAACTTCTCACCCGCGTCACCCGACGCAAGCGCAATCCAAACACGTTGATATACAGCCCGGCCATAATCAGCACCGCGCCAAGCAGCTGTAACGCACTGAGTTTCTCCCCCAGCAATACTGCGGCACTGGCAATACCAACCACCGGAACCAGCAAAGAGAGCGGCGCCACACGCCAGGTTTCATAGCGGCCCAGGAGTGATCCCCAAATACCGTAGCCAATGATGGTTGCCACAAAGGCCAGGTAGACCAGCGACAAAATCGTGGTCAGGTCGATATTCACCAGGCTATCGAGCATGACGGTCGGGCCATCAAGAATAGCTGATACCACCATAAACGGAACGACAGGGATCAGCGCACTCCAGACCACCAGCGACATCACCGGTGGGCGTGCTTCGTGCTGCATAATCAGTTTGTTAAAAATATTACCGCAGGCCCAACTCAGCCCCGCCGCCAGGGTCAGCATAAAACCAAGCAACGCCACATGTTGCCCGTTCAGGCTGGCCTCAACCAGCACCAGAACGCCAAACACGGCAAGGGTAATCCCCGCCAGCTGTTTGGCCTGCAAGCGTTCGCCAAAGACAAAGGCACCCAGAATAATGGTGAAGAAAGCCTGCGCCTGAAGTACCAGTGACGCCAGCCCGGCGGGCATCCCAAATTTGATGGCGCAGAACAGAAAGGCGAACTGACCAAAGCTGATGGTCAGGCCGTAACCCAGCAACAAGGTGAACGGGATTTTAGGACGGGCAACAAAGAAGATTGCCGGGAAGGCCACCAGCAGAAAGCGCAACCCCGCCAGCATTAATGGCGGCATGTTGTGCAAACCGACTTTGATTACAACGAAATTGAGCCCCCACACTACGACTACCAGCAACGCCAGTAGCCCGTCTTTACGCGTCATACCCTGCCCCTGATTATTAAATTTTTGTAAACAGATTCAAGGTAACGAAAAAAAGCACAGAGGAAAAGATCATTAATTCTGGCAGTCAGTGGAAGCACTTACGGATAAATTAGGTGCTATACAAGCCCCTTATGGCGTGATAATCCTGATAAGACACAACAATAAATCATAAGCTAATGTCGGACAGGAATATGAAACCATCTCTCAGGCGCTCAACCACAGCGCTGCTGGCATCATCATTGTTATTAACCATCGGTCGCGGGGCAACACTGCCGTTTATGACCATCTATCTGACGCGCATGTATAACATGAGCGTAGAGAATATCGGTTATGCACTGACCGTGGCGCTGACTATCGGCGTGGTGTTCAGCATGGGATTTGGCATTCTGGCGGATAAATTCGATAAGAAACGCTATATGTTGATCTCCATTACGGCCTTTATTGTGGGCTTTGTGGCGATCCCGCTGGTGGATAACGTTACCCTGGTGGTGCTGTTCTTCTCGCTTATCAACTGCGCCTACTCTGTATTTTCGACGGTACTGAAAGCCTGGTTTGCCGATGTGCTGACATCGAGCGAAAAGGCCCGCGTGTTCTCGCTGAACTACAGTTTTCTCAACATCGGCTGGACGATCGGGCCGCCGATTGGCACCTGGCTTGTGATGTACAGCCTGCAACTGCCGTTCTGGCTGGCCGCGGTTTGTGCCGCGCTGCCGCTGGTCTTTATTCAGTTTTACGTCCAGAAAAGCATTGCGTCTGACACATCGCAGGTGACCCCCCCGTGGCAACCCTCGATCCTGCTGAAAGACCGGACGCTGATGTGGTATACGCTTTCCGGCCTGCTCGCCTCCTACGTGGGTGGTTCATTCGCCACCTGTATTTCCCAGTACGTGCTGGCCGCTAACGCCGACAGCGATTTTGCGCAGAATGTAGTTGCGGTGGTGTTACCGGTGAACGCCGCCGTGGTGGTGACGCTGCAATATGCCATCGGGCGCAAGCTGACTGCTGCAAACATTCGCCCGTTAATGGCAGTTGGCACGCTCTTTTTTGTTCTCGGCTTGGGTGGGTTTATGTTCTCTGGCGATAACCTTATCTACTGGGGGATCGCCGCAGGGGTCTTTACGCTGGGTGAAATTATTTATGCGCCGGGTGAATACATGCTCATTGATAACATTGCCCCGCCGGGGATGAAAGCGAGCTATTTCTCGGCTCAGGCTCTGGGCTGGCTCGGCGCGGCGGCAAACCCGATGATCACCGGTATCATCCTGAGCCATCTGCCGCACTGGTCATTGTTTGCCATTATGATGGCGGCGATTGTGGTGGCCTGGCTGATGATCCTGCGCGGGATGAGCGTGAAAAGTGGCGCTAGCGTGTTAGCCTGTAGGCCGGGTAAGGCGTAGCCGCCACCCGGCAACAGCAAATTCTAGTGGTGCAACATCTCGTCTACTACCTGATCTTTGTACATCTCATTAGGATAATAGGTTGGCCAGTTATCCATCTCTTTCAGCAGCGCCTCGTGGGAGGTGTTGCCCATAAAGATATGGAAATGCGAGGACGCTTTTGGCCCGATGATGTGGTCGCTGAACTGCACAAACTTCGGCGCGCCGCTGCTGGCATCCTTACACTCAAACAGATAGCGAACGCCTTTCTTGCCTGATGCGTAAGTCAGGATCTTGTAGCCGCTGTAATCGTAGTGACAGCTACTGACCTCTCTGCCTGTGTGGAATTCCATGACGTTATTTTCAATGCCAATGCTGTCGACATCCGTGGCGTAGCCCGTGCGGTAATACGCTTTGACCTGGTCGAACGTTTTGCTTTTATCCTTTGCGGCTTTCTGTTTAAAGACCGGATCCAGCGAACCGTCCAGCAGGAACGGATAGACAGATTGCCAGACGCCGTCCCAGTCGGACAATTTTCGGTCCTTCACATCTTTGTCAGCAAAAACGCCGTTCGCCGCCTTCTGTTCGGCTTCCGTCATCTGGTGACCATGTGAATGAGCAAAAAGCTGGCCACTGACCAGCAGCGCCCCCAGAGTCATCGCAAATTTTCCAATATGTGCAGACAAAACAATACCCTCACTCCGTTTTATAAGAATGAGAATGTTATATTATAACATTTCAGATCGCAACCAGACCGCGAACGCCTTCTTGTTCCATATTTTCGCCACGACCACGCTGTATGATGGTTCCGCGCGACATCAGTAAATAGCTGTCGGCCAGTTCAGCGGCAAAGTCGTAAAACTGCTCAACCAGCAGAATGGCCATATCGCCCCGGTCGGCAAGCTGGCGGATCACCTGCCCAATCTCTTTAATAACCGAGGGCTGAATACCTTCGGTAGGTTCATCCAGGATAAGCAGCTGCGGGCGGCTCGCCAGCGCACGGCCAATAGCCAGCTGCTGCTGCTGCCCACCGGAAAGATCGCCGCCCCGGCGGTGTTTCATCTCTTTGAGCACCGGAAAGAGCTGCCAGATCTCGTCCGGGACGTTTTTCGCCTCGCGCGCAGAGAAGCGCGATAACCCCAGGAGCAGGTTTTCTTCAACGGTTAAACGCGGGAAGATCTCCCGGCCCTGTGGCACATACGCCACGCCTGACTGCACGCGCTGATGGGGTTTGCTGTGCGTGATTTTTTTCCCCTGCCAGAGCACCTCGCCCGTTTTGGCCGGAATAAGCCCCATCAGGCATTTCAGCAGCGTGGTTTTCCCCACGCCGTTGCGCCCTAAAAGGCAGGTGACTTCGCCCGTTACCGCTTCAAAGCTGACACCGCGCAGAATATGGCTTCCGCCGTAATACTGATTCAGTTCGTTGACCTGTAACATCAATGCTCCTTAGCGCCCCAGATACACTTCAATCACCTGCTCGTTGGCCTGCACCTCGCGAAGCGAACCTTCCGCCAGCACCCGTCCCTGATGCAGTACCGTCACGTGATCGGCAATGGTTTCAACAAAGCCCATATCATGCTCAACCACCATCAGCGAATGTTTACCCGCCAGCGTCCTGAAGAGCTCTGCCGTGTATTCAGTTTCTGCATCCGTCATCCCGGCTGCGGGTTCGTCGAGCAGCAATAAATGCGGGTCCTGCACCAGCAACATACCGATTTCCAGAAACTGTTTTTGCCCGTGGGAAAGCAGACCCGCACGCCTGTCACGTTCACTGCTCAGACGTAACAGCACCAGCATCTCGTCGATGCGGTCAGCCTGTTCGCCGCTGAGCTTTGCCCGCAGGCTTGCCCACACGGATTTATCACACTTCATGGCCAGCTCCAGGTTTTCCCACACCGTCAGCGCTTCAAACACCGTGGGTTTCTGGAATTTTCTGCCAATACCCTGACGGGCGATAGCCGCAGGATCCAGCGCAGTCAGATCAATCGACTGGTCGTACACCGCCCGCCCGCTTTGCGGCCGTGTCTTACCGGTTATCACATCCATCAGGGTGGTTTTACCGGCACCATTGGGGCCAATCACACAGCGTAATTCGCCTACGCCGATGTTTAATGACAGGTCCGTTAGCGCCTGAAACCCGTCGAAATTGACGTTAATGGCCTCAAGTTGCAGTACCGGGTCGGTCTGATCGCGGTAGCGATCGCCGGGCAACTGGCGGGTAAAGAGTCCTTCGGCTGGCTGCATTATTTCTCTCCCTTACGAAACAGGCCGTAGACACCGCGCGGTAAAAACAGGGTGACGGCGATAAAAATCAGCCCCAGAAACAGCTGCCAGTACTCCGGCATTGCCACGGTGAACACACTTTTCGCGCCGTTGACCAGCGCAGCGCCAATCACCGGGCCAATCAGCGTGCCACGTCCACCCAGTGCCACCCAGATAGCGGCTTCAATCGAGTTGGTGGGCGACATTTCGCCCGGATTGATAATACCCACCTGCGGGACATACAACGCGCCCGCCAGGCCGCACAGCACGGCAGACAACGTCCACACCAGCAGTTTAAAACCACGCGGATCGTAGCCACAGAACGTCAGGCGGTTTTCCGCATCACGCACGGCGGTCAGAATGCGGCCAAATTTGCTTTTCGCCAGCGCAAAACCGATGCCCAGCGTCAGCAACAGCAGCACAACGGTAGCCAGGAACAGCGCAATGCGCGTGGACGTTGCGGTGACAGAAAACCCGAGCAGCGTTGTGAACCCCGTAAAGCCGTTATTGCCGCCAAAGCCGGTTTCATTACGAAAGAACAGCAACATGCCTGCGTAGGTTAGCGCCTGGGTCATGATCGAGAAATAGACCCCTTTAATTTTTGAGCGAAACGCAAACCAGCCGAACACCAGGGCAAGCAGACCCGGGATCATCACAATTAACACTAATGCCCAGGCAAAATGCTGGGTGCCCCACCAGAACCAGGGCAGCTCGCTCCAGGAAAGGAACGACATAAACGCGGGCAGCCCATCACCCGCGGCCTGACGCATCAGGTACATCCCCATCGCATAGCCGCCCAATGCGAAGAAAATGCCATGTCCTAACGACAACATCCCCGCATAGCCCCACACCAGATCCAGAGCGACGGCTACAATGGCGTAACAAAGAATTTTGCCCACCAGGGTGAGCATCCAGGTGGATAACGCCAGAGGGTGCGTGGCGGGCAACAGTGCCAGGAAAGGCAACACCAGCAGCAGTGTCACCAGCAGGCTGCCGAGAATTTGCGTGGTACGCGGCGCTTTACGCGCCAGCGTTAAGGTAAGTGGCTGGCTCATCAGTCAATAACCCTCCCTTTAAGTGCAAACAGCCCCTGCGGACGTTTCTGAATGAACAGAATGATCGCCACCAGGATCAGGATTTTGCCCAGAACAGCGCCCATCTGCGGTTCGAGGATTTTATTGAAGATCCCAAGGCCAAAGGCGGCAGCCACACTACCTGCCAACTGACCGACACCACCAAGCACCACCACCAGGAACGAGTCAATAATGTAACCCTGACCCAGTTCCGGCCCCACGTTGCCCAGCTGTGATAACGACACTCCGCCCAGACCGGCAATGCCCGACCCCAGGCCAAAGGCCAGCATATCAATGCGTCCGGTGGGCACGCCGCAACAGGCCGCCATGCTGCGGTTTTGTGTTACCGCGCGCACGTTCAGCCCCAGACGGGTTTTATTCAGGGTAAGCCAGGTAAAGAACAGCACCAGCAGCACAAAACCGAGCACCACAATGCGGTTCCACGGCAGCGTCAGGTTGGCAAAAACCTGCACCCCGCCGGAAAGCCATGCCGGGTTTGCCACTTCGAGGTTTTGCGCGCCAAACGTCATCCGCACCAGCTGGATAATCATCAGGCTGATCCCCCAGGTTGCCAGCAGGGTTTCCAGTGGGCGGCCATACAGATGGCGGATAACAGCACGTTCAAGCACCATGCCAACACAGGCTGTCAACATAAAGGCCACCGGTAGCGCCACTACCGGATAGAGTGCCAGCCACTGCGGGGTAAATTGCGCCATGACCTGTTGCACCATCCAGGTGGCATATGCTCCCAGCATCAACATCTCGCCATGGGCCATGTTGATGACGCCCAGTAATCCATAGGTGATGGCCAGCCCCAGCGCGGCCAGCAGTAATACGGACCCCAGCGACAACCCCATAAAAGCCTGGCCGAGTAAATCGCCCCACATCAGGCGGTGTTTAATGTGATTAAGGCTCTCTTCGGCAGCGGCACGCACTCTGGCATCCGGTTCAGTTTGCGCCTGAGCATATGGCGTCAGTTTTGCCTGAACATCAGGATCGTCTGACTGCCCCAGCAGCTCCACGGCCTTCAGACGCACATCAGCCTGTGGGCTGGTCAGTTGCAGATTCGCCAGCGCCAGTAACAGCGCCTGGCGTGCGACATCATCTGTTTCACTGCCCGCCCGCTTTTGCAGGAAATCGAGCATATCGGGCTGCGCGTCGCGCTGAAGTTGTCTTGCGGCATCGCGCCTTTGCGTGACACTGTCACTCACAAGCTGATGCGTGGCGAGCGCAGTGGTCGCCAGAACCCGCAGGCGATTGGTCAGGCGAACGGCTTTTGTCTGCCCCTCTGCGTTCGTTGCATCACCCAGAGCCACCATCGTACCGTTGCTGCGGGTAAACGCATGTTTTTGACTGTCGAGATAGAGATTTTCCTTTTGCAGCGCCTGCAACAGCGGCAGCCGCGCCGCTTCCGGCGAGGCCGCCCACTGTTCCAGCATCGCAGCCTGCTGGCTACGGTTGGCGGCAACAAAATCATCAGCATCCGATGCCTGCGCCATCCCTGGCAGCAGTCCGGTAAGCCATACAACAGCGACAATAACGCGCATGATATTCATGGCTTTTCTCCCTTTGACAATGACTTAGTTGCTGGCCGTTTTCATTGGCTGATCAGGTTTTTTGTCATTACCGGCAATGAACGGACTCCACGGCTGCGCACGTACAGGCTGTTCTGTCTGCCAGACCACGTTAAACTGCCCGTTACCTTCAATTTCGCCAATCATGACCGGCTTATGCAGATGGTGGTTGGTAGCATCCATGGTCAGCGTAAAGCCAGATGGCGCTTTGAAGGATTGCCCCGCCATCGCCGCACGGACTTTATCCACATCGGTGGTTCCGGCTTTTTCTACCGCCTGCGCCCACATATGGATCCCCACGTAGGTCGCTTCCATCGGGTCGTTGGTGACTACGGTATCGGCGTTAGGCAGCTTGTGCGCTTTGGCATAGGCTTTGTAATCCGCCACAAAAGCCTGGTTGGTTGGGTTATCGACGGATTCAAAGTAGTTCCACGCTGCAAGGTTACCCACCAGCGGTTTGGTATCGATGCCGCGCAGCTCCTCTTCACCGACGGAGAACGCTACCACCGGAACATCGGTCGCTTTCAGCCCCTGGTTTGCCAGCTCTTTATAGAACGGAACGTTGGAATCGCCGTTAATGGTGGAAACCACGGCCGTTTTGCCGCCCGCAGAGAATTTCTTGATATTGGCGACAATGGTCTGGTAATCACTGTGCCCGAACGGGGTGTACACCTCTTCGATGTCTTTATCCTGAACCCCTTTGGAGTGCAGGAACGCGCGCAGGATTTTGTTGGTGGTGCGCGGGTAGACATAATCGGTGCCGAGCAGGAAGAAGCGTTTGGCACTGCCGCCGTCTTCACTCATCAGATACTCCACCGCCGGGATGGCCTGTTGGTTTGGCGCTGCCCCGGTATAGAAGACGTTTGGCGACATCTCTTCGCCTTCGTATTGCACCGGATAGAACAGCAGACCGTTCAGCTCTTCAAAGACCGGCAATACGGATTTACGTGATACCGATGTCCAGCAGCCAAACACCACAGCCACCTTATCCTGGCTTAACAGCTGACGGGCTTTTTCCGCGAACAGCGGCCAGTTAGACGCCGGGTCTACCACCACTGGCTCCAGCTTTTTACCCAGCACGCCACCTTTCGCGTTGATCTCATCGATCGTCATCAGGGCAACATCTTTCAGGGGCGTTTCAGAAATGGCCATCGTGCCGGACAACGAGTGCATGATCCCCACTTTGATAGTATCCGCAGCCTGAACACCAAAACTCATTCCCATTGCGACCGCAGAGGCCGACAGTGCAAAAGCTTTTAACAAGGTACGACGGTGCATATTTTCACTCCTGAAAAGAAAGCTGTGCTAAACGTCCGTGACCGACTGGACGCAGAAAATAAACATGTGTCAGCTTAGGAGGAGCAAAAAGGATGCCAGGATGAAAAACGTGGATTTTCGGGGGCGGAATGAAGGCCTGCGGGGAAAACGACTCAGAATGGTACAGCGCTGCACTTTAATAATGCAGCGCTGTGTCAGAAGTGTTACCAGACTTCGCTGGCGATTTGTGTCACCAGACGCACTTTGTCCCACTGCTGGGTTTCGTTCAGGGTATTGCCCTCTTCAGTGGAGGCAAAACCGCACTGCGGGCTTAAGCAAATCTGCTCTTTCGCGACATATTTTGCCGCCTCTTCCAGACGCGCCTTCACGCCCTGCGGGTTTTCCAGCTCGCCATTTTTGGTGGTAATAAGGCCCAGCACCACCTGCTGTTTACCCGGGCGGATAAAGCGCAATGGCGCAAAATCACCGCTGCGATCGTTATCGTATTCCAGGAAGAAGGCATCGACGTTGACCGTGCCGAACAGCACTTCCGCCACTGGCTCGTAGCCGCCTTCGGAAATCCAGGTTGAACGGAAATTGCCGCGACAGACATGCAGGCCGATGGTCAGATCATCGGGTTTCCCTTCCAGCGCTTTATTCAGCACGCGAGCATAGATGCGCGCCAGCTCGTCGGCGTCATCCCCACGTTCGCGGATTTGACGACGCTGATCGTCAGAGCAGAGATACGCCCAGACGGTGTCGTCCAGTTGCAGATAGCGGCAACCTGCGGCATAGAACGCATGGATAGCATCGCGCCAGGTGGTCGCCAGGTCGTCAAAATAGGCATCCAGATCCGGGTAGACCGTTGCGTCGATATCTTTGCGGCCGCCACGGAAATGCAGCACGCTTGGGCTTGGAATGGTCATCTTCGGCTGCGCATTCCCGCTGATACTCTTCAGGTAGCGGAAATCAGCCAGCATTGGATGGTCACCGAAGCCCAGCTTACCGGTGACACGCACGCCGTGGGCTTTGGTCTGTACCCCATTGAACTGGATACCCTGCTGAGAATCATAACGTTCAACGCCCTGCAACCCGTCGAAGAAATCGAAATGCCACCAGGCGCGACGAAACTCCCCGTCGGTGACTACGTGCAAACCACAGGCGCATTGCTGTTCGACAACATGGCGGATCGCCTCGTCCTCAACAGCACGAAGCTGCCCGGCATCAATCTCACCGCTGGCAAATTTCAGACGAGCCTGTTTGATGGCATCCGGGCGTAAAAAACTGCCTACTACATCGGCGCGGTACGGGGCATGTTGTCGCTGCATGGAAATCTCCTGTTTCTGCCGGCAGATAATTGCCGACAGTGATAATTCATTTCTTGAACTTTTAGACTTCTGGATGTCTAAATGTCCAAAAAAGATGTCATACCCGCCGCGTCACGACAAACGAGAAAATTTCACCTGTGTTGAAAAAAATTCATCTTCAGCCGAGTACCGCTGAAATTTGCCCGGCAAAGTCGAAGTTTTCATCCTGCCAGCCGGTGATCCCGCCGAGCATGATTTTTACCGGCAACCCCAGCCGGGCGAGTTTCAGAGCGGCTCTGTCGGCGCCGTTACAGTGCGGCCCGGCACAATAGACCACAAAGACCGTGTCTTCTGGCCACTGCGCCATGCGCTCCGCTGTGATCTGGCTCCAGGGCAAATGGATAGCGCCCGGAACATGACGACGGGCAAACTGCTCGGGTTTGCCCACCACGTGCAGCAAAACAAAGTCCTGATCGTTATTGGTCATGGCGTGATGCACATCGGCGCAGTCTGTTTCCACACTCAGGCGACGCAGAAAATGGGCAACGGCTTCTTGTGGCCCGGCTGCCGGAAATTCCGTAACATAACTCATGAATCTTTCTCCTCTAAGGTGTTTGTGTTAACACTACTCTATCCACAAATTCCTCCACTGAATGCGTCCGCTCATGCCAGAAAACCGCAAAAAGATGACAAAGTTAAGACAGCTTTCCTCCCCACGGGTGGTCGTACTGGCCTATGACGGGCTGTGTACCTTTGAATTTGGCGTAGCGGTTGAAATTTTCGGGCTTCCGCGTCCCGAAATGGGTGACGACTGGTATCGTTTTGCCGTGGCGGCGGTTGATGAAGGTGAGCTTCGTGCGACCGGCGGGATCCGCATTCTGGCCGACGGCAATCTCAACTTGCTGGAACACGCCGACCTGGTCGTTGTGCCAGGCTGGCGAGGAGTAGACTCGCCGGTGCCGGAGGCTCTGTGCGACGCGCTGCGCCAGGCCAGCGCCCGGGGGTGCCAGGTGATGTCTATCTGCTCCGGCGTGTTCGTGCTGGCCGCCGCCGGGTTACTCGATGGACGTCGCGCCACAACCCACTGGCGCTATATTGAGACGCTGAAATCCCGCTTCCCGTCCATCGATGTGGTTGAAGACGTGCTGTATCAGGATGAGGGGGATCTTCTGACCTCCGCCGGCAGCGCGGCGGGCATTGATTTATGCCTGCACGTGGTCCGCCGGGACTACGGCATGGAAGCAGCGAATCGTGTCGCCCGCCGTCTTGTCATTCCACCTCATCGGGATGGTTCGCAGACACAGCAACTGAGCCGCCCGGTGGCGCAACTGCGCGAAAGCCAGCGTTTTGGCAAGTTGTTTGATTATCTTCATCAGTATCTGGCACTGCCACACAGCGTCGATTCACTCTCGCAGCGCGTGGGAATGAGCCAGCGCACCTTTCTGCGCCGCTTTCAGGACGCAACAGGCACAACGCCCGCGCGCTGGTTGCTCAACGAAAGGCTACTGCGGGCAAAAGATTATCTGGAAAACAGCCGGTTAAGCATCGACAGCATTGCCGAACAGACCGGGTTTGGGCAAGCGGCTACGCTGCGTCACCATTTCCGCATGCATTTCGCGCTTTCTCCGGCGCAGTATCGCAAACAGTTCGCCCTTTCATCTGAACGGCCCTGATGGCGGACAGGCAAAAAAAAACCGCCATTGAATGGCGGTAAATGCTTGCATGGATAGATTTGTATTTAGGTATCAACATCCCCGCCATTCCATGACGGGTTGTGTACTGCGATCACCCTATCACGGGTCGTCTCAACAAATGCTAAACAACGCAATTAACCCTGCTTAACGATCAGGACTGGGTGACGTCCGCGTCTTTAGTGTTGATTTGCAGAAACTTCATCAACCCCTGTTTTGCGCTCTGTTTTGCATCGTCGTTGATGGCTTCGAGATAGAAAGAGCGAGAAACATCGTAAGGAGCTTGTTCTGCCGAATAGACCGCAAACTGGAAGCTTTTTCCGCGTTTTTGATTCAGGCAATCCAGCTCCCAACGTTGTTCGTCAATCTGGATGCTGGTGCAGGAAACTTTACCGTAATCGCTGGTCAGATATGAACCCACTCGGGATTCGGCAGATTCCATAAAGTCAGGTTTGTTATTATAGGCGTAACTCGCACACGCTGTTGCCGCTACAGCGAAAACCGCAATAGCCACAGAGAGTGATTTTTTCATTTTGGAAGATCCCATTCCTAAGCCACAAGAAAGCCATTATATAAGATTTATCTTGAATCCTCATTTATCTTTATTTACCAAAAATGGTTGGTTTTTTAGATTTATATTGATACTACACCCCCAGACCTGATTCTACGGGCTTAATTGTTCAATTAACCGCCTATATCCGGAATCATACCAGGCCTATTTTTTCAGATTATTCCTTGATTTACTCTCTAACTTTTCCAGTTATCCAGGCAGATTCTTAATCTCAGTACGCATCCACACTTTCTCCATTTTTCGGTGTTCAAATCAGCGGCATTGAACAAAGAGAATGGAAACAACAAAATGAAAAACATCACTACACTTGCTACGGTCATCGTGCTGGGCCTGTCGTCTTACGCGTTTGCGGATAACAAACCACCTGTGCCGTTCGAAAAGCAGCCAACTGAACACAATCAAAAACAGCCTCCACGTGATGGCAAACCACCTCAGCACGAAGGTAAAACATCGCAGCATAATATGAATGGCGATAAGTCTCAGCACCGTGGTGATAAACCAGAACACAACGGAAAACGCCTGCAGCATAATGACGGTAAACAACCGCCAAAAGACGGTAAAAAACCATTACCACCGCAAGACCAGCGTAATTAATAAACAGGGGCGTTATGCCCCTGTTTTATTTCCGGTTACCACAGAAACTGACAATCCCTTTGCGTTAATTTGATCATCGGAATAATAACTTAATAAAACTATCTGCATCATAGCCGTGAAATGTCATTCAGCGGTGAAATAATGTTTAGAAAAGGGTTATCAGCAATAATGTTGATCTGCGCATTATTTTCGGGTCAGTTGATGGCGGGACACAAAGGGCACACCTTTTTATGGGTGAAGAATGTCGACCATCAGCTTCGTCATGAAGCCGACAGTGACGAACTACGCAGCGTGGCAGAGGATTCCGCAGAGGGCTTGCGCGAACACCATCACTGGCAGAAATCACGCAAACCCGATACTCACTTTCGTTAATTAACTGCCTCTACGTTTTGGCAGGGTTTTCATCAGATCTTCAGGGCTGACAGAGGCGACAATGCTGCCCGGCTGCGGCATTTTAAAGATGTGGTTTTTCATCTTACCAATGACGTGCATCTCACAAGGACGGCAGTCAAATTTCAGGGTCAACACCTCGTCCCCGTTCACCAGCTGCATAGGGGTCGCTTTCCAGCTTTTGATATTTCCCTTCGCCTGTTTCGGGCACAGGTTAAACGCAAAGCGCAGACAGTGTTTGGTGATCATCACCGGTACATCGCCCTTCTCTTCATGCGCTTCATACGCCGCGTCAATCAGCTGCACGCCATAGCGATGATAAAACTCGCGGGCTTTATGGTTGTAGACGTTTGCGAGGAAGGATAAGTGCGAATCAGGATAGACTGGCGCAGGCACAGAAACAGCTTTACGGCTGCCGCGTGGATAGTTAACCAGACGCGCGTCATCAAGCATTTCTGCCGTTTCACGACGGAACTGATTCAGCAGACTATTTGGCACAAACAGTGCTGCCGGCAGGTTAACGTCGATATTACGCGCGTAGTAAAGGGTTTGCCCCAGCTTCGCCACCCCATCCTTCAGGTTGTTCAGCGCTTTTTCCGCGTTGTTGGCGACTTCAAACTGGCCGTCAAGAGTATGGGTCACGCTGACGCCATCTTCACTGGTCATGGTCAGGATCAGCTGCTCTTCCCAGCCACCCAGTTCAATATCTACCGCAATGCGACGCTCGCTGGAGGTCTTCAGTAACGCCTGCTGCCAGTTGTGGTCCAGGTTGCGGTTAAGCGCTGCGTCAGGACGCGCTTTATACAGATCGGCTGGCATCTCATTCGGCCATACGCGATAACGGTTCTCAGCGGTTTTTTCGACCGTGTTGGCGCGGAAACCAACTACTTCACGCTTGATCATCACGTTCAGACCATCACCGTTCGCCAGCGGCTCCGTCACTTCCACGTCCAGATGATCTTTCGCCACTTTCAGCACCTTGCCTACCGGCAGACCGATAAACTTCGGCGAATCGAACGCACCGATGTCATCTTTACGGGCATTCACGAAGTAATCGGTGCTGCCGCGGTGGAAGGTTTTATCTGTCGACGGGATAAAGAAGTGCTCGGTACGTCCGGCAGACGCACGCGCCAGGTCACCGCGATCTTCAATAATGGCATCCAGCATCTGACGGTAGTGCGCGGTGATGTTTTTCACGTAGCTCATGTCTTTGTAACGCCCTTCGATTTTGAAGGAGCGCACGCCGGCGTCGATCAGCGCACCCAGGTTGGCGGTCTGATCGTTATCTTTCATGGAAAGCAGGTGTTTTTCAAAGGCCACCACGCGGCCCTGATCGTCTTTCAGGGTATAGGGCAGACGGCACGCCTGAGAGCAATCGCCACGGTTAGCGCTACGCCCGGTCTGGGCATGGGAGATATTACACTGCCCGGAATAGGCAACGCACAGTGCACCGTGGATAAAGAACTCAATGGTAGCGTCAGTGGCCTGGTGGATATCGCGGATCTGGTTCAGGTTTAGTTCACGCGCCAGCACTATCTGGGAGAAACCGACGTCGGAGAGGAATTTGGCCTTTTCTACCGTGCGGATGTCGCACTGGGTACTGGCGTGTAGCTCAATCGGCGGAATATCCAGCTCCAGCACGCCCATGTCCTGCACGATCAGCGCATCAACGCCGGTCTGGTACAGGTCAGTTATCAGACGCTGCGCAGGCTCCAGCTCATCATCATGAAGAATGGTGTTCAGGGTCACGAACACTTTCGCCCCGTAGCGATGGGCGAACGGTACCAGCTCGGCAATATCGCTCAGGCTGTTGCTGGCGTTATGGCGGGCACCGAAGCCAGGGCCGCCAATGTAGACGGCATCGGCACCGTGAAGGATCGCTTCACGGGCAATGGCGGCATCGCGGGCCGGGCTTAAAAGTTCAAGATGATGGGATTGCAGGCGCATACTTCGTCGTTATCCGTTATGGTCAAAATGGCGGCTATTGTAGTCAGAAGTATGCGTCAGCGAAACAGTTTTGCGTACCTTCAGCGGGGATAATGAATCAGTGAATGAAAGTGCACCGTCAGGGCGCTGCTGTTACGGTACGCGTGGGGTTTGTCGCCCGCAAAACGCACGCCAGAATCAGCCTGAATGGTGCGCCACTCTCCGTCGATGTGCATATCAAGCTCACCGCTTATCACCACCACATGCTCAATGACGCCCGCTTCGTGCGGCGTGGATTCACTTATCGCGCCGGGTGCAAGGGTTATCGAGAAATGATCGTATCTCAGCGCCTCGTCCCAGGGGAATAACGGTTTAACCACCATCGCCTGCTGCTGCGGGTCGAACACTGCTTCCGGGCTGGCCTGCGGGGTGATGAAAACGGAAAACGGCACGTTCAGTCCGGTTGCTATTTTCCAGAGCGTCGAAACCGTAGGGCTGGATTCGTTGCGCTCAATTTGTCCGAGCATCGCTTTTGACACGCCCGTCTCTTCTGCAAGCTTTGACAGACTCCACCCGCGTGTCTGGCGCAGGGTCTTCAGTGTGGATGCAAGATGCTGAGTAATGTCCATAAATCCTCCCGTTGGCGAAAAGTGTACCACTTGTACGCTATAGCGCACAGTGTTACATTGCTTCGGACGCTATAACGCACAGTGGAGTTTTTATGCGCAGTTCAACGCCTCTCTTTCCCGCCATTCTGGCCGGATTTGTTGCCGTGCTGGTGGGCTACGCCAGCTCAGCGGCAATTATCTGGCAGGCCGCCGCCGCCGCAGGGGCAAACGCCCAGCAGATTGCTGGCTGGATGACCGCGCTTGGCCTTGGGATGGGGGTCAGTACGCTTGCGCTCTCCTGGTGGTATAAAGCACCGGTGCTTACCGCCTGGTCCACGCCGGGTGCCGCTCTGCTGGCCACCAGCCTGCATGGCGTAACCCTGGCAGAAACGATCGGTATTTTTATTTTTGCCAACGCACTCATCCTGTTGTGCGGGCTAACCGGGCTGTTTGCCCGCCTGATGAAGCTAATCCCGCACTCCCTGGCGGCAGCCATGCTGGCCGGGGTACTGCTGCGTTTTGGGCTTCAGGCATTCAGCCATCTCGACGGTCATTTTCTGCTGTGCGGCAGTATGCTGGCGGCGTGGTTAATAGCCAAAGCGTTTGCGCCGCGCTATGCCATTGTGGCCACCCTGTTGGTCGGCGGTGTCGTTGCCTGGGCTGGTGGTGACGTTGTCACGGAAAAAATTACGCTTTCGGTTGTTATGCCGCAATTTATTGCCCCTGCATTTACCTTTACTAGCCTGGTCAGCATCGGCTTGCCGTTTTTCCTGGTGACCATGGCCTCGCAGAACGCCCCCGGCTTTGCCACCATGAAAGCTTCCGGCTATCCGCTGTCGGTGTCACCGCTCATCATCATCACCGGCGGGATTGCATTACTGTTTTCACCGTTTGGGGTCTATTCCATCTGTATCGCGGCGATCACCGCCGCCATTTGCCAGAGCCCTGATGCACACCCTGATGCCAGTAAACGCTGGATTGCCGCCGCAGCTGCGGGCATTTTTTATCTTCTGGCGGGCGTGTTCGGCGGCTCCATTACCGGGCTGATGGCCGCCCTGCCGCTGAGCTGGATCCAGACGCTGGCAGGGCTGGCACTACTTGGCACTATTAGCGGCAGTTTGTATCAGGCATTGAATAACGAAGCGGAGCGTGACGCGGCGATTGTCACTTTCCTGATGACCGCCAGCGGGGTAACGATTCTGGGAATTGGTTCAGCGTTCTGGGGGCTGGTTGCCGGTGGGCTTTGCTACAGCGTTTTTCTACGCGCTCGCCGCACGTAACTGAGATGGCGTCACGCCCATTACGCTGCGAAAGCGGTTGCTGAAATGGCTGGCAGAGTTAAAGCCGCAGGCAAGCGCGATATCGGTCAGCGGCTGGCTGGTTTGTGTGACCAGCTCTCTGGCTTTTTCCATCCGGCGCTGCATCACGTACTGATGCGGCGCTTGCTGCATTGACTGGCGGAACATGCGGGCAAAGTGGTACTCGCTGAGCGCGGCCTGGGCGGCAAGCTCAGCCAGCGTCAGCGGTTGCGCGAGGTTTTCTTCAATAAATGCCAGTACGTTTCGCAGTACAAATGGCGACAATCCCCCCGTCACTACCGGCAGTTTCCACTGCACGTTGGCGTAGTTTTGCAGCAGATGCGTCAGCAACATCGTTGATGCCGTGCTCAGCGTGAGTTGATTCGCTTTTTGCTGCCAGTCGCAGCCGAGCAAAAACTGGCGATACAGCGCAGTAATTTTCGGGTCGCTGCCAAAGATTTTTTCATCAAGCGTGAGGGATACCGGTCGCTTATCCCAGATCTTCTCGCCGATATCGCGCAAATGCTCATCGGTACAGTAAAGATGGACAAACGACAGGTCGTCGCGGATATCCCAGGTGGATTCACTCTCTTTCGGCATCAGGCAAAAACGGTCAGGGCCGCCGCCATTTTTCCAGCCACCGGGTGTTTTTTGATAACTCTCGTAGCCGTCAGCCACGTACAGGCTGAGGGTATGGTGATCGCTCTTAACGGTTATGGTGTCGTGCTTGTTGTACCACGCCGCCAGCTGAATACCGGAGTTAAGCGCAACGGTCTCCCGGAGCACCGCGTTCTGCTGGCGTAGCGTTTCAAAGGTTTCGTAAGCGTGGGACATAACCATCAACACGTCATTAATCAGAGTATCAGTCTAAGAATTGTTGCCCCCTGTTGCCAGTGCCCTGACGATAAAAAAGCGCAAGAATTTGCAAGTCCGCCGCAACCAGGTGAAAGCGTGCCGGGCAGACAACCGTCAGACTGAGGGTTTTCGCGGTTTGAGAAGAGAGAGAACATGAACGCACTGTTATACGGGCTGGTGGTGGTTATCTGGGGAACCACCTGGATTGCGATTTTTCTGCAACAAGGGCCTGTCGCGGCCCCCGTGTCCATTTTTTGGCGCTTTGCCGTTGCCTGCGCCATTATGATGATTGTCTTAGTTGCCCTGCGTCGTCTGCGCAAACTGTCATTGCGGGACCATCTTTTTTGCATCATTCAGGGCTGCTGCGTGTTCTGCTTCAACTTCTGGTGCTTCTACACCGCGGCGGCGCACATTAACACCGGGCTGGAGTCTGTGATTTTCAGCATGGCGGTGCTCTATAACGCCATCAACAGCTTTATCTTCTTCGGCCAGCGACCACCAGCCCGCTTCTGGACGGCAGCGGCACTGGGTTTAATCGGTATTATCACCCTCTTCTGGGACGACCTGCTGGCAAGCGGCTGGAGCGCCTCACTGCTGACGGGGATTGGCCTTTCCGCGCTGGGCACTTACGGGTTCTCTCTGGGGAATATGATCAGTATGCGCCACCAGCGAAACGGTCTGGAAACCATGACCACCAACGCCTGGGCGATGCTCTACGGGACGCTGGTAATGGGCTGTATTGCCCTGATCCGGGGAGACAGCTTTGCACCTGAGTGGACGGTGAGCTATATCGGTGCGCTGCTTTATCTGGCGCTGTTTGGTTCGGTGATTGCCTTTGGCGCTTACTTCACCCTGGTGGGCCGTATTGGCGCGGGAAAAGCGGCTTACAGCACGCTTCTGTTCCCACTGGTTGCGTTGTCTATCTCAACCGTTTACGAAGGTTACGTGTGGCATATTAACGGGATTATTGGTCTGTTGCTGATTCTGGGGGGAAATATGGTGATGTTTACAAAGCCGGAAACCTGGTTCAGACGTCTGCGTACGGCATAAAAAAAACGGCCTGCGTAATGCAGGCCGTCTTCAGAATTATTTCATTGTCTTTTTCACATCAAACATGGTGGCATCGGTTGCCATGTCATCCACAACCTGTTTCAGGGTTGCGAAGCCCATCGGCGTATTTTCGTTTGTCAGCTCTTTACCTTCGCCTTTACGAACCACTTTCATAACTGGTTTGCCGGTTTTCGCATCGATCAGCTCACCTTCAAAGTACAGATGGGTGTCCATGGTACGGTGGCCAGACGCCATTTGCGTACCTGCAACCACCAGCGCCACTGGCACCACTTCATAGAACTGTAAACCTTCCTGTTTAGAGGTGACACCCGTAATGGCACCACGGAAGATCAGGCTACGTGGCCCTGCCGTAGCGACGATCGGTTTACGCTGACCAATCGCGGTTTTCATTTTGTTGTTGGTGTAGCTCAGCAGTTCATCCAGCGTTTTTTGACCAATTTGGGTCGTAGGTTTTGGCACCGGATAATAGGTAATCGGATTCCAGACAATACTGTCATAATTCGCTTCATTGTAAGACGGATCAACCCAACGCAAGGTTGGTTTACCCGTCGCAGATGTCGTTTCCTTCAAGCCAGAATAGTCTTTTAAAAAGCCTGAGTATTGTTCAGGAGCAGCGACTTTTGAGGAGCAACCCGCCAACGCCAACAGACCAGTAAGCACTGCAACCCTAAAGAAAGTTTGAGTACGCATGATGATATTCCATGTTATCTGCAAGTATGCATTTGAAGTTATAGCAAAAGATTGGCAAGTATGTGGTGGGAAAAAATGTTGTTGAGAGCACAAATTGAAAAAAACTGCCCGAAATGCTTCGGGCAGTGAAAAATTACTGGTTAATATCCACTTGCCAGAAGAGATGCTTACCAAACGGGTCGATTTCGTAGCCTGTCACTTCTTTGCGTACCGGCTCGAAAATAGTGGAATGCGCAATCATTACCGCTGGCATTTGATCGTGCATCATTTGCTGAGCTTCTTTGTATAACGCCACACGTTTATCGTGATCGGTTATCGATTTAGCTTCAGCAATAATTTTATCAAACGGCTTATAACACCATTTCGCGGAGTTCGATCCGCCGTTGGCGGACGTACAGGTAAACAGCGGGCCAAAGAAGTTATCAGGATCGCCCGTCGCCGTAGTCCAGCCCATCAACGCCGCCTGATGTTCACCGCCTTTCACTCGCTTGAGGTATTCGCCCCACTCGTAGGTGACGATTTTGGTCTGCACGCCAATCTTCGCCCAGTCCGCCTGAATCATCTCAGCCATGCGCTTAGCGTTCGGGTTATACGGGCGCTGTACCGGCATCGCCCACAAATCAATGCTGATACCGTTGGCAAATCCCGCCTCTTTGAGCAGGGCTTTGGCTTTTTCAGGAGAATAGTCGTAATCCTTGAGTTCGCTGTCCGCACTCCAGACGCCCGGCGGCAACAGATTTTTCGCCGCGGTGCCGGTACCGTGGAACACGGCATCGATAATCGCCGGTTTGTTGATGGCCATCGCCAGCGCCTGACGCACTTTCACGTTATCAAGCGGCGGTTTTTGGGTATTAAACGCCAGAAATCCGGTGTTCAGCCCTGCCTTGCTCATCAGGTTGATGTCTTTGTTGGCCTTCATGCGCGGCAGCTCAGCCGGGTTCGGGAACGGCATCACCTGGCACTCGTTTTTCTCAATTTTGGCAAAACGCACCGAGGCATCCGGCGTAATGGAAAACACCAGGCGATCGAGCTTTGATTTACCCTGCCAGTATTCCGGGAATGCGGTAAACAGAATGCGTGAATCTTTCTGATACTGCGCCAGCCGGAACGGCCCGGTGCCTATCGGATCCATATCGACCTTCTCTGGCGTTCCAGCTTTGAGCATCGCATCGGCATATTCAGCCGACAGGATCGAGGCAAAATACCAGGCCAAATCGGCCACAAACGGGGCTTCCGGGTGCGCCAGGGTAAAGCGCACCGTATGGTCATCCACCCGGTCAATGGCGGTGATAAGGCTGCCAAACTCCAGGCTTTCGAAGTTGGAATAGCTGCCGTTAGAGACATTGTGATAAGGATGATTAACGTCTTTCTGGCGCATGAACGAGAAAATCACATCATCCGCGTTAAAGTCACGCGTTGGCGTAAAGGACTTGTTGCTCTGGAACTTAACCCCTTTGCGCAGATGGAAGGTATAGACCTTGCCGTCTTCACTCACATCCCAGCTTTCTGCCAGGCTCGGCACCAGCTTGGTTGTGCCGGGTGTAAAGTCCACCAGGCGGTTATAGACCGGTACAGCACTGGCATCTACGCTTGTGCCAGACGTATACAACTGAGGATTGAAGTTCTCCGGCGATCCTTCGGAGCAATACACCAGCGTTTTCGCACTGACGGCGGAACTGGCCGTCAGCGCGGCAAGCGCCAGCGTTAACATGGTGAGTTTGCTTTTCATCTTTTTTCCTGTCTTTTTAATTCGACGGCTAATTAATTCTTTTGCCATTTCATAAATAACATTAAAGTGACATTGCAAACACCTGATAATACAAAATAAGAAGGAATCACTATGGCTTCAGAACTCTCCAGACAATTAACCCATCGTTTTTTCCGCTATCTCGCCATCACCAGCCAAAGCGATCCTAAAGTCAAAACACTCCCCTCCACACCAGGGCAGCACGACATGGCGCGTGAACTGGCGAAAGAGCTGGCACAGCTGGGTTTAGAGGATATCGTCATCGATGAGTTCGCGACCGTTACCGCGGTTAAAAAAGGCAATGTGGCAGGCGCGCCGCGTATTGGTTTTATTACGCATATCGATACCGTCGACGTGGGATTATCACCGGATATTCATCCACAAATATTAACGTTTACCGGAGAAGACCTCTGTCTGAATAAAGAGAAAGACATCTGGTTACGTGTAAAAGAGCACCCGGAAATTCTGTCGTATCCCAATGAAGAGATTATTTTCAGCGATGGAACCAGCGTATTAGGCGCAGATAATAAATCTGCGGTAACCGTGGTGATGACGGTGCTGGAAAATCTGAAAGCCGAACATCAGCATGGCGATATCGTGGTGGCGTTTGTACCGGATGAAGAGATCGGTCTGAATGGCGCCAAAGCGCTGGATCTTAAGCGCTTCGACGTCGACTTTGCCTGGACCATCGACTGCTGCGAAATTGGAGAAATTGTTTACGAGAACTTCAACGCCGCGGCGGCCGAAATCCGCTTTACCGGCGTCACCGCGCACCCGATGTCCGCCAAAGGCGTGCTGGTGAATCCGTTATTGATGGCGACAGACTTCATCAGCCATTTCGACCGTCAGCAAACGCCGGAGTGCACCGAAGGCCGCGAAGGTTATATCTGGTTTAACGGTATTCAGGCCGGGCAAAATGACGCAGTACTGAAAGCGAACATTCGTGATTTTGATAAAGAAAACTTTGCCGCGCGTAAGCAGCAGATTGCCGATGTGGTGGCACTGATTGCCGCACAGCACCCTGCCGCAAAAGTGGAATACCGCATTGAGGACACTTACAGCAATATCAGCAATGCGATTGGCGAAGACCGCCGCGCCATTGACCTGATGTTTGCCGCGATGGAGTCACTCGGGATCACGCCAAAACCGACGCCAATGCGCGGGGGCACAGACGGTGCGGCGCTCTCCGCAAAAGGGCTGCTCACCCCGAACTTCTTCACCGGCGCCCATAACTTCCACTCGAAGTTTGAGTTTTTACCGTTGTCGTCGTTCGAGGCGTCTTACAAGACAGCCCTGCAAATCTGTCTGCTGGCCGCCCGTTAAGCGGGATTACGCGCCAGCATGGTGGCAAAACGCAACTGGATGCGATTACCGTTGGCATCGGTGCGGTGCAGTTCACCCACCTCTTCGTTGTATTTGAGCAATTCCCAGCCTTCATAGTGATTGCTCAGCTCACCGCTTTTGAACGCGAACGGGAAGCCAACGGTGCACGGATAATCTGCGGTATCCATCGCGGCAACGATCAGGTTAAAGCCGCCCGGTTTAGTGCAGCGCTGCATATTGGCGATAAGGCCAGGGATGGTTTTCGCTTCCAGAAACATCAGCACCACGGTTGAGAGAATAAAATCATACTCGCCGTCAAAGCTCAGGCTGTTGAGGTCTTTGATCGCTGCCTGCAAATTGACGATCCCTTCTGCCGCTTTGATGCGTTCGATATTGTCGATGCTCATTGGGTTCTTATCCCACGCCGTCACATCGTAGCCGTTGGCAGCCAGATAAAGGCTGTTACGGCCATTTCCGCAGCCCAAATCCAGGGTTTTACCCGGTTTGACAATATCTGCGCTGTACAGCACCTCTGAGTGCGTGCGGGTCAGACCATATTTATCAGTGAAGTAGTTCTCATCAACAGTCATTGTTTTTCCTCAGGAAGCATAAGCAGTGCCTTATCAGTGCGTACCAGAAGTTTGCCCTGCATCAGCAAGATAAACGTACGAACCAGCAACATCGCAATGATAATGTTAGTAAAAATAAACAACGGGACGGCAATCGCGTGGAAGAAGCCCGACGGACTGCTCTGCCCCAGATGCAATCCGGTGGTCGCCAGCGCCGAAACGCCGAACGAGAAACTCCAGAAAGAGGCATTAAATGGCTGTGACAGATACCATGGCATCAGACGCAGCATAAACAACAGCTGCAACAGCCCGTAACCAAACAGCATTTTGGCGAAGGTATCGGCCTGCCCACCGTTCACGCTGAACCAGGCGCTACAGGCCACCAGCGCCGGGGCCAGTTGAATGCCAAGCGAAGTACGCAGCGCGGAGGGTAACTCCCCGGCACTGCGCAGGCGTTGCAGGATAACCGGCTCCAGGCTGAGCCATGAAAAAACGCCAGCCCCCAGGAACACCAAACCGGCATCGGTAAATCCCAGCGCGCCACAGGCCATGGCGCTGATAAAATTGTTGGCGACCGTCGGCAGGTAGAGCCCTGGTGTGGTGGCCTCTTCAGGGTGATTACCCCGCCATAAACCGGCACTCTGCCAGGCAGAGTAGCTCAGCTGCATCACCACGCCTGCGCCGAAAAGCACCAGCGAAATGGGTCGAAACCAGGGAACAAATCCAATTGATACCAGCATGGTGGTCGCGGGAAACAGGCTCACAAAACTGCTCATCACCGGGTGGCGCATCTCAGTCAGTATGCTGTGCGGAAAACGAATGGCGCGGGTAATAAATGCCAGCGTCAGCAAAAACCAGATACACACCGCCAGCCCGACCAGAATATCGCCCGGCCAGCGCGTCACTGGCCAGAGAGTGCTGGCATAACGCCAGGCAAACCCCATACCAATCGTCCCCAGCACCATACCGAAGTAACCCGAGGGTAAGTTAAGGACTTGTTGAGTTCTGTTACTTTTACGCATTTATTTTAAATTATAAAATGTATTTTAAATGCCATTTTATGAGGTTTAAGCGGTGAGCGCCAGCATTTCGAAACGCCTAAACTTTGCTACGTTTAGTTAAGACGCTTATCAGGGATAATACGATGAAAAAGTATCGGCTTGGCGACGAAATCCGCCTCTGGCAATGGCAAAACGGCGAAAGCAAAACCACAACCCCACTGCGGCAGATTATCGCGACCACTGATTTTAACGATATCGTCAGCGGGACAAAAGGCGGATGGGTCGACGATGAGCGCGCGCTCGCTCAGGAGGGCCATTGCTGGATCTACGACGAAAACAGCGTGGTCTTTGGCGGCGCCAGAGTGCTCGGCAATGCGCGGATAACCCAGCCCTGCGTGATAAGCCATAACGCCTGGATTGGCGGCGACTGCTGGGTCGATGGCGCGCAAATCAGCCACGGCCCACGAATAAGTGACAACGTCACCATTCAGCATTCTGATATTCGTGGTGAATGCCACATATTTGGCAATGCCCGTGTCCTTCATCACAGCCAGGTCATCGCGGCAAAAGGCTTAACCCCCGACAACGATCAGCTTTTACAGATTTACGGCAACGCCACCGTGAGCCAGTCCCGGGTAGTTCATCAGGCGCAAATCTACGGAGACGCCCTGGTGAATTACGCCTTCATTGAGCACCGCGCCGAGGTGTTTGAAAACGCCATTCTGGAAGGCAATGACCTGAATAACGTCTGGGTGTGCGACTGTGCAAAAGTGTACGGCAATGCCCGCCTGATTGCCGGTAAAGACGATGATGCCATCCCCACGCTGCGCTACAGCTCGCAGGTGGCGGAAAACGCCGTCATCGAAGGCAACTGCGTGATAAAACATCATGTGCTTATCGGCGGCCAGGCCTGGTTACGGGGCGGGCCGATCATGATTGACGATAAGGTGGTTATCCAGGGGCGCGTACGCATCAGCGGAGATGTGCTGATCGAGCATCGAATAGAGATAACCGATGATGCAGTGATTGAAGCCTTTGCCGGGGAAAACATCCACCTGCGCGGCGAAAAGGTGATTAACGGCAATCAGCGAATTACCCGCACGCCCCTGCTGGGCGCGCTATAGCGGGAATAGTCTGGCGTAGCTGTTCACATCGTCAAAGCGGCCATTAAGGTATTCCGCCTCTCGCAGGCAACCTTCAAGCGTAAAGCCATTTCGTATTGCGACTTTATTGCTGCTGACATTGTCTACGCGGCACTTAAGCACAAAGCGACGGACTTCGCCCCGGCTGGCGTAATAGTGCATAAACGCCTGTAACGCCCGGGAAATAATCCCCTGCTTCTGGTGATGCTCGTCCAGCCAGTAACCGATGTAGCCCGTTTTGTTGGTCGGCTCAATGGCATTAAACGACAACACGCCCACCAGAATATCGTCCTGAAAAATAAGAAACATTTTGGCGTAACCGCGTGCGTGTAGCATCTGGTTACTCTGCACGTTGCGCCGGGTGTCGTCTTCAGTCCCCACGTGCTGCGCCCAGTCGAATGCGGTTTGCAGAAAGGTTCTATTTTTGATGACGAGGTTGTGCAACTCGGCAGCGTAGCGATCTTCGACGGCACGAAGATCGATGTTGTGGGTAACGGGGATGATTTCAGAAGACATGATCACTCTCAATGGTCTGGTAGGTCTGGTAGGCCGGGTAAGCGTTAGCGCTACCCGGCACAATCCCACAAGGACTAACGCATAACCCGGTCGTCAACGTAATTACGTTTATCCGGTGCTGGCGGGAAGTACTGGTAGAGCCAGGTTTCACTGATAGCATCCCCCTGGCAGCGCAGGAACATCCGCATATCCACCGGCTCCGTTGAGTCGGACGTTGGATACCAGTCAAACAGGATACGATACCCATCGAACGGCTCAACGTAGAGGATCTCAATCTGCTTCGCTTCACCGTTTGAAAGTGTAATCACAGGCTCAATCCCCTTCGGCGCTGCGGCTTTCAGATCGCCACCGACAAAATCAATGGCAAAGCGACGCGCCCAGGTTTTCGGGTAGTTTTCGCCCGGCGCCCAGCCTTCAGGGAACCCACCCATACCGGTGCGGGTCGCGAAGACGTTGGCCAGCGGCGAGCGCACCGGAGGCTGTGCGCTCCAGTACAGGCGATATTTGAAGTCCAGCTCATCGCCCGCTTCCACCGGTTTTTCGGGCTGCCAGAAGCAGACCACGTTATCCAGTGTTTCACCGGTTGTCGGGATCTCCATCAGGCCAACAGCCCCCTTACCCCAGTTGTTACGCGGCTCTACCCACAGGCTTGGGCGTTTGTTATACCAGCCCATGATGTCCTGATAGTGCGAGAAATCGCGGTCAAGCTGGAGCAGACCGAACCCTTTCGGGTTTTTATCCATGTAGGCATTGAACTGCAGTTTCTGCGGGTTGTTCAGCGGGCGGCAGATCCATTCGCCATTACCACGCCACATCGCCAGACGGTCGGAGTCATGGATTTGCGGGTGAATGGTGTCGCACATGCGGCGCTCGTTATTCCCACAGCTGAACATGCTGGTCATCGGGGCGATGCCAAGCTGTTTGATGTCTTTACGTGCATAGAGGTGGTTTTCGACGTCCATGATCACCTGGCTTTTCTCGCAGTGGATCACAAACTTGTAGGCACCGGTAATGCTTGGGCTGTCCAGCAGCGTATAGACGGTAAAGGTGGTGTCGCCAGGCTTCACGGTTTCAAACCAGAATGAGGTGAAATCCGGGAACTCTTCCGGCGTATCCGTAAAGGTATCAACCGCCAGACCACGGGCAGAAAGACCGTACTGGTAGGTGTCGTCAACCGCGCGGAAATAGCTCGCGCCGAGGAACGAAACGATATCGCGGCGTGCCAGCTCTGGCGCTTTGAACGCGCGGAAGCCCGCAAAACCGAGGTCGCTCTGCCCTTGCAGCTGTTTGGTATCGACGTCCGTCTCGTTATAGCTGAACAACTCTGGACGGAAGTGGATCTCACGCGCCTGAGACGTAGACGAGTCCAGCGAGAACATACGCACACGGCGGCGGAAACCCATCCCCATATGGAAGAACTGCACGTCGAGCTGACGGCCTTCAATGTTGTTCCACAGCGACTGTTTTTCGTCGTAGCGAATGGCGTTGTACGCCTGCGGGGTCATGTTCGCCAGCGTTTCCGGCAGCGGACGCGGTGCTCCACCCCACGGGGTTTTTGCCAGGTCATGTGCCATGGATTGCAGTACGGAGTAGTCAAAACGTCGGCTCTGACCGTCAGCAATGTCAGAGTCAGCAGCGAATGCCGCTTTAGAAAACAGTGAAGCAAGGCCTGATGTGCCGCTCAGGGCAGCCATTGCCAGCGAACCTTTTAAAAAACGTCTGCGATTCATGCCTGGAAAAACGTCCTTATGGTCGTGTGAATGTGTTTCGCACTCGGCGAAATGACGGCAAGAAAGAACGCACAGCCTAAACAAAAACGGTTAAGAATCCAATTGTTGCCGGGTGATTATATGAGCAAAGTGAGAAATATTTTCTGTCGACCGGAACAGCCTGAAAGAGGCGTAAAGAAAGGTAACGACATTAAACACGCAAGGCGGCAAGTCTGAGGGGAAATGAGAGTCGCAGGAATAAAAATGCCCCGGCTGGACATCGACAGCCGGGGCAAAACGAGGCGGTTATTTTACGCTGACATCGATACCCGGGAAGTACTTATCAGCGAGTTTAGCGATCGTGCCATCGGCACGTACTTTATCAATCGCGGCATTAAGCTGCTTCTGGGTGGCCTCATCCCCCTTGCGCAATCCAAAACCGATCCCACTGCCCAGGATAGTGTCGTCAGACACCGGTTTGCCGATAAAGCCAAACCCTTTCCCCTGAGGCTTGCTCAGGAAACCTGCCTGCCCGGCCGCGGACATGACTAACGAGGCATCGATACGGCCATTCAGCAAATCTCCCCACGCCATGTTCTGATCTTTATAAGACACCACGGTGACACCCTGCTTTTCCCAGTGCTCTTTGGCGTATGTCTCCTGGATAGAGCCCTGCAACACCCCGATGGTTTTACCTTTCAGCCCTTCAGGCGTTGCTTCTACCGCCGTGCCCGCTTTCCCCACCAGCTGTGACGGAATGCGATAAATCGGCTGCGTAAAATCAATGCTTTTGCGGCGTTGCTCGGTAATGTTCATAGCCGAGTTGATGGCATCAAATTTTTTCGCCACAAGGCCCGGGATCAACGCATCAAACGAGGTTTCAACCCAGGTACATTTCAGCGCTGCCGCTTTACAGATGGCATTGCCCAGCTCAACGTCGAACCCTTCCAGCTCGCCTGAGGCATTACGGCTTTCAAACGGTGGATACTCTGCTTCCAGCCCGTAACGCAGCTCCGTGGCGGCAAAAGAAGAGAACGTACACAGCAATCCCATGCCGACAACTAACGCGCGTAATTTCATGTAAAACTCCTTAGCGTGGTTTAACCCGACACAGGGCCTGGGCACCTGCCCGTAACGTTGCCTCATCTTTCGCAAAAGAGAGACGGATCAATTTATTATCTGTGCCATCAGCATAAAACGCCGACAGCGGAATGGTTGCAACACCGCACTCGGTAATCAACCGCTTCACCATGTCACTGTCGCTTTCATCACTAAAATGGCTGTAATCCGCCAGCAGGAAGAATGAACCGGCGCTTGGCAGCAAGCGGAACGGTGATTCTGCAAGCAGCGATTGCAGCAGGTCGCGTTTACGCTGATAAAACGCGGCCAGTGACAGCCAGGTTTGCGGATCGGTCATGTGTTCTGCAAATGCGTGCTGCATTGGGGTATCGGCAGAAAACATTAAAAATTGATGGACCTTGCAGATTTCTTCCATCAGCCCTGCCGGTGCAACACAGTAACCGACGCGCCATCCGGTGACGTGATAGGTTTTTCCGAAGGATGAAATAATGACGCTGCGCTCCGCCAGCTGCGGGTGTGTGGCCATCCCGTGATGTGGCTCGCCGTCAAAGACGACGTGTTCGTACACTTCGTCAGACAAAATAATGATATCGGTATTACGTGTGACTGCCGCCAGCTGTTGCAGATCGTTCGCAGAGAAGACCTGCCCGCTTGGGTTGTGCGGAGTATTGACGATGATCATCCGTGTTTTCGGGGTGATGGCGGCGCGCACTTCATCCCAGTTCACGGCAAAATCTGGCACGGTCAGTTTAATGGCAACAGGAGTTGCACCCTGTAATCGCACGATAGGCGCGTAGCTATCAAACGACGGTTCAAAGTAAATAACCTCGTCACCCGGATGCACAAGTCCACTTATCGCCGAATACAGCCCTTCGCTGGCGCTGGCCGTGACCAGTACTTCGCTACCGGGATCATATTGCGTGCCATAAAGCGTTGCGATTTTCTCGGCAATCCGCTCTTTCAGTGTCTGAAGGCCGGTCATCGCCGCATACTGGTTATGCCCGGCTTCCATGGCGCGGGTGACACCGGCGACCAGTTTAGGGTCACAGGAAAAATTCGGTGCGCCCTGAGAAAGGTTGATGGCGTTATGTTGTGCCGATAGCTGGCCAATAACGGTAAAAATCGTGGTGCCAACATCAGGCAGTTTTGACCGGGTTTGCACCGGAGTTCTCAAAGTCATCATCTTTCCTTTCTCATAAAGATTGCATAACTATTCAAACAATAAGTCGGTTGTGGCGACAAACGAATTGTTGTCATAATAGCCATGAGAAAAATGCATACCTGAGGAGTTCTATGTCGCGCCGTTCCTTCCCGCTTAATGCCGTTGACGCATTTTTAAAAACGGCCCGTCATCTGAATCTTACCCATGCGGCAAAAGAGCTGTGCCTGACCCAGGGCGCTGTAAGCCGTAAAATTGCGGCACTTGAGGCCTGGTTCGGCTTTCCACTTTTTGAGCGTCACGCCCGTGGGCTGCGGCTTTCCCCCCAGGGAAGCGCCCTGCTTCCCGAGCTGCAATCCGCCTTTGAGCATCTGCTGACCGTGGCTGAGCAGGCTCGCGCGCAGCAAACTGTGGTGCGACTGAAAGCGCCAACCTGCGCGATGCGCTGGCTGATCCCACGTTTGTTACAGGTAGAGCGCGAGCAGCCCGAACTGCAAATCGCGCTCACCACTACCACCGATCACAACGTCAATTTCAAAACCGAATCCTACGATGCCGCCATTGTTTTTGGCACGCACATGAGCGCAGGCGATCTGCTGTTTGAAGAGGCACTGACGCCGGTCATCAGCCCGTTACGCGCGGGTGCAGAGCTTGAGTCGTTAACCTTCCTTCACCCCACTCGTGACAAAACAGACTGGTCGCTGTGGCTGGCAAAACAGGCGCTGTCCCCTAAAGCCATGCTCAAAAATCAACACTTCGATACGATGGATCTGGCCATCACCGCAGCCATTCAGGGGCTTGGGATCGCCATTGCTGATGAAACGCTGGTGGAAGAAGATGTCCGCGCCGGACGGCTGACGCGGCCTTTTGAGACGAGTATTAAAACCGGTGCGAGCTACCGACTGGTGTTACGCGAGTCGCATAGTCAGGATAACGGACTCGCAGCGTTTCGCTCCTGCCTCCTCAATCAAGACTGACGTGGTGCTTCATGACCCGTTTGAAGAGGCTCATGCGGGCGCGCATAAAGCGGTTTTCAAGCCTGAAACCTGCATTTTTATTCACTCCGATCCGTAACAGTACATCCCGACCTTTACGGCAGGCAGGCCAGTGGGTCGGCCCCTGGAGCGTGTCACGACTGCTGCTGGCATGGTGAGCGAAGCTCACCCAGTAGTCAGCCACCTGAGCAGAAAACTGCATATCGCGGGAATTAACATAATGACGAGACGACTCCACCTGTCCCAGCGTGTCGAACACGTAAGGCACCTCGTTACCGTGCCAGGCGCCGTTGATATAGGTGGCATGTTCCGCTTCGGCAACATAGTCAAACCAGTACCGCCAGCACGGAGCCCCCACACGCTGCTGAGCCTGCATCACCACAAATCCCATGGTGGTAAATGCCATATCGCGACAGACCTGTCTGCCAAGCTCTTCATCCCCTTTAACACCTGGATAAAGCAGTTTAATTAACCCCAGACCAAACCGGCGTTCACGGCGCAGCTTCTGAATTTGCCCGGCGAGATCGATCCCAAATACCGCCATTACGCTTGCTTCATCACTGTTTGAGCCAATCATCACCGGAACCGGATGCTGACGGGCGGCAAAGAACACATCGAGCATCGCTTCAGGGAGCACGCAATCGCCTACTACCGGTGCCGGGGCGATATTCAGCGGCGAGGCCAGCGGCCAGAACGCCTCAGGAGGAATGGCACGCAGCTGTTCTGCCGTCGCGTTTTCAAAACCAAAATGGGCAGCCAGTGCTTCGCCTTTTTGCAGCGCCTGTTCGCGCGGCGTGTCCGGTAAGGTGTAACCGCTCTGCACAATCGCTTTATGGAAAAGTCCGCCTGCCAGCGGAGAGGCCAGCAGCGACAGCACGCTTCGCGCGCCAGCAGATTCACCGAACAGGGTTATCGAACTCGGATCGCCGCCAAAGGCCGCAATATTGTCCCGCACCCAGTTCAGCGCAGCGATTTGGTCCAGTAGAGCAAAATTGTGCACCACCTGGTTCTCTTCCCCGGCAAGAGCCGGATGGGCGAAGAAACCCAGATGCCCAAGGCGATAATTGATGGTCACCACCACCACATCACGTCTTGCCAGCGCTTTGCCGTTATAGGGAGGAAGCCCGCCGGCCCCAATGGTAAAGCCACCACCATGCAGCCAGACCATCACCGGCAGCGGCGTGGTACGTGCAACCGGCGACCAGACATTCAGATAGAGACAATCTTCGGAGAACTGGCCCGGATCGCCACCGCCCAGCTCCTGACAATACTCGCTGCTTTGCCAGCTTGATGCAGAAAACGTCGTAGCGGAGCGCAGCCCTTCCCAGGCGGCGGGAGGTTGCGGGGAACGCCAGCGCCATGCGCCCACAGGCGGAGCGGCGTAAGGAATTCCGCTCCACACGTGTACATCCTCATCGGTAAAACCAGCGAGTGCGCCCTGGCGCGTTTCAACCACAGGGGCGGAGGGATTTTGCATACTAACCTTCTTTTTCCGTCACACCCCCGCAGAGTAACGTTTTCAGAGCAAACCGCAACGGTGTTTGCTGCGCGCTTCCGCCTCCTGGTACAACGTAAACTCGTCATAGACCGCACAACCAAGCGCGGCTTCAAACGCATCGCGGCTGGCGTTTCCGTGGCTACGCGCCTGAGTTTCATTCCCAAGATTTGACTGGAAAATGCCCGCCGCACTCACTGGCAGGAAATCTTCGTAGGTAATCGGCTGAGCGACCATCCATCCCCGCTCGATCAGCGGTTGCGGATCGTCGCCCGGGCGGAACGCCTGGCGATGCGCTTCACCCGCAGGCGTCAGACGGTAACGGAAATAGGCCAGCTCCTGACGTCGCAGGAACATTTCGCTGTCCGGGAAGGCGCTGAACACCTCTTGCAGATGCAGCTGGTGCGTCAGGTTGTCTTTTCCCGTACCGGCCTGCCCAAGAAGGCTATCGTACAGCTCGCGGCCTTTCGGCGTCAGCGCCACGCCGCGCTGTTCAATTTCACCAAAACGGGCAGTATGAGTGCCCAGATGTTCACCGGAAAACAGCACCGGCTCTTCAAGGGCTTTGAAACTGGTCTGGCGCAGTAAAATCGGCACTTCGCGGCGCGGCGGACCTTCAATCAGGATTTTCGGTTCAATGCCGTATTTCGGCATCAGCTCCTGCGCGCGGTCAATATCCAGCGTGCGAGGGGTCAGGTGATTAATGTGGCATCCCGGGAAACAGACCACATCAGCAATCAGCCGGTGTTCATTGCTCAGTGCCAGATAGGTTTCCTGGTCAACCGTGGCGTGGCGGTGCCAGCGGAAGGTTTCAATCGCCTCTGTCACAAACTCGCGGGCCTGCGCCTCTGTAAATCCCCCTTCTGACTCATACAATTCAATCAGCGCCAGACAGCGCGGGGTAAAGATATTCCTGCTCGCCAGAATTTGCGTGGCGCGTTCACGCAGTGCGACGTTTTCTATCAGCTCCAGGCGCAGCAGCGAGGTAAAAATACGAAACGGATTGCGGGACAACGCGTCATCATCAATCGGGCGGAAAGCCGTTGAGTGGACGGGTACACCCGCCTGGGAAAGGTCGTAATAGCTGACGGGGAACATCCCCATAATCGCAAACATCCGGCGTAGTGTGGACAGCTCAAGCGCCGTGCCAACACGGATCGCGCCATGCCGTTCAACGTTCAGGCGCGCCAGTTCATCTGCGTTCGCCAGTTGTTCATGTAACAGGGGATTGTTTTCCAGAACGGCCAGGTTAACGTCGGCAACCAGTTCAAGTAACGTGCCGTACTGCGGAACTTCCTGCTGGTACATCGCCGACATAGCCTGCGAAAAGTGTTCCCGAATATCATCAGCCGTGATGGTGTTCGCCATGATGTCATGCCTCCAGTGAATATTACCTGGAGTGTAGAGAAGCCCGTCCTGGTTGGCGGGAAGAATTTACAAATTGTGATCCAGGCAGATGAGTGGTTAAAGGCTGTACTTTCGGGTGTGAATTCAGGTTATTGCGTGCGGGAGTAAAATCGGTCAGTTGAAAAACAGCTTGTAACTCAAATAGATCAAATGTTAAAAATATTTTGCTATCAGGTTATCAAAATTAAACAACTTAACTTGTCACCCGCATCGCTCTGTTTTTAACATCGCCTATGGAAAAAAATGGTCAGTTCAGTCAGCGCATACGCTTGCGCCATTTGCATACATTTGTGGCCGTCGCTCAACAGGGAACGCTGGGGCGAGCGGCTGAAACTCTTAACCTAAGTCAGCCCGCACTGTCTAAAACACTCAACGAGCTGGAACAACTTACCGGAACCCGGCTGTTTGACAGAGGCCGCCTGGGCGCACAGCTCACGCTCGTGGGCGAGCAATTTCTGACCCACGCTGTGAAAGTCCTGGATGCACTCAACACCGCAGGCCAGGCGTTAAACCGCAAAGACGACCACACCAGCGAAATTGTTCGCGTGGGCGCGCTGCCAACGGCGGCGCTGGGCATTCTGCCTGCCGTAATTGGCCAGTTTCATAAGCAGCAAAAGCACACCACGATTCAGGTTGCGACCATGAGTAACACCATGCTGCTTGCGGGGCTCAAATCTGGTGAACTGGATCTGGGGATCGGTCGAATGTCCGACCCGGAACTGATGACGGGTCTTAACTATGAACTGTTGTTCCTGGAATCGCTCAAGCTTGTCGTTCGGCCAAACCACCCGTTGTTGCAGGATACCGTCACCTTAAGCCGCGTCATGGAGTGGCCAGTGGTGGTGTCACCAAAAGGTACAGTCCCGCGTCAGAACGCCGAAGCGTTGTTGCAGCTACAGGGCTGCACCCTGCCAACAGGCTGTATCGAAACCCTGTCAGCTTCCCTTTCACGCCAGCTGACGGTTGATTTCGACTATGTGTGGTTTGTGCCTTCGGGTGCGGTGAAAGACGATTTACGTCACGGCACGCTCACGGCGCTACCGGTCACATCGCCCGGAGCCGGAGAGCCTATCGGTATTCTGACCCGCGTCGATATCCCACTTTCAACAGGCACACAGACGCTGCTCAGCGCTATTCGCAAGTCAATGCCTGCCTGATGCTCCTTTAGCACCTTTTCCCTTAACCCGCCGTCGAGGCGGGTTTGATCTATTTTCTAATCAAATAATGCGAAATCTTTCATTAACAATTGCGTAAAACAATTTAACAGTTTTATCATAGTCGAGAATTCACCAAATGGTTCACAAGCCGTTTGTTACCTGTGAATTCCTGCGCTATATGACGCAATCATTAGCGTAAAAACTACCATAACCCTCGTCTTTATTTACCCATTTGGTACAGAGCCGCACAGCACAGACCTGAAAAGACGAGAGTATTTAAGGAGACAGAAATGGCATTTGGCAGCGCGCCGCGTGGGTTACCTCGTATCCTGCAGTGGCTCCTTGCCGGATTGATGGCACTCATCGGTCTGGCAGTCGGCGGCTTGGGCTTCAAGCTCGCCACAGTAGGCGGAAGTTGGTACTTCCTGATAATGGGCGTGGTGATGGTCATCGCTGCGGGACTGATTTTCACTAACCGCACCAGCGGCATTGTGCTTTACGCCATCGCGTTTATTGCATCACTGTTCTGGGCCGTCAGCGATGCAGGCTGGGATTTCTGGCCGCTCTTCTCGCGCCTGTTTACTTTTGCGGTGCTGGCGTTCCTGTGCGCGATTGTCTGGCCTTTCCTGCGCGCGGCAAACAGCAATGCGCCCGTCAGAAAATCCGCTCCATTCGGTATCGCCGCGGTGCTGGCCGTTGCCATGCTGGCAAGTTTCGGCTGGATGTTTAAACCGCAAACTCTGGTTACTGCCAACGAGCCGGTTCCGGTTAAACCTGTCGCTCCTGGCGAGCAGCAAAAAAACTGGGAACACTGGGGTAACACCACCCACGGTGACCGCTTTGCCGCACTGGATCAGATCAACAAGCAAAACATCGGCGATCTGAAAGTAGCCTGGGTTGCTCATACGGGCGATATCCCGCAGAGCAACGGCTCCGGCGCTGAAGATCAGAATACCCCTCTCCAGGTTGGCGACACGTTGTATGTCTGTACCCCGTACAGCAAAGTGCTGGCCCTGGATGTGGATTCCGGTAAAGAAAAATGGCGTTATGATTCCAAAGCCACCGCGCCAAACTGGCAGCGTTGCCGTGGTCTGGGTTATTTTGAAGACCACAACAACGTGACAACGTCACAGGCAGAAACGTCGCCTGCGGCCTGCTCCCGTCGTCTGTTCCTGCCAACCACCGATGCGCGTCTGATTGCCATCAATGCCGACAACGGCAAAGTCTGCGAAGACTTTGGCGACCACGGCATCGTTGACCTGAGCGTGGGCATGGGTGACATCAAACCGGGTTACTACCAGCAAACCTCTACGCCACTGGTGGCGGGTAATGTGGTGGTGGTCGGTGGACGCGTGGCCGATAACTTCTCCACTGGCGAACCGCCGGGCGTTGTGCGCGCTTATGATGTTCACACCGGTAAACTGGCCTGGGCATGGGATCCGGGTAATCCGAACCTGACCGGCCTGCCGCCGGAAGGCCAGACCTACACGCGCGGTACGCCGAACGTCTGGTCTGCGATGTCTTACGACGCAAAACTGAACCTTATCTATCTGCCAACCGGTAACGCCACGCCAGATTTCTGGGCGGGTGAACGTACCGCGCTGGATGATAAATACAGCTCGTCTATCGTCGCCGTTGATGCAACCACCGGCCAGGTGCGCTGGCATTTCCAGACCACGCATCACGACCTGTGGGATTTCGACCTGCCATCTCAACCGCTGCTGTATGACCTGCCAGACGGTAAAGGCGGCACCACACCTGTGCTGGTCCAGACCAGTAAACAAGGCATGATCTTCATGCTCAACCGCGAAACAGGTGAACCTGTTGCGAAGGTTGAAGAGCGCCCGGTTCCTGCTGGTAATGTGGAAGGCGAACGTTACTCCCCGACTCAGCCGTACTCCGTAGGGATGCCGATGATCGGCAACCAGACACTGACGGAATCCGACATGTGGGGTGCCACACCGGTCGATATGCTGCTGTGCCGTATCCAGTTTAAAGAGATGCGTCATCAGGGGGTCTTCACCCCGCCGGGTCTTGACCGTTCATTGCAGTTCCCTGGCTCGTTGGGTGGGATGAACTGGGGCAGCGTTTCCGTTGACCCGAACAACAGCCTGATGTTCGTGAATGATATGCGCCTGGGCCTGGCTAACTACATGGTTCCACGTGCAAACGTTGCGAAAAATGCCAGCGGGATCGAGATGGGTATCGTGCCAATGGACGGCACGCCGTTCGGCGCTATGCGTGAGCGTTTCCTGTCGCCTCTGGGTATTCCGTGCCAGAAACCACCGTTTGGTACCATGTCTGCGGTGGATCTGAAAACCGGTAAGCTTGTGTGGCAGGTTCCGGTTGGCACCGTGGAAGACACGGGTCCGCTGGGGATCCGTATGCACATGCCTATCCCAATCGGGATGCCTACGCTTGGTGCATCGCTCTCTACACAGTCTGGCCTGCTGTTCTTCGCAGGTACTCAGGACTTCTACCTGCGCGCGTTTGATACCGCAACCGGGAAAGAGCTCTGGAAAGACCGTCTGCCGGTTGGCAGCCAGTCTGGCCCGATGACCTACGTTTCACCGAAAACCGGTAAACAGTACGTCATCATTAACGCAGGTGGCGCACGTCAGTCACCGGATCGGGGTGATTACATCATCGCGTATGCGTTGCCGGATAAGCAGTAACGGATGAAAAAAGGGACCTTTCGGTCCCTTTTTTTTGCCCGGTGGCGCTTCGCTTACGCGGGCCTACAGGCCTGGTTTTGTAGGTCGGGTAAGCGAAGCGCCACCCAACACTGCTGGCGACTCAGAACGTTTCCCAGTTATCCCCGGAAACCGTCGCTGCCGGACGCATAGGCACATTTTTCGCCACGGGTGCAGAGGCTTGCGCACGGCCCGCCTTCGCTCCGTTCAGACGAAACGCACCAACCGCCTCGGTCAGACGTGCGCCCTGTTCTTCCAGAGACGCTGCCGCCGCAGAGGCTTCTTCCACCAGCGAGGCGTTCTGCTGGGTCACTTTATCCATCTCAGAGATGGCCTGGCTCACCTGCACAATACCACGGCTTTGCTCATCGGAAGCCGCAGCAATCTCCAGCATGATGTCGGTGACGCGCTTAACGGCTTCGACGATTTCATTCATGGTGTTACCTGCGGCAACCACTTCACCAGAGCCCTGGTCAATCAGCGACACGGATTCGTTGATCAGGCTTTCAATCTCTTTCGCTGCGTTCGCACTGCGGCTTGCCAGGGTACGAACTTCACTCGCCACCACCGCAAAACCACGCCCCTGCTCACCGGCGCGTGCAGCTTCCACTGCGGCGTTAAGCGCCAGAATATTGGTCTGGAAAGCGATGCTGTTAATCACCGCGGTGATTTCAGAGATTTTCTTCGAGCTGGTAGAGATATTGCCCATGGTTTTCACCACGCCGGACACCATCTGGCCGCCACGGCTGGCTTTACCGGAAGCATCTTCCGCCAGTTTGCTGGCATGGTGTGCGTTATCGGCGTTCTGCTTCACGGTAGCAGTCAGTTGCTCCATGCTGGCTGCAGTCTGCTCAATGGCGGCCGCCTGCTGCTCGGTGCGTGACGAGAGATCGGTATTGCCGGCAGAAATCTCGCTGGTTCCTCGATAGATTTCTTCCGCCCCCTGGCGAACCGTACCCACGGTCGTCACCAGCGAGTGCTGCATAGTTTGCAGGTCACGCGTCAGACGGCCAATTTCGCTGCGGCCAGTTGCGTCGTCCGGCATCGTCAGATCGCCTTTAGCGATATTCTCAATGCGCTTAGCAGCACGCTGAAGTGGGTTAATCACCGTGCGGCGCAGCACAATAAATGTCACCGCCGTCAGCGCCAGCGCCAGCGCAAAGGCGCCGACCATAAACATCAGCCCCATCTGCGTGCGAGTATGTGCCTGTGCCGTCAGTGCATTCGCGCGATCGGTACGGATTTTAATCGCCTTCATCAGCACCTCGTTATACCCGTCATCCAGCGGACGTGCAGTTTCGTTTTCGTGGTTGATAATGGCTTCGAACATGCCATTTTTGGCATATTTTAGCATCGGCTGGAGCCCGGCAACGTAGGCGTCGTAACGCGCTTTCAGATCCGCGTCCAGGGCTTCATCTGCCGGGGTGCGAACCGCGCGATTCATATACACCGCAAAACTGTCCTGGGATTGTTTAATGCGCGTTTCCGCCTCGTGGATGTTCTGCTTCATTGCATCCATTTCGGCGATACGGCTCGCCGCACCCGCGTGGATCATATTGATACGGGCGGTGCGTAAGTGGTTTGAACTGTTCGATAACCCCAGACGAACCTGAATTTCGGATGTGACATCCTGCTGATCGGTGTCAGCTTTTAAAAGGAAGTAACCCGCCAGACCGGAGCTCAAGGCAAACAGAAGAATAATGCCACCGAGAATGGAGGAAAACAGCGGAACCAGCCTGATGTGATGCAAGAAGCTCAGCTTGTGCTGTGCCTGCATCGAAGTTGTGTTGTCCATGACCGTCGACTCTCTTATAGGTAAGATGCGTAAAAACACGCCTGTAAAATAGTCATCGGCACAGCGGGGAATTTGATTACGGCTAAAATCGCCAGCCAGGTCACAGTTTCGAGAAGATTATTAAAGAAATGCCAGCGGCAAAAACCGCTGGCAGAATAATTAGTTGTCGCCGAAATGGATGACGGTACGGATCGATTTACCTTCGTGCATCAGGTCAAACGCTTCGTTGATCTGCTCTAACGGCAGACGGTAGGTAATGAACGGATCGAGCTGAATCTTTCCGCTCATGGCATCTTCAACCATTCCCGGCAGCTGGGTACGGCCTTTCACACCACCGAACGCAGAGCCGCGCCATACGCGGCCCGTCACCAGCTGGAATGGACGTGTGCGGATCTCCTGACCTGCACCAGCCACACCAATGATGATGCTTTCGCCCCAGCCTTTATGGCAGCATTCAAGCGCAGAACGCATCACGTTGACATTACCGATACATTCAAAGCTGAAATCAACGCCGCCGTCGGTCAGCTCAACAATCACGTCCTGAACCGGCTTTTCGTAATCTTTCGGGTTAACGAAATCGGTCGCGCCCATTTCACCGGCCAGCTTGAATTTTTCCGGGTTGGTATCCACCGCAATGATACGACCGGCTTTTGCCTGCACCGCACCCTGGATAACCGCCAGACCAATCCCGCCCAGGCCGAACACCGCCACGGTATCACCCTCTTTCACTTTCGCCGTATTGTGTACCGCACCGATACCGGTGGTTACACCACAACCCAGCAGACACACTTTATCCAGCGGTGCCTGCGGGTTCACTTTGGCCAGGGAAATCTCGGCGCATACGGTGTATTCGCTGAAGGTACTGGTGCCCATATAGTGATAAATCGGCTCACCGTTGTAGGAGAAACGGGTTGTTCCGTCTGGCATCAGTCCTTTACCCTGGGTGGCACGCACGGCCTGACAGAGGTTGGTTTTGCCGGATTTACAGAACTTACACTCGCCACATTCTGCGGTGTACAGCGGAATAACGTGATCGCCAGGTTTCAGGCTGGTAACGCCTTCCCCCACTTCAACCACAACACCGCCGCCTTCATGGCCAAGTACCGCCGGGAATACGCCTTCAGGATCATCACCAGACAGGGTGAACGCATCCGTATGGCACACGCCGGTGTGGGTGATTTTAATTAATACTTCGCCTTTTTTCGGCGGCGCAACGTCAATTTCGACGATTTTCAACGGCTGGCCTGGGCCAAATGCGACAGCAGCGCGAGATTTCATAATGTCTTTCCCTTGTTGTGAGGTCTGTGGGTTTATTTTAGATAAGAGCGCAGCAAATGGCCGACTTCTGCCATTCTGACTGCCCGCTGGTCCGGGGTTGTCTCCCCCGTCACCAGCTCATCTTTGAGGTGAATTTCGACCATTTCGCCCATCAGACCATTTGCAGCACCGCGCACGGCGGCGATTTGTTGCAGGATGGCCAGACAGGGCTCGCCGGATTCCAGCGCACGTTCCAGGGCGTCAACCTGCCCACGGATGCGCCGGACGCGAGTGAGGATTCGTTTTTTATCTGCGGGTGAATGCGGCATACGCCCTCCTGATACTATAGGGGGGTATAGTAATTTGTTATTCATTCCCTGTAAACCGTCGGTTTCTTATGGGTTTCCGGCAAAATGCTGTAATATGCGACTTATTGCGATATTTTGCAGGATTGAACACAGATGCATAAAACCGCTCGTCAGAAATACTTGCTTGATATTATTAGTGAAAATGGTCAAGTCAGTATCAGCGACCTCGTTGAAAAATTGCAGGTTTCTGCGGACACCGTTCGCCGGGATCTTACAGACCTTGAGAATCAGGGGCTGGCGCAAAAGAACCACGGTGGCGCCATTGCCCTCGATCTGTCGGCGATGAACCGCCAGAGCAGAAATACATTACTGCCCAAAACCAAGCAGCAGCTTGGCAAAAAGGTTGCAGAGAGCGTACCTGAGGGCTCAACCCTGTTTCTTGATGCGGGAAGCACGGTAATGGCCGTCGCCACCTTTCTTCAGGGGCCGCTGAAGGTCATCACCACCTCGCTGGATATTGCCCAGCATTTCAGCGACCGTGCAGACATCGAACTCATTCTGCTCGGGGGCCAGTGGGATCAGAAACAGCGCCTGTTTGCCGGTAGCGCCACCCTTTCACTGCTGTCACGCTACCGGGCGGATATCGCCATCCTTGGTGCCTGCGCCATTCACCCTCAGTTGGGGCTGAGTGCCAGCAAAGAAGCCGATGCTGACGTAAAACGGGCCATGCTGGCAGCCAGCCGTGAGCACTGGATCGTTGCCGATCACCTGAAACTCAACCACTGCGAGCCTTACCTGGTTTCCGGGTTAGCCGACATTCATCAATTGTTCTTAGATCGTCCCTGGGCAGAGCTTGGGGACAACAGCGCACTACAAGTCACTCTTGCAGATGCTTAATAATGTGGAGATGGTCATGAATAAAGTTGTCGCTCGAAACGGTAAGACAATCAACATTGCGCTGATCGGCTATGGGTTCGTGGGAAAAACCTTCCACGCGCCGCTGATCCAGTCCGTCGATGGCCTGAAGCTGGCGGTTGTCTCTTCCCGCGACGAAGAAAAGGTCAAACGCGATATCCCGGATGCCATCGTGGTGGCCACACCTGAAGAAGCTATTCAGCACCCGGATATCGATCTGGTGGTGATCGCCTCCCCTAACGCAACCCACGCGCCGCTGGCAACGCTTGCCCTGAACAGTGGTAAGCATGTGGTGGTGGATAAACCCTTTACCCTCGACATGCAGGAAGCGCGTGATCTGATCGCACTGGCAGCGGAAAAACAGTTACTGCTGTCAGTCTTCCATAACCGCCGCTGGGATAGCGATTTCCTCGGTATTAAGCAGGTTATCGGGCAGGGTCAAATCGGTAAAGTGAAGCATTTTGAGTCTCACATTGACCGCTTCCGCCCGGAAGTTCGCGTGCGCTGGAGAGAACAAAACGTGCCGGGCAGCGGCCTGTGGTTTGATATCGGGCCACACCTGATTGACCAGACGTTGCAACTGTTTGGCCTGCCGCAGTCAGTGCAGGGCAATATCGCCACCCTTCGCGCAGGCGCAGAAATTAACGACTGGGCGCATGTGGTATTAAATTACCCGGAACATAAAGTGGTTCTGCATTGCAGTATGCTGGTTGCCGGTGGCACGTCGCGCTTTACGGTTCACGGTGATAAGGCAAGCGTGGTTAAAGCCAGAATCGACCAGCAGGAAGCGCAGCTTCTGGCAGGCGTCATCCCTGGCAGCGACACCTGGGGTGAAGACAGCGATAACATGGTGCTGTTTGATGCCAACGGCGAGCCGCACGCGGTTAGCACGCCAAAAGGCGATCAGCGCCAGTATTACATTAACGTGCGTAATGCACTGAACGGTGAAATCGAAAACCCGGTTCACCCGGTTGAAGCGCTGGCGGTGATGGCCGTACTGGAAGCCGCGGTGACCTCTTCCGAAACCGGCACCACGCAGCCGCTGGCATTAACCGCAGGCGAGCGCGCTCACCTGCAAAAATAACCTCTGCGGTAACCTGCGGTTTTCCGCAGGTTACTCTTACCGCGGTAGCGGTTTACCGGCTGTTTCTTTCGCCCGCATCACCGTCAGCAAGGTGATTAACGCAGCAGCGATGACATACCCGGCAGGAGAAAATGGGTTACCGGTGATCGTCATCAGATACACCGAAAACCACGGTGTGAACCCACCCAGCAGCGCCGCCACAATATTCCCGGCCATCGCCATACCACCAAAACGCACGCGGGTCGGAAAAAGCTCGGCCATTGCCGCACTGCTCGCGCCATCAAACGCCGCGATAAAGCCCCCAAGGATCAACATTGCCAACACGGCAGAGGCCATATCCCCACGCGCCATCAGCATCATGGCAGGCAAGGTAAAGACGATTAATCCGCCGCAGCCTACCAGCATCAATGGTTTACGGCCCACGCGATCGGATAACCACCCCATCAGCGGTATCAGAAGGACAATCGCAAATAATCCAAGAGTAGTTATCGCGTAGGCATCCCGCTGCGAATACGCCATTGCACCCGAAAGATAGTGAGGAATAAAGGTTTGCAACGTCCAGTGTCCCACCGCCTTGATGACCATAAAGCCGGCACAAAACAGCAGAGCAGCCCGGGAATGTCTCACCACGGAATGAAGGGGTGCTGCGTCGGTTTTTCCGCTTTTCAGCGCGGCCAGAAATTCAGGGGAATCCTGAAGGTAAAGACGCAGATACAGCCCCACAATCCCGAGCGGGCCAGCAATCAGAAAAGGAATGCGCCAGCCCCAGTCATTCATTGCGCTTTCACCCAGCACAGCCGTCAGAAGGAACACCAGCCCGGAGCCTGCGACAAACGCCAAAAAACCGAAGCTGTCTGTCCAGCTGGTGAAATAGCCGCGGCGGTTAGCTGGCGCGTATTCGGCCAAAAATGCGGTTGCCCCTGCACTTTCACCGCCGACTGCGAATCCCTGAACCAGGCGGGTGAGCACCAGTAAAACGGTGGCGCTTACCCCCAGTTGCGACCAGGTGGGTAAAATCCCCATCACGAAGGTCGCGCCCGAGGTAAGTAAAATGACCGTGGCCAGCACTTTCTGCCGGCCAATGCGATCGCCAAGCGAACCGAAAAACAGCCCGCCGAGCGGGCGCATAATGAACCCTGCGCCAAACACCGCAAACGATGAGAGCAGCGCTACGCCCGGGCTGTCGGTATGAAAAAATTGCATACCGATAATCCCCGCCAGCGTGCCGTAAAGGCCAACGTCAAACCATTCGACAAAATGGCCGATACCGGTCGCGAGGAGTACCTTGCGCAGTTTTCCCACTGCGGGTGTCACTGACGTTTCTTCGGCATCATGCGCAGCAGCGTATTGTCTTTCCAGAAATAGTGGTGGATTAACGCCGCCAGAGCGTGAATACCAATGAGGAAATACCCGGTATTTGCCAGAATGGAGTGCCACTCTTTGAGCGAGTCGACCCGGTCAAAATTCGCTTCTGCCGCGTGAGGCATAACCAGACCAAAGGCATACCAGTCGTTGCCACGGAAATACATCATGGTCAGGCCAATAACCGGCAGCACCATAAACAGCAGATACACCGCCAGATGCCCCAGGTGGGATAAACCGGTGATCATGGCCTTTGGTTTTGGCTGAATAGGTGGCGCCGGATGTTTAAGGCGCATCAGCAAACGAGCACACATCAGAACCAGGATAGAAATGCCGCAGGAGACGTGGATCATGTTGATCGCTGGGCGGGCGGTACGCGGGAATAAGCCTCTGAATTCCATGGCACAGTAGGCCACTATGACCAACATAAACACCATCCAGTGGATGCCAATTTGCAGGCCCGTATATTTAGTGCGCATATGATTTCCTGAGAAAAAACGAATTTACGGCCAACATAACCAGCTTTCCTTAAAAATTCATTAACTTTTCTGTATGGTTTTTCAAATGTTTCCCGACGCATGACATATCTTCAATTGCCTGCGCGGGTTTCATGGTCTAAGCCTGGATGAGTTCAAACTGTCACTTCGACAGATTCACCAGGAGAAAGCCATGAGTAAAATTGGTATTAACGGATTTGGTCGCATTGGACGTCTTGTATTGCGTCGCCTACTCGAAACCCAGGACAGCAACAGCGTGGTTGCCATCAATGACCTCACCTCCCCCAAAGTGCTGGCCTATCTGCTCAAACATGATTCTAACTACGGTGGTTTTCCGTGGAGCGTTGATTTCACAGAAGACTCGCTGATTGTCGACGGAAAATCCATTTCGGTGTATGCCGAAAAAGAGGCGCAGCATATTCCGTGGAAGGCTGCGGGTGTGGATCTCGTCGTGGAATGCACCGGTTTTTATACCTCTGAAGAGAAATCAAAAGCGCACCTGAATGCGGGTGCTAAAAAAGTGCTGATTTCTGCCCCCGCGGGTGAGATGAAAACCATTGTGTTCAACGTCAACGACGACACTATCACTGCCAGCGATACCATTATTTCCGTGGCATCCTGCACCACCAACTGCCTTGCGCCGATGGCAAAAGCCCTCCATGACGCGTTCGGCATTAAAGTGGGTACCATGACCACTATTCACGCCTATACCGGGACACAGGCGCTGGTCGATGGCCCGCGCGGCAAAGATCTTCGCGCTTCACGTGCGGCGGCGGAAAATATCATCCCGCACACTACCGGTGCCGCCAAAGCGATTGGGCTGGTGATCCCGGCCCTGAGCGGCAAGCTGAAAGGCCACGCCCAGCGCGTGCCGGTCAAAACCGGCTCAGTCACTGAACTGGTGTCCATTCTGGATAAAAAGGTCACGGTAGAAGATATCCACCAGGCGCTGAAACAGGCCACCAGGGATAACGACTCGTTTGGCTACACCGACGAAGAGATCGTCTCATCCGATGTTATCGGTTCACATTTTGGTTCGGTGTTTGACGCCACCCAGACGGAAGTGACGGATGCAGGGGATGTACAGCTGGTGAAAACCGTTGCCTGGTACGACAACGAATATGGCTTTGTCACCCAACTGGTACGCACGCTGGATAAATACGCCGCACTGTAAAATAAAAACCCCCTCTGCAATTGCGAGGGGGTTTTCGCTTATGACTGCAAATAAACCACCTGAGTTTGCAGATACTCGTTCAGACCGTGTTTACCATCGGCCCCACCAATCCCGGACTTGCGCCAGCCCGCGTGGAAGCCCTGCATTGCTTCAAAGTTTTCGCGGTTGATATAGGTTTCGCCAAACTTCAGCCCTTTGATGGCCTTCATCGCGACATTCAGATCCTGCGTATAAATAGAGGAAGTCAAACCGTAATCGCTGTCGTTCGCCATCTTCAGCGCCTCTTCCAGCGTGTCGAAGACCACTACGGGCAGCACCGGGCCGAAGGTTTCTTCATGCATGATGGTCATCTCCTGACGGACATCCAGCAGCAGTGTTGGCGGGTAGTAATAACCTTTACCTTCAATCGCTTTTCCGCCGAGTACCACTTTTGCCCCTTCCTGTACCGCACGCGCCACTTTTTGTTCCACGCGTTCAAGCGCGGCGGCGTTGATAAGCGGCCCTATCGCAATGTCATTGCGTTCTGCCGGGTTACCAAACTGCACGGATTTCATCGCCTCGCCCAGACGGTTCACAAAGCGGTCGTAAATGCCCTTCTGCACATAAACACGCTCGGCACAGTTACACACCTGCCCGGTATTGATCACACGCGAATCAACAATCGCCTTCACGGCCAGCTCCAGGTTCGCATCGTCCATCACGATGGCTGGCGCTTTACCGCCCAGCTCCAGGCCAACCTTAGTGATGTTTTTCGCGGCGGCGGCCATGATTTTCTCACCGGCACCGACGCTGCCCGTCATGCTCACCATCGCCACTTTCGGGTTGCCCGCCAACTCCTGGCCCACGGTTTCACCACGCCCCAGAACGAGGTTAAACACCCCTTTCGGCAAGCCGATTTCATCCACAATTTTGGCAAAGGCAATGGCGTTATTTGGGGTGAACTCGCTCGGTTTGATAACAATGGTGTTGCCGGTCAGCAACGCTGGCGCGAGCTTGCGGGCAATCAGGAAGAACGGGAAGTTCCACGGCAGAATGCCGGTGGTCACGCCAAGCGCGCGTTTAAAGACCAGGATATTCTCGCCAGGTCTGTCACTCTGGATGATTTCTCCTTCGTAGCGGCGCGCCCACTCGGCCATGTAGTCGATATAGTCGGCAGTAAATGCCACCTCGACTTCCGCCAGCTGCTGAATTTTCCCGCCTTCGGCCACGATTAAGGCGCTAATTTCACTGGCGCGCTCGCGAATACCCGCTGAAATTTTCCGTAGCCAGTTGGCACGCTGAATAGCAGGCAGTGCTTCCCAGTCGGCCTGGGCGCGGTCAGCGGCCTCGATAGCTTTACGCGCGTCTTCAGCGCGACCGTCGGGAATACGGGAAATGACCTCTTCGGTTGCCGGGTTGATCACATCAATCCAGGCATCACCCTGCCAGGCAACAAACTGACCATCAATATACATCGGATGTTGTACGGGTACTGTCATGACCTGCTCCTGTAATTACACTGTTTTTGATAAGTAAATTTATTGTTAAAAACTACAATCACAGGGCTGCATTCCTACCCTATCGCGCTGTTTTTGTGAGATATCTCATAAAAGAATCGCGTCAGCAGATTTTTATAATTACAAATTGGCAACATAAATTGCCCGTTTGCGGAAAACCCTGCGCAAACGGGCAGCAGGCTAGATAAGTGAGCGGCTGGTCAGGGCATCGGTCAGAATGGTGTCACAGCGTAAAATCTCCCATGACCTGAGTACCGCATCTGGGAAATCAACGTGCGCGATATAGTCGCGGCCCGCAGGGCCATACCCGTTGGCATCATCAAACAGGCGCGGCAGCTCACCAAGCACCAGCGACAGATAGCGGTCGACAGGCCACACGCCTTCGCCACCGCCACAGAATACCAGCCCCTTGTCACTGTTCTGCAGTTGCGGGATAAACCCAGGGTGGCTAATCCACTGCGGTGAAACCGGCTCATCGCGGCAGACGCGGGCGAAGGTCGCCATCGTGCGTCTTTGCATTGTGGGATCCTGAACCACCAGCACATGTTCAGCCAGAGGGCGCTGCTGCTTCATCATATTCCAGCTAAAGCGGGCATTTTCGCCACAGTTAGTTGACTGGTCATCTACCCGGACATGTTCCGGCGGTACATGCCAAAACTGGCGCGCCACATCTGCAAGGATGCTGGCTTCCGCCCTGCCCGTGGTGGCAATACCGTGGTAGCGAGGATGATGTGCAATCGCGGCATACAGATACGACGTGGAATGGCCGATCCCACCACTAATCAGCAACGGCACGTTTTGCGTTGCCGCAAACCGACAGGCAGCATCAATGGTCGGGATCACCGCATTTCCCGCCAGCACTACAAAATCAATGTTCTGCGCCGCAGTGCCCGCGTTGACATCATCCTGCGCCAGCCACTCACCTACGGTGTTGACGGCGGCCAGTGTTTCGTCTGGCAGGCACGGAAAGATCGCCCGGTTCATTGTATACTCCTTATGCGCTTTTCTGTTCAGGGTAGCGGTTTTTTCCTGACAAAACAGAGGAGCACTCTGAAAGCCGGGACACCAAAACCCGCTCAATTTGTCATCTTTCCAAATAACCAAAAATATCCAAAAAGAGGCAGGTTGCAGCTGCATTTTATGCTTTTAATGACAACGCATACAAAAGATCATGCCACTCATACCGCCTGAAAAAGCACCGGTCGCTGCTTATTTCATTGTAACCTGACCAGTGCGCGCTCCTCTCCGGTGGGCTAATCAGTAGCAACATGACGGGTGGCAGCTGCGCCTTGCCCGGCCATTAATCCCAGGGAGTCAATCTATGCAACAACAATGGTCTGCCGTAGATAATTTCATGATTTCTCGTCTTATACCTCAGGATGACGTGCTCCGGCAGGTACTTGAAAACAATAAACGCGCCGGGCTACCGGAGCATGATGTTGCCGCCAATCAGGGGCAGCTTCTGGCACTGTTTGTCCGTATGACGCAGGCAAGGCGCGTTCTGGAAATCGGCACTCTGGGTGCATACAGTTCAATCTGGATGGCGCGCGCCCTGCCGCCTGACGGGCAACTCATCACCCTGGAAGCAGACCCGACCCATGCAAATATCGCCCGACAGAATATTCATCTGGCAGGTCTGGACACGCGCATCACCTTGATTGAAGGCCCTGCGCTGACATCACTTGAAAAGCTGGGCGATATTCTGCCGTTTGATCTGATTTTTATTGATGCCGACAAACCAAATAACCCGGGTTACCTGGAGTGGGCGCTGTACTACTCCCGCCCGGGAACCTTGATTATCGGCGATAACGTGGTACGTGATGGCGAAGTGATTAACGGACAGAGTGACGACGCGCGCGTACAGGGCGTGCGGCGGTTTTTCGAGATGATTGGGGATAACCCACGTTTAACCGCCACCGCGTTGCAAACGGTGGGGGTTAAAGGTTGGGATGGGTTTACGCTGGCGATGGTGAATGGGTGAAGGTACGGCTCCCTCGCCTTATGGGAGAGGGAGAAAACAGAGATTTAACCGGAAATCTGCTCCATCGCCTGCAAAATACGCTTATCCGAAATCGGATACGGCGTACCCAGTTGCTGCGCGAAGAAGCTGACGCGTAACTCCTCAATCATCCAGCGGATTGCCTGAACATCTTCATCGTCACGGCGGGCTGGCGGCAGTTTATTGAGCCACTGCTGCCAGGCCTGCTGCACACTTTCCACTTTCAGCATTTGCACGCGATCGCGATGCGGATCCACGGCCAGCTTCTCAAGGCGTTTTTCGATAGCCAGCAGGTAACGCAGCGTGTCACCCAGACGCTTAAAGCCGTTGCCGGTGACAAAACCACGGTACACCAGCCCCGCCATCTGGGCTTTTACGTCCGACAGCCCCAGCGCCATGGTCATATCCACGCGCCCTTTCAGGCGTTTGTTAATATTGAACACGGCCGTCAGGATCTGCTCTACCTGTTTGGCGATGTCGACCACGGTGTCGTTCAGCTCTGCGCGCACTTTATCGTGCAGTTTCGCAAACGCCTCTTCCGTCCAGACCGGGCCGCCCGCCTCGTCAATAAGCTTGTCCACGCCGCAGGAGATGCAGTCGTCAATCAGGTCCAGCACTTTCCCGTACGGGTTAAAGTAGAGACCCAGCTTGGCTTTGTTCGGCAGTTTTTCGTGCAGATACTTAATCGGCGACGGAATGTTCAACAGCAGCAGGCGGCGTAAACCGCGCCACATCATTTGCTGCTGCTCCAGCGGATTATCAAACAGCTTGATCGCGACACTGTCACGTTCATCCACCAGCGCAGGCCAGGCCTTCACCTTGTAGTTTCCGCGTTTCTGCTCGTAGCTTTCCGGCAGTTGACCAAAGCTCCAGATATGCAACCCGCTCTGTTCGATACCGTCATCCGCCACGGCAGACAAGGTTTCCTGTACCTTACCTTTGAGCGCATCTTTCAGCTCCATCAGGGAACGCCCTTCCAGGAGCTTTTTGTTTTTATCGTCCACCACGCGGAAACTGATTTTCAGGTGATCGGGCACCTGATCCCAGTTCCAGTCGTCGCGGTCGATGGTCGTGCCGGTCATACGTCGGAATTCACGTTCCAGCGATTCCAGCAGCGGCAGTTCCAGCGGTGTAACGCGGCCCAAAAATGCCTCGGCATAGTTCGGCGCCGGAACAAAGTTACGGCGCACCGGTTTTGGCAGCGACTTAATCAGGGCAATCACCAGCTCGCGGCGCAGGCCGGGGATCTGCCACTCAAAACCACTCTCCTCCACCTGGTTTAACAGCGGCAGCGGGATATGTACCGTCACACCGTCGGCGTCTGCCCCTGGCTCAAACTGATAGGTCAAACGCAGCTTCAGGTTGCCCTGATGCCAGAAGTTCGGGTAGTCCAGTTTGCTGACCGATTCCGCCCCTTCTTTGATCAACATGCTCTTCTCAAAGTTGAGCAGGTCTGGCGTCTCTTTACTGGCTTTCTTCCACCAGCTGTCAAAGTGGCGCGCAGAAATCACGTCATGGCTAATACGCTGGTCATAAAATTCGAACAGCGCATCGTCATCCACCAGAATGTCGCGGCGTCGGGATTTGTGCTCAAGCTCTTCCACTTCAGCGCGCAGTTTCAGGTTTTCACGGAAGAACGCGTGGCGCGTCTGCCAGTCACCTTCAACCAGCGCATGACGAATAAACAGCTCGCGGCACAGCGCCGGGTCAATCTGGCTGTAGTTGACCTTACGCGCCGCCACTACCGGCAAGCCGTAAACGGTCACTTTTTCTGTCGCCATGACCGCGCCCTGCGCGCGCTCCCAGTGCGGTTCACTGTACGAGCGTTTCAGCAGGTGCTGAGCAACCGGCTCAACCCATTCTGGATCGATGCGGGCAGCAATACGCCCCCACAGACGGCTGGTTTCCACCAGCTCGGCCACCATTGTCCACTTCGGCGGTTTTTTGAATAAACCAGAGCCCGGGAAAATAGAGAAACGAGCGTTACGCGCACCGGTAAACTCCTGCTTATCGGCGTCTTTCATCCCGATATGGGACAGAAGCCCCGTCAGCAGTGAAATATGAATTTCGCGGTATTCAGCCGGCTCGCTGTTCACCGGGATGCCAAGCTCTTTCACCACCTGGCGCAGCTGGGTGTAGATATCCTGCCACTCACGCACGCGCAAATAGTTTAGGAAATCAACCCGGCACTGACGGCGGAACTGGTTAGACGACAGCGCTTTCTGCTGTTCACCCAGATAGTTCCACAGGTTCACAAAGGCGAGAAAATCTGACTCTTTGTCGTGGAAACGGCGGTGTTTCTCATCGGATGCCTGCTGTTTATCCATCGGACGCTCGCGCGGATCCTGAATGGAAAGCGCCGAGGTGATGATCATCGCTTCACGCACGCAGCCATGTTTTTGCGCTTCCAGCACCATACGTGCCAGTCGCGGGTCAACCGGAAGCTGGCTGAGCTGACGCCCCTGCGGGGTCAGTTTATACGCCGTTGCCTGTTCGTCAGTGGTGATGGCGCCTAACTCTTCCAGCAGGCGCACGCCGTCCTGAATGTTGCGTTTATCCGGCGCTTCCACAAACGGGAACGCGGCAATATCGCCCAATCCTAACGCGGTCATTTGCAGAATGACGGACGCCAGGTTGGTACGCAGGATTTCCGGGTCGGTAAACTCCGGACGGGAGAGGAAATCATCTTCAGAATAAAGACGAATACAGATCCCCTCAGATACACGACCGCAACGCCCTTTACGCTGGTTAGCAGAGGCCTGGGAAACCGGTTCAATCGGCAGGCGCTGCACTTTGGTGCGGTAGCTGTAGCGGCTGATACGCGCCGTACCTGGGTCGATTACGTACTTAATACCCGGTACGGTCAGTGACGTTTCCGCCACGTTGGTTGCCAGCACGATACGACGCCCGCTGTGCGCCTGGAATACGCGGTTTTGCTCGCTGTTTGACAGACGGGCATACAACGGCAGGATCTCGGTATGGCGCAGATCACGCTTGCTCAGCGCGTCGGCGGTATCGCGGATTTCGCGCTCGCCGCTCATAAAGATCAGGATATCGCCCGCGCTTTCGTTCCCCAGCTCATCGACGGCATCGAAAATAGCCTGCAACTGGTCGCGCTCGGTATCGTCCGCCTCTTCAACAATCGGGCGATAACGCACTTCCACCGGGAAGGTACGGCCAGAAACTTCGATAATCGGCGCATTGTTGAAATGCTTCGAGAAACGTTCCGGGTCGATGGTCGCGGACGTAATGATGATTTTCAGATCCGGCCGGCGCGGCAGCAGCTCTTTCAGATAACCGAGCAGGAAGTCGATATTCAGGCTGCGTTCGTGCGCTTCATCGATGATGATGGTGTCGTACTGCATCAGCAGGCGATCCTGCTGGATTTCCGCCAGCAGAATACCGTCGGTCATCAGCTTGACCATGGTGTTATCGCTGACGTGATCGCTGAATCGCACCTTGTAGCCAATGCAGCCGCCCGGCTCCGTTTGCAGCTCTTCGGCAATACGGTTCGCCACGGTACGCGCCGCCAGACGACGAGGCTGTGTATGGCCAATCAGCCCTTTCACACCGCGCCCCAGCTCCATACAGATTTTAGGTAGCTGTGTGGTTTTCCCGGACCCCGTCTCCCCCGCCACGATCACCACCTGGTTGTCGCGTACGGCGTTAAGAATGTCCTGTTTCTTCTGGCTGACAGGCAGGTTTTCCGGGTAGGTGATCGCCGGACGCGCGGCTTCGCGCAGCACAACTTTCCCTGCCGCCTGTTCAATCTCTTGCGCCATCTCCTGGTAAATGGCCTGTTGTGCATCAGGATTTTTAACCTTCTTCACGCCATGCAGACGGCGGGCAAAACGCTGTTTGTCCCGCAGCATAAGGGAATCGAGCTGTTGCAGGAGCATCGGGAAGGATAATTTTTGTTGTTCTGTCATAGCGTTAACGGGCAGTGCTCTGCCTGGTAAAATCTCATTTTAATGATTGGTATAGATTACCACATTGCGGCTTTGGCCGCCTTATTCAAAAAAATCGAACATAGGATTCGATATATTGCGCTATCCCTGCGACAGGATTGTGAATAGAGTGTCAACAAGCAACGGGGCAACCCCCTTCAATCAAATGCACAACAGGAATCACCCATGAGCAAAGTATTAGTTTTGAAATCCAGTATTCTGGCAGGGTACTCTCAGTCTGGTCAGCTGTCTGACTATTTCGTTGAACAGTGGCGTGAACAGCATTCTGCTGACGAAATCACCGTACGTGACCTGGCGGCTAACCCGATCCCTGTGCTGGACGGCGAACTGGTTGGCGCACTGCGTCCGAGCGATGCTCAGCTGACTCCACGTCAGCAGGAAGCGCTGGCGCTGTCTGATGAGCTGATTGCAGAACTGCAAGCTCACGACGTTATCGTGATCAACGCTCCAATGTACAACTTCAACATCCCAACCCAGCTGAAGAACTACTTCGACCTGGTGGCGCGTGCTGGCGTAACCTTCCGTTACACCGAAAAAGGCCCTGAAGGTCTGGTGAAAGGCAAACGTGCGGTTGTGCTGACCAGCCGTGGTGGTATCCACAAAGATACCGCGACTGACCTGGTGACCCCATACCTGAGCGTTTTCCTGGGCTTCATCGGCATCACCGACGTGAACTTCGTGTTCGCTGAAGGTATCGCTTACGGTCCGGAAGTGGCGACCAAAGCTCAGTCTGACGCGAAAGCCGCTATTGACGGTTTCGTAGCAGCATAAGATTTAGCCCTCTCACCGCCCGGTGGGAGGGTTTTAATTTTCCCCCGTATTTCGCTATCATCCGCTCCCACTCTCCAGCCGGGTAGCCTGATGTCTGTCATTGTTGATACGTTTATTGCCCCACCTTGTCCTGATGAGATAGAGATCCTCTGGCAGGACGAACACATCGCGCTTATCAATAAACCGTCCGGGCTGCTTAGCCTTTCCGGTAAAAACCCGCACAATCTCGATTCCGTCCATTACCGGCTGGTTAAAATTTTCCCTGGCTGCACGCTGGTGCATCGTCTGGATTTCGGCACATCCGGATTAATGGTGATCGCCCGCAATAAAGCCATCAACGCCGCCCTGTGTCACCAGTTCAGTCAGCGCACCATCAGCAAGGTGTATACCGCCCTGCTTTGCGGGCATATGGAAGAAGATGAAGGAGTGATCGACGCGCCGATTGCCAAAGATCCGGCGCTGTTTCCGCTGATGTCGATTTGCGCTATGACCGGCAAACCGGCCCGCTCCCGCTATCGGGTCATTGAGCGTTTTTATCAGGGTGCGGAACTGCCGTTAACGCGGGTCGAGCTTATCCCGGAAACCGGGCGCACTCACCAGCTGCGCATTCACTGCCAGCAGACAGGACACCCGATTTTAGGCTGTGATTTGTACGGAGGGCTTGCGTTGCCGGGCACAGAAAATACCGCGAGGCTGATGCTACACGCCAGTGGACTGGATTTTGTTCATCCGGTCACCGGGGAGTTAATAAAGGCGCGTAACGCCAGCCCGTTTTAGATACGACTTACCACATCAAATCGTCAGGGATTTTGAAATCTGCGTACGGGTCGTCTTCATCTTCCGCTTCTTTGCTGAGCGCGCTGTTCAGCACAATGCTGTCTGCATCACGCTGGGCAATTTTATCCGCCACAACTGCCGGGATAATCGCGTATTCACAGTCACCGCTGGCGTTAATCACCAGACGCGCGATGGCGAGGCGGCCATTAATCAGCTGCGTCTGGGTTTGCTTATCCACCTCAATCTTTTTGATCAGATTGCCGTCGGTGAAGTTAAATGTGATATTGCCTCTTGAGACCGAAATACGGTTCATTTCAATCAGCTGCTTGACCTGAGCTTTAAACTCTTTCGCTAACACAGCCTGTTTCTGCTGCTCGCTCAACTGCTTATCACGCTCGATCTGCGCTTTTTTGTTCTCTTCTACCGCTTCTCTCGCCTCGCGGGCCTGAACGCGTGATTTTTTTGCCGTGCGCTGAACTTTGGCCATTTTCTTGCTGGTCACTAAGCCCGCTTTTAGCATCTGCTCTTGTAAGGTGAGTTTTGTCATGTTCGTTTCTAAACCGGTTGGAGAATTTCGGGGGATTATACAGGGGATTGGTCAGAGTGTGCCACGCCGGAGGCGGTGATCGTGAAGAAGTGGCCGCGAGCGCGCATAACCGGGACAATTGTATTGCAAATGCATTCCTGGTTAAACAATATTACGTTCATCTCTTTGTCTGTAATAATCTTTACGCTTTATCGCGCAGCTAATCTAAACCTTATGCCCCCTATTAAAAAAACAGGAGTTCAGAGATGATCAGGATTTTCCATAGCGACCGGATGGATAACAGTGAAGAGGCATATAAAGCATGGTTATATGAAAACCCGACGGGCTATGTTGTTAATTTGCCGAAAAGCGCCAACGGTACCGGGCGAAAAACAGACGCTACGCTCACCCGCGTCCATAAAGCGTCCTGCCCAACCATAAATGGCGGAGAAGATTCAACATTTACCACTTCTGCATATTTCAAATGCTGCTCGCCAGGGCGTGAAGAGGCGGAGCAGGAAGCAAAAGACATTACTGGCCTGGAGTCGTTGCAGCCTTGCGCTAAATGCATGTGATTCATAACGACTATACGGTGTTCAGACCTGACTGGAATGCCCTAACCCTGTGAGTGCCAGTACTCCGGGGTTGCGGCAACTGTTCTTATGAATGCACGGGTGAAAATCAATAGCTATGATATGCCATTAGCAACGTACCATATAGCGTCGCAGCACAGAGCAGCCGCACTAAATATATTTCTAATACTCTTTCGCCTTCTAAGTAAGACTGATGATTCAGCTTATCTTTTATCGTCCTTTTTTCGGCCTTATCACGCCCGCCCGTGATTAACGTCTTCTTCAGCGAAACGAGAAACATAATAGACCCCACGTAAAATCATACCCTGTTAACTGCTATGATAATAAATTCCCGGATTGTTAAAAGTGAATTAATTTGATGCCTTTATATTTTCAAAACAATTAAGCGAAAAATAAAAACCCAATAAACCTCTTATCTCCTCGTCAATTAACCACACAAACAACAACACCTGTCGTTCAATCCCAGTGTAAAAATCTGGCGTACCGCCGCCCAAAAACCATAAGCTCAGGTTAATACTCAAGCGTTGTGATTTTCACGCCTGGTGGGTTGCTAAAGAGATGGCTCGCGCAGAGTGGCATCTCGCTTATTCTCCTTCTTTCCATTATGGGATATATTGTGAAACCCACTCTTTTTAGCAGGTAACATTGGCAATGGCTCTGATCCCCAAAAACTACGCGCGGCTGGAAAGCGGCTATCGTGAAAAGGCGCTTAAAATCTACCCCTGGGTATGCGGGCGTTGTTCGCGGGAGTTTGTGTATTCAAACCTGCGCGAGCTGACGGTGCACCACATCGATCACGACCATACCAACAACCCGGAAGATGGCAGTAACTGGGAGCTGTTGTGTCTGTTTTGCCACGACCACGAACACTCTAAGTACACCGAAGCTGACCAGTACGGCACCACCGTTGTGGCGGGTGAAGACGCGCAAAAAGATGTTGGCGAGGCAACCTATAATCCCTTCGCTGATTTAAAGGCGATGCTTAATAAGAAAAAATAATATCGTTAGCGGGCTTGTCGGCTCATCCTGCGGGGAGAGGAAAATAGATCTCCCTGTCGGGCCGGTAGCCACACCCCGTTGGTGCAGCCAGCTCAACGGCACGAGAACCCGCCTCAATACTGCCTTCCCCCGTATTTTTAAATAATTGAATAATCCCCTCATGAACGTTTAAAGGCGGCATGTTTTTTGTTTGTGCTGTCTCAACATCCCTCAGCCCATTGTCTAATGTGATGAATAGTAGATTTTAATTGATGACTTCGGCTACTACACCCGCACAGAAGTCCAGGCGACCTTCGACTGGGCGTTGCAGCAGCACGCCAGCACGCTGAATATCAAATCGCGACCGATCCCCACGGAATACCGCGAGTCCAGCTTGCCAACAAAGGGAAAACCACCGATGGCTGGTATCAGATGGCCACTTTTGCTATCAGGTAAGCCTTTGGAACATGCTCAGGATAAACGTTCGCAGTTTAACTGTTCCTGATAACCGTTGCGTATTTCCGCTGCGATATGTGGCTGAGGTTTACCAAATAGATACCCTTGTGCGAAATCGCAGCCCAGCGCCTGAAGACTCTCCAGCTGTTCCTGCGTTTCAACACCTTCTGCAATAGCCTTCATATTTAGGGATTTCGCCATCCCCGTGATGAGTTTGATGATATTAATGGCGTCTTCCTGGGTAGCCAGCGAATGGACAAATGACTTGTCTATTTTGATTTTATCGAAGGCAATCCGGCTCAGTCGCGACAGAGAAGAGTACCCCGTACCAAAATCATCGATGGAGATTTTCACGCCCTGGGATCTGAGCTTGTTCAGGGTATTCATCGGCGTAGTGCTCTCCGTAAAGAGAGAGGATTCAGTCACTTCCAGTTCAAGACGTTCAGTTGGAAGCCCTGTTTCCTTCAGAATGGACAGCACTGTTCCGGCAAAGGTTTTACTGCTGAGCTGGACAGGGGAGACATTGACTGAAATTTTCGCCGGAACTGCCCAGGTCGCCGCTTCCCGACAGGCCATTTCGAGCACCGTTTTACCCATCTCGTTAATCATTCCTGTTTTTTCAGCAACCGGAATAAAGCTATCCGGTAACAGGAGTCCCTTCAGAGGATGTATCCAGCGAATAAGGGCTTCATAACTGTAAATTTCCCGGCTGAACGAATCAACAATAGGCTGATAATAAACCACGAACTCTTTGTTCACGATTGCCATGGCCATATCATGTTCAAGGGTTCTGCTTTCTTGCAGCTTGTCTAACATGCGCTGCCGGAAGACTTTTATCTTACCTGAACCTTCATTTTTGGCTTCATAAAGGGCCAGATCGGCAAATTTATAGAGATAGTCAGAGCGGCGTTCAGTCTCAGAAATAACAATACCCACACAGGTGGTGATGTTGATAATGGTGTTATAAATCGTGTACGGCTGGTTGATAAATTCACATATTTTTTGGGCCCGGGAAACCGCCTGGCTTTCGGTCAGGCCACTCGAAAGAAACGCAAACTCATCTCCGCCTAAGCGGTAAAGCGTATCTGAAGCAAGGCTCATCGACACCAGACGGTGGGAAATCTGGCGTAATAAGATATCACCGGCATCATGTCCGTATGTATCATTGACCTCTTTGAATCGATCTAAATCAAACAACATGACAGCCACAGAGTGATTAACTTTTTCTGCCACCTCGATGGTTTTAGTTAAATTTTCCCAGAAGAAATGGCGGTTATTCATCTCTGTGAGAGAGTCGTGGTAGACGTCATACTCCAGTTTTGCATTCTGGCTTTGCAGTTTTTCTTTCGATTTCTGGAGCTCTTCAGCCAGACTTTTAACCTGAAGATGCGCCTTCAGAATATTTCTGTTTTGATAGAATATCAGCACGCCTAATATCGCACTGAGTATTATTAGCAGTACCGACGTTGCTGAATAAATATAATACAGCGTTTGAATATTGTGGTTCGCATTATTTATCGAGTTAACATCTTTGTCTAATGCGCCAGATGAAAGGCGGCTTAGCGGCGAATCAAGCTCATGCATGACTTTCAGGTACTCCTTGATGTCTGAGCGGTCCATCTTCTCAAGATGAACATCCAGATATTCAAGCGTACTTTGAAGTTGTAACGCCAGTTCATGATGGGCTTTATTGCTGTCTATATAATGCCCTAAATCACCGCCTTTCATTAAATCACTCTGGCTGAGCATAATGTCGAGACGCAGGCGTACGTCATCAAGTTCCATCGTATCAACAATAGTGTAAAGACCAAGCCATGACTCGAAACGGTAATATTCTGACACCAGCTGTGCAGCAGACCATGAGTCGGTGTAACGACTTAGCTTCTGTAACTCTTGTTGCCTTTCATGCACAAGGAAAGAGATATACCCTGTGGATATAAAAAGGGAAAAGATTATGCCAGCCAGTATTCTGTTCATGATGCTCCTCTGAACTCTTACTCAATACTCATGCGGCTGACCTGCCATGCTGATCGTGAATAATAGATCTGATTATTCAGTTCAGGCAAACTGTCATAGGGATACACAATGAAGAACGGGCCTTTATCACGGACACGCATATATTCCCCGTTAATTTTAAACGCGAGGATCACATTGTAATTCTTGAAATCACTGAGAGGGATAACAGTGGTGTAGTCATTGAGCGCGGTGACCTTAACAACAGTCCCTTTCGCCCCGACATAATCCATGAGCTTTTGCATGGAAATACCCGTAAAATTCGTGCGCCCATTATACCAGGGTGAAGAGGTCTGAAAACTCACTACGCCCAGTTTCTCAAGGCTCGCGATATCAAAAACGGCTTTGCCGTTATCGTTGGTATTTTCTATTTTACCCGATATGGTTAAAAGGACTTTACCGGTAGGTTTGGTAAGTTCCCCTGCCCAGACCTGAGTGCAGACCACCAGGCTCAACAACATGACAATTAAACGCATTCTAACCTCACCTATCTACCCGATGTTAAAGGATTATAATTTAGATATCATGCCTTTAGTATATGCTGCCTGGCCAATCTTGTTGCAATAAGTTCAACAACATTTTAACTTAATGGAATCAATGAGTTATGTCATATCAATTTTTTAATATTAATTAATAAATATCGACACTGCTATTTGATGTGCGATTAATCCTATGGTTTTTGTACAAAAAACAAGCCACCAGTTTAGGTAGTACGTTGAAGACCTACGAAAATAGAGGTTTATTAGATTGCGCAGCCACAGGAGAAATCACGAGTCACGGCTACGGTTTTCCTGACATATTGTTATTTCCCCTGCGGTAATTTTATGGCTAACCCTGCATATCAAAGCCGGATTTCTGAAAATCCCGATAAACATCCGGGTTGGTAAAGGCCGGGAACTGGGCTTTTTGTGCTGCTGATTTTATGGCCTCGCAATAGGCTTTATTGCCGTTGCTGGTTGATATGTTTAGCGCCGTACCATCTTCAGCAAATTCCAGATGCAACCTGCATTTCTTCCCTTTCCAGCGTTGTGGATCTGCAATTTTGGCATTGACTGCGTCTCTGATTGCCCGCGCTTGTGCGCCCCATTGATCATTGTCATCCCAGCGACCAGAGCCGCAACTACCCGTTGCCGTTGTTTTATGGCATCCGGACGGATGTAACGGCGCACACCCTGCTGCCAGGCTGGCCACAACGGCCAGCATCACGATTGTCTTCACCCTTTTCATTTCCTTTCCCTTATTTCTGCGTTATCGCCGCGTTGAAGCAATCTTCATCTACCGTCAGGCTGGCAATTTTATGCACCGGGCCGCACATGCTGACCTGAAAATCATGGCTGAAGCTAATCTGCAGCTGCCCACCGGGCATATTGACGTTGACCCGATCGTCAACATGCCCCAGCTTGCGCATCACACTGGCGGCCGCGCAGCTGCTGCTACCGGATGCTGTCGTGAATCCGGCCCCTCTCTCCCAGATACCGATGCGCAGCGTAGCGCGATCAACGACTTCAACGAATTGCACATTCGTTCGTCTGGGGAACAGAGGATGGTTTTCAATCTGCGGGCCTAACCGGTGCACCTGCGCCAAATCCAGCTTATCGACGGGTACGACACAATGGGGATTGCCCATTGAAACCAGTGACACTGACAGGGTTTCATCTTTCAGTTTCAGGGGATAATTCAGGGCTTCGGGCAGATCCAGTAAGGCAGGCAATGCCGCCGGATTAAAATTCGCCTGGCCCATTTCGACCGTAATCTGATGAGGATCGTCATGAACAGTGCAACGGACGTCTCCACCTGCGGTATGCACCAGAAACGGCTGATGTCCCACCCGACCGATATCAAAAAGATAACGTGCGTAAATTCGCAAACCATTTCCGCTTTTTTCGGCTTCAGAACCGTCAGGATTAATGATCCTCAGTGTAGGGTGAATCTTATCGCCGCTGTCGATAAGCAGGCCGTCAGAACCGATGCCATAGTGGCGATGGCACAAGATCTGAATCTGTTCATTGGTCAGTCGGTCGGCAATATCTCGATGGCAAACCAGGTAGTCATTACCGAGGCCATGATATTTATGCAGAAGAAGTGATGTCATAGGGTTAATCGACTAGCAGCGGAAGAGTTAACTTCATAATACAACAAGTTATTTATCTGCAAATAAAAACAGCTTCATGCGGAATCAAAAAAGCGGACGCAGTTTGCGCCGTACTGGGAAATGGATCCAACGGATGCTAGCGTTTTAAACTTTGCCATCTTTAGCCAGAACACCGGGTTTCGGCCCTCACAAGGCTGTTTTCATCTCGTCAGCCAGGATTTGCAGTTGTGCTTTCAGCCAGTTAGTCACGCCTCGCTTACCGCTGCGTTTATGTGAATAAATCTTCACTTCAAACGGGCGGATCGCGAATGGCAGTGGGAAAATCCTGATATCCGTCGCCGGAACCAGTTTCTCAGCGGCATATCGCGGGATTGCCATCAGCAGATCGCTCTGGGCAACGATAAAGGGCGCGCTGAGCATAGACGGGGTTTTGATCGCGATTTGCCGGGTATGCCCCAACTGCTCAAGCTGTAGATCCAAAACGCCCTGCTTCTCATTCCAGGGTGTCACCACCAGATGTCGGGCGGCGAGATAATCCTCCAGCGTCAGTTGTGTCCGGCGGGTGTTACTGATGACAACATACTCATCTTCGAACCAGCTAATCTCTTCCAGTTCCGGGTGACGAATGTCATCCGACGTACTGAACCCAAGTGCCAGATCCACTTCCCCTGCCAGCAGTTCCGTCAGTGCCGGGCTGTGCGGCAAATAGCGTAACTCCAGATGCAGACCTGGTGCCTGATGCTGCAACTTGTGCATCAGCGCAGGGAAAATACAAAATGCAGTGAAATCCGTAATCGCAATCTGTAATGACTCCGTACTCTCAGAGGCTTCAAATTCCGGCTGTGGCGTCAGCTCCTGATTGAGGAATTTTAGTGTCGATGCAATCGCAGGCGCAAGCTGAGTGGCATACACACTGGGGCACATGCGATGGCCTTCCCGATAAAATAACGGATCGTTAAGCGTGATACGCAGGCGAGACAATGCATGGCTCAGCGCCGATGTGCTCATTGCCAGTTCATCCGCCGCCAGCCGCACAGAGCTGTGACGGTAAATCGCGTCAAAAACGGGGAGAAGGTTTAAATCAAGACGCCTCAGAGTTGGATGCATAACATTCATCATTTGTTGATTTCATTGCACTTAATTCTTCTGACGATAACCCTTATGCTTAGCCCCATCAACAAAATGCAGAGCAAACAGGAATACTCATGAGCATCACGATTCGTCAGGCCCGCCCGGAAGATGCAACCGCAATTTACGATATGATTTACGAGCTGGCGGTTTACGAAAAAGCCCCGCAAGAGGTTGTCACCACGCCAGACGAGATCCGGGAAACACTTTTCGCCGCAGGCAGTAAAACCGAAGCATTGATTGCCGAGAGTGAAGGTAAAGCCGTGGGGTATGCCGTTTTCTTCACCAGCTATTCAACATGGCTGGGTCGTAACGGTATCTATATGGAAGATTTGTATGTTTCCCCGGATTATCGCGGCCAGGGTGCGGGAATAGCCTTGCTAAAAAATATCGCGCAATGCGCAGTGCAGCGCCAGTGCGGCCGCCTTGAATGGAGTGTTCTGGACTGGAACCAGCCCGCCATTGACTTTTATCTGAGCATTGGCGCATTGCCGCAGTCTGAATGGGTTCGCTATCGTCTTGATGGTGAAGCACTGCTCAAATTTGCCGGCTAAATACATCCCCTCCTGACAGGCTCGCTGGAGTGGCGGGCTTACTGGAAAGCCGCCCTTAGACCCGGAGCGACCCTCTCATGTTTGGGCACACAACATGGTGCCCAATACTCAGTATGACGACCTTAATCCGAGGCTTCAGCACGTAATGCAGCCTGCACCGCAGGCCGTGCATGGATTCTGGCCATATAGGCTGATAGCACAGGCCAGCTATTCAGGTCGATGGCGAAGAATTTACACCAGCTCAGCACGGTGAACAGGTAGGCATCAGCAACACTGAACGCCGACCCCATCAGACAGGTTTTGCCATTGAGTTGCTCCTCAAGAAAATTGAATCGCCGGAACAGCTTCTCGCGATAAATCGATTTGACCTCTTCGGGCAGCGAGGAATTGAATAATAGCGCCGAGCCCGCGTGTATTTCACTGGTGATAAAGTTAAGCCATTCCTGGAGACGAACCCGATCCCAGGTGCCCGCGCGTGGAGCCAGCCCGCTTTCCGGTTTACGATCCGCAAGATACTGCACAATGGCCGGACCTTCAGTGAGTATCTTGCCATCGTCAAGTTCAAGAGCTGCTACATAGCCTTTTGGATTAATGGTCAGGAAATCACGCCCGTCAGCAGTACGCTTGCTACGGTTGTCCACTTTAACCAGTTCAAACTCAAGCTCCAGTTCGCGCAGCACGATATGGGGTGAAAGTGAACAGGTATCAGGGGCGTAATAGAGTTTCATGTTGTCTCCTTTGAATTAAAAATAGTAATCAACGCTTACTACGTTCATGAATACACTCTGCTTAACGGCGTTATTGCTGTAAAATTAATTGTTCATAATTTAACTATTAGTTGAGCTACTGATACCCATGATGAATCTTTTGCACTGGCGCCTGGTGGTAGCCGTCGCAGATGCCAACAACATTTCACGGGCTGCCGAAGAAATTGGCATGACGCAGTCTGGTGCCAGCCAGGCAATTGCTCAGCTGGAGGCCGCACTTGGGTTTCCGGTGTTCACACGTGAGCGGCGCTATATTGGTGTAACCGCTCTGGGTGAGCAGGTTGTCGCACATGCAAGGAGCATGGTATTGCAGCTGGATGCGATTCGTTCCCTGGCAAACCAGAGCCAGGAATTGAACAGCGGGCGCATTCGCCTGGCCAGTTTTCCCTCCGTGACGTCCACATTTTTACCCAGGTTATTACGGGACTTTAAGCGCCTGCATCCCGGTATTGAGGTAGTTGTTCTGGAAGGTACAGACGAGGAAGTTGAGGAGTGGCTCGCGCAAGACACCGTTGAACTCGGGGTTGTCATGAACCCTGCCCCCGGGCGCGCAAATATTGTCTTAGGAAAAGATGCCTGGGTTGCGGTAATGCCGGCTCGTCATCCACTGGCGGGGCTCGCAAGGACATCCGGCATTACGTTAGAAGAACTGGCAGACCAACCCTTTATTCTTGCCACCGGAGGGTGTTTAGTGAATGGGCAAAGCCTGATGGAAAATGCTGGCTTAAAGCTCACTGACGTGCGCGTGAAGGTACGCGATTGGGTCAGCGCCTGCTTGCTGGCAGGCGAAGGAATGGGCGTTGCACTTGTCCCTGAATCAGCCCTGCCGGAGGAATTACGCGGCCTGTGCGTGGTACCCGTAGCACCTTCCCTGCATCGCGAATTTGGGCTGGTTTGTTCGCAATCCGGAAACGCCTCTGCTGCGACACAGGCACTGCTCAAGGGTCTGTTTTCTAATAAATAGTCATGCCGACTTCTGGTTAAAGGGCCTGCTACATTTCAAGTGCCGCAAGAATGGCGGCTTCCATTTTCTCCGGGGTAGTGTACGGTGCAAAACGCTTGAGTGGTTTACCATCCCGCCCGATTAAGAACTTAGTGAAATTCCACTTGATCCGCTCTCCCGGCATGCCGGGCAATGCGTTTTTCAGATAACGAAACACCGGATGGGCAGCAGTTCCATTGACCTCTACTTTCTCGAATATCGGGAAGGTCACACCGTAGTTAATGTGACAGGTCCGCGCGATGTCGTCGGCGTCGCCTGGCTCCTGTTTGCCGAACTGGTTACAGGGGAAACCCAACACCACCAACCCCTGGGCGGCATATTGCTTGTAGAGCGTTTCAAGGCCTGCATACTGCGGCGTGAAGCCACACTGGCTGGCGGTATTCACGACCAGAACCACCTTACCCGCATAGTCGGCCATTGGGATCAGTTTGCCGTCCAGACGGGTGGCTGATAGTTGATAAAAAGTTGTCATATTGGGCTCCTCGAAGCAGAACCCGTTCGAAATCGACATGACAACATTCTGCGTTGCTGTCTGAGCAGGTCTGGAATTGTGTGTGATACATATTTGCAAAGTCGAACGAAAAGAACAACAAACCTCGTGAACTGCTCCTCCCGGGTTCACACACGATGAACTGAGTTGCTCGTATTTTTCCATTGCGTGATAACGGGTCCGCTCTGAGCGAGGAGCGGACCTTCATGCAGTGATCAGTCCTGAGTTAAAAAAAAACAAATCAGGAGCGCTGTGGTGCTGCATATTTTGCAGCAATCATTTCAGATGTTGGTTGTATTCCCCCAAGACTCCACTGTTCCGGTTCATACTCATCAATTCGGATCCATACGGAACGCCGGAATTCAGGGTCGCCTTTCCCCTCAATTTCAACAATAAGGTCAGTCATTCGACGTAGCAGCTCATTTTTTTGCTCCGAATTCATAATTCCTTTAATGGTTTGCACATTAACGAAGGGCATTGTATTCTCCTTGAATACCTGAGTATTAAAATAATACTCAGACTAAGAGGCAAACGCGCACATGTCAAAAGATAATTCATTACCGTACTTGTTACCTGAGCTTTGCGGGCTTGCGGCGACAGCAGAACTACTTGGAGATCAATGGGTTTTATTGATTATAAGAGAGGCGTTTTATGGGGTCACTCGCTTTGAAACTATACGTGCTCATACAAAAATCACGAAGCAGACATTGGCAAACAGATTAAAAAAAATGACTGAACTCAATCTCCTTTGCAAAATTCCCTATCAAGAAGATGGGGCTCGTGAACGGTATGAATATATTCTCACAGCAAAAGGCCGCAGCCTTGCACCGATTCTTATCTCCATGATGGAATGGGGTCATAAATACATACTGCATGACTCACCGCATGTTGCCTTATCGGATAAAGAAAGTGGAGAAATGCTGCATAGCGCCTTTGTCACCGCAAGCGGTAAGGTGGTTGATCCTAAAAACGTTCAGTTAACAGCGCTTGCCAGCCAGTTCGGAAAGAAGCTTTGACATGTTTTTTAGCATCCCCTCGCCGTCTGGCTCGCGGGGGGACGATAAACGGATCGACGTTTTTCAGGAGAGGGTCACCGTTGTCCCCTGCTGATATAAACCTGTAAATCATCAGCAAGGAAATCAAATACCGTTTTACAGGCCAGGCTGTGGCGCAAATCCTCATGCATCACCAACCAGGTATCGAGATGGAATGCAAAAAAATCAGGCATCAGTCTCTGTAACGGCGCAGAAAAATTGGCCAGCTGAACCTGACACATACCGATACCGGCACCTGCACGAATAAGGTTTAATTGTGCAACATCACTGTCAGTTCTCACGGTAAACAGGTCGCGGTTTAGCTGAGGATAATGTTTCAGTGCCTGCAAAATAAATGGCGTCGTCTTATCGAAACCCACGAGTGTATGGGTGAGTAACTCATCAATACTTTCTGGTGCAGCATGTTTTGAAAGATATGAAGGCGAGGCATGCAGACCAATTTCAATACTGCCTATCCGGCGCGCAATCAGTTGCTCCTGTACCGGAGTGGTCATGCGTACTGCAATATCCGCTTCCCGGCTTAGTAGATCCTGAACTCGATTAGACAGAACGAGTTCAACGGTTATATGTGGGTACTCATCCTTTATTCGCGCGATCGCAGGAGGCAGAACCTCCGTGCCGATAATTTCGCTGGCGGCAACGCGTACTACCCCGCGTAGCCCGGATGTGCGGGTGCTGAAGCTGGCAGCCGACCGCTCAATCATCATGGCGGTATTTTCCATCGCTTGTGCATGCCCCCTCAACTCGAGGGCGGCATCTGTGGCCTGTAATCCTGTTTGTGAACGAGTAAATAAAACAAGGCCGAGGGCCGATTCCAGTGCTGCCACATGGCGTCCGGCGGTTGGCTGAGTGATGGCGAGCACGCGAGCGGCCCCTGACAGGGAGCCTTCTCTCATCACAGCCAGAAAGGTGCGATACCATTCCCAGGGAATATTCTGCTTCATACAAAAATGCATACCTGCTGTCTTATATTATGCAATTACATTTAGCGCGTATGGCCACTACGATGTCAAGCAGATATCCGACAGAGGTGAGACGATGAAAAACACAAATAAGGTACTTATATTGGGCGCAACGGGTGGGATCGGTGGCGAAATTGCTCGTAAACTCATCCGCGAAAAATGGGATGTTCATGGATTGCGCCGCAGTGCCTCGCAACATGAAGTGCTCAGCGGAATTACGTGGATAAACGGTGATGCACTGAACGCAGAAGACGTCGAAGCTGCTGCGTCAGAGTGTAGCGTGATTGTCCATGCTGTTAACCCGCCGGGGTATCGAAACTGGGAGCAGTTGGTTATGCCAATGCTACACAACACCATCAACGCGGCGGAGAAAAATGGAGCATTAATCGTTCTGCCGGGCACTATTTATAACTACGGCCCGGATGCTTTTCCCCTCTTACAGGAGGACTCTCTTCAGAACCCCGTCACCCAAAAAGGGGCCATACGAGTGCAAATGGAGAAGTCACTATCAGCCTATGCGCAGCGAGGCGGAAAGGTGCTGATTCTGCGGGCTGGTGACTTTTTTGGCCCTCATGCAGGCAACAGTTGGTTTTCACAGGGGTGGATAAAACCGGGGCGTTCACCACAGATAATTAAAAATCCCGGGAAAGCCGGAGCAGGTCATCAGTGGGCTTACCTGCCCGATGTTGCCGACACACTTGCAGCGCTGCTGGCGCGTCGGGAGGAACTCGACCCGTTTGCCTGTTTCCATATGCGTGGGCACTGGGATCCTGACGGCACTGCGATGGCCGCAGCCATAAAGCATGTTGCCGAACGTGCCGGTATTAAGGCGAAGGTGAAATCATTTCCCTGGTGGCTTATCTCTTTGATGGCACCTTTTAACACCACGCTGCATGAAATGTTGGAGATGCGTTATCTCTGGGAACAGACCATCGCGATGGACAATTCAAAACTGATTGCGTTTTTAGGCTATGAACCGCAAACCCCTCTTACTGAGGCCGTGCATTCAACATTAACTGGTCTGGGCTGTCTTCATTCTGCGTGATTAACCAGTCACCGGGTGCCCGCACTTTTGAACTATGTTTAACACCAGACAGAATAATAAGATGGTCGAGGTTATTAGGGCCTGAGCGGCGGCGGCCTCAGCCCGGGCCCCGTTGAAAACCAGAACTTCACTCTGAAGTATGCCAACATTGCGTGAGTAGGATCCATATCCGGAGAATAACGTGTTCGGAAAATTTTTATTACACTACATGCCAGGGTTACAAAATTTATTAGCCTACGATAAAAGCTGGCTAAAACATGATGTTAAAGCCGGGCTGTCTGTTGCAGCTGTCGCACTCCCCGTTGCTATTGCTTACGCTGAGTTGGCGGGTGTTGGGGCAATCGTAGGGCTGTATTCCTGCGTTTTACCAATGATAGCTTATGCGCTGTTTGGTTCTTCACGTCAGCTGATTGTTGGCCCTGATGCAACGACCTGCGCGGTGATTGCAGCCGTTGTGTTTCCTCTTTCTGCCGGAAATCCCGAACTGCACTGGCAACTGACGATCATCATGACATTGATGATGGGCGGCTGGTGCCTTCTTGCCAGTAAATTTCGCCTGGGCGCACTTGCCGATCTGCTTTCTCATCCCATTCTTACCGGTTTGCTTAATGGCGTAGCCGTGACGATTATTGTCGGGCAATTAGGCAAGGTTTTGGGGATCACGCTTGATGAGGCGCAGGTTATTGAGAAAATAATTGCCTTGCCAGGCCGAATTGCAGACAGCCATTTATTAACTTTAGGGCTATCACTTTTAACGTTAGCTATTTTAATGGTTATCAAAACGTATCGCAGCCACTGGCCAGCACCGTTGATTGCCATTGCGATAACAACGGCACTGGTATGGGGAACATCTGCGCAAAATTATGGTATTGCCACTATTGGAGGGGAAGGTTTCCAGCCTGGTTTACCCGTCGTGAACTGGGCGGCATTTCAGCCAGGTCCGATGCGTGATTTAGTGATCCCGGCGCTGAACCTGGCTTTGGTCAGTTTTGTCAGTCTTATGCTGACCGCTCGCAGTTTCGCCGCGAAAAATGGCTATGAAATTAATGCTGATGCAGAGTTCAGAGCTCTGGGTATTGCGAATCTCATGTCTGGATTATCCCAGGGGTTTGCTATCAGTGGAGCCGATTCCCGAACCGCAGTTAATGATTCAACTGGGGGGAAAAGTCAGCTGGTTTCTGTGGTCGCAGCCCTACTCATCGGTATCGTGGTCGTATTTTTCACTCAGCCATTACAGTTTATTCCGGTTTCTGCATTAGGTATCGTTCTAATGTATGCATCGTGGTCATTGATTGATTTACGTGGGCTATGGAATCTGAGGCGAAGAAATAAACAGGCATTTCGCCTGGCCTTCTTCACGTTTGGCTGCGTTTTAATTATCGGCGTTATCCAGGGGATCGGCCTTGCGGTGTTGCTGGGTCTGTTACAGTTTCTGCGTACAGTCTTTCGTCCCTCTGAACACTTACTGGGAACTGACGAAAATGGAATGATTCACTCATTAGGCAATTCAACTGATATTAAAATGGTCCCGGGCGTGCTGATGTATCGATTTAACTCCCCGTTGACCTATTTTAATGTGGCTTATTTTAAACGTCGGGTTTTGAACTTAGTTGATGGTACCGCATTACAACCTAAATGGGTGGTCATTGATGCCGTTGCCTGCTTCACCTATTCAGATATCAGTGTCCTGGCCACCATTAATGAGTTAAAGCGCGACCTGAAAAGTCGACAGATTACGTTAATCCTTGCGGGCAGGAAAACGGAATTAACACGCTGGTTTAAAGACAGTCGGCCAACAATGAATGATGATGACATGATTCTGGCGCCAGACCTCTATTTGGCCCTCCGGTTCATTCAAAGCAAAGAGAGTGTGAATGAGGGTGAATCAGGCGGTGATGTACAACCAAACCCTGGTTAAATCCCCGTTTTCGGCGCGCAGCAGACAGGCCCGGGAGCATGAGGCCTTAATTGAGGGAGGAGCGGACGTACGAAAATCGCCCTCACCACTGGGTGACGGCTGCTGGCTGGGAATGCGGGCGATGATTATGCCTGGTGTTACCATTGGTGAAGGTGCAGTCGTTACCGCTGGCGCTGTGGTATCGAAAAATGTGCCACCGTATGCGGTTGTCGGTGGCAACCCGGCAAAATTGATTAAGTACCGTTTTCCTGAAGACGATATTGCCCGAATACTGGCGCTAAAATTATACGATCTTCCTGAAGAAAAACTGGTTTCCATTCAGCCATTATTGTCGTCGGGTGAAATCACTACACTAGAAAATATTTTACGATAACAATCTGATACTACTCGTATTTGCGTACGACTTTTCTTTTTTATAACCGTTCAGCTGACAAAACTGTTCGTAACTCTGGTAACCGCAGTTAACACAGAGCGATCCAGACAGTACAATAATAAGGTTAGGTCTTTCTGAATCTTCTGAGCAGGAACGAAAGTGAGCATTTCAGCGAAACATGAATGGCATAGAGATAACTACCTGGTAAGCACAGACAGAGAAAAACTAGATGTGCAGGCTATCCATCGCTATCTGACGAGGTCCACCTGGGCTCAAGGTATTCCTCTGGACATTGTCTGTGCCTCAATAGAAAGCAGCCTTAATTTTGGTGTTTTTCATAATGAAACCCAGATAGGTTTGGCTCGTCTGATAACGGATTATGCTACATTCGCTTACCTTTGCGATGTCTATATCCTTGAAGAATATCAGGGAGAGGGACTTGGACGATGGGTTATGGAATGCATACATAGTCATCCTGTGTTTGAGCAGCTTCGCAGAATCATGTTGTTCACAACAACAGCGCCCTGGCTTTATGAAAAGTTTGGCTATGAGCCCGTAAATCGGGAAAACTATGCATGGACCATTACCCGGCCTGATATTTATACCAACGGAAAAAAGCCTGGCTGAGCTACGCTAATATTTAGCTCCACACAGGCTTATTTACGCCTGATTTTGCAACGTCTCCTCCTGGCACCTGGCGGGCATTTCCTGTTAATGGACTGTTTCCGCCTTTACGCCCTCACCCTGCCGACTTTGGCCGTAAATTTTCATCAAATTCCAGCCGTTTGCGGCCAGGCTCTTCCTCACGCAGCGGCTCGACCTGGTGCATGGTCAACTTACAGCGTTCAACCAGAACCTGATATTCCCCTGTCCCCTGCATTTTCCACTCGATTTCCTGAGCACTGAGTTCGCGTATCGCTTTAGCCGGGCTGCCAATAATCAAATGGTTTGCCGGCATTTCCGCCTTCGCTTTCACGAATGCCGCGGCACCAACGATACTGTTTTCGCCGATCACAGCCCCGTCCATCACCACGGCATTCATACCCACCAGCGCGTTACGCCGGATGATGCAGCCATGCAAAATCGCGCTGTGGCCGATATGTCCGTCCTCTTCCACCACGGTGTCTTGTTCTGGAAAGCCGTGCATCACGCAGTTATCCTGGATATTCGCCCCATCTTTCACCACGATACGACCAAAGTCCCCGCGCAGGCTGGCATTAGGGCCAACGTACACCCCTTTGCCCAGGATCACATCACCAATCAGCACGGCGGTCGGGTGAACATAACTCTCTTCAGGCACAACCGGCGTCAGGCCGTCAATTTGATAAACAGGCATCCCCACTCCTTATGCGATATTCAGGCCACCAAAGCGCTGGTAATAGAGCGTGCCAGGCACAGGCAATTCGCCTACCGAGGTTTCACCTTTCTCGCTGACAAATGCCAGCGCCCCCGGCGCTACGCGCTGGTAGATATTAATGCACAACTGTCTTGCGCTTTGTCCTGCCCAGTGCGCCGGGAGCAACTCCTCCGGCAGCAGCGGATCTTTAAGCACAACACGACGATAAAAGTGAATCAGTAGCAGCTGGATCTGGAAGCAACGTTCCGGCGTCAGCTCTTCCGGTGCTGCCTCTTTAAGCAGCGGCAGTAACGGACGGAATGAGTCGATAAACGCCTCGTACATCGTATTCTGTTCAGTCAGTTGCCAGCACTCCTCCACGCGCGAGCGTAGAGCTGCGCGGGAGAGCGCCAGCGGTGAATGCGCTTCAAAAAAGATAACGTTTTCCGCCACACCCGCGTCATGCAGCAACGACTGCACATCTGCCAGATGCTGTGAAGGCGACGCCATCAGGCTCGGGGCCAGCGTGCCAAACCCCTGCCAGATCAGCTGTTTTTTCACGTCAGCGAGAGTGGTTTTATCCAGCCCTTCAGACAGTAACAACAGCCATTTTCCGTCCCAGGCGGGCAGTTCTGCGCGGTAAATTTTATTTTCCGCGCGACGGGTCAGACGTAACCCTTTATCGCTCAGGCGGTAAAAACTGCGACGCCCGATGCGGGACACATCCAGCCAGCCCTCTTTGTTGAGGCGAAACAGCGCGGTACGCACAAAACGTTCGCCAAAGCCCATCCCTTCGAGCAGTGCGGCAAGGCTCCCAAGCCAAATCTCGCCGCCGCGATGGGAAAGCGCATCACCATAAAGGGAAGAAATAAGCGAAGTACCGCTGATGGGAACCGAGCTGACAGCGTGCTGGATAAAGGCGTCGAGTTTATTCATATGATTCATTCTGTTGTGATTTTTTTCCTGGATGAATCATAGCACAGTTTTAAAACACCCCTCTCTCCCCAGGAAAGAGGGGTTACGGTTAGCCGTTAGCGGCCACTTTACGCAGGTCGAACACGCGACACGCTTTACCTTCGGAGCGTGGGATACTGCCGCAGTTGACGATAGTGACGTCGGTTGAGATCCCCACCATCGACTTAATGCGGTGGCGCAGGTTATGGCACACCTGGCAGCGCTGCTCGTGGGTTAACGTCAGGCTACTCTCTTTCAGCTCGACCTTCACAGAAAGCGAATCAAGATGACCACGACGATTCACCTCCAGCTGGTAGTGCGGAGACAGGTGCTCAAACTTGACGATCTCCTCTTCGAGCTGTGACGGGAAGACGTTTACGCCGCGGATAATGAGCATGTCGTCGCTGCGTCCGCTAATCCGGTCCATACGACGCATGGTGCGTGCCGTACCGGGCAGCAGGCGGGTCAGGTCGCGGGTGCGATAGCGAATCACCGGCAATGCCTCTTTAGTCAGCGTGGTGAACAGCAGTTCGCCCAGTTCGCCATCTTCCAGCGGCGTGCCATCGTTCGGGTTTACAATTTCAGGATAGAAATGGTCTTCCCAGATTGTCGGGCCATCAGCGGTTTCAATGCATTCCATCGCCACGCCCGGGCCCATCACTTCTGACAGACCGTAAATGTCCAGCGCGGTAATGCCCAGACGTTTTTCGATTTCACGACGCATGGCCTGCGTCCACGGCTCTGCGCCAAACACGCCCACGCGCAGGGAACACTGGCTGGCATCGCCACCCATCTGGCGCTCAAGCTCTTCAATCAGGTTGAGGCAGTAAGATGGCGTCACCATGATCATGTCCGGCTGGAAATCACGGATAAGCTGCGCCTGTTTCTCGGTCTGACCGCCGGACATCGGGATCACCGTGGCCCCTAAACGTTCTGCGCCATAGTGCGCGCCCAGCCCGCCGGTAAACAGCCCATAACCGTAGGCCACGTGGATTTTATCTTTCGCGCTGCCGCCTGCGGCACGCAGGGAGCGGGCGACGATGTTGGCCCAGGTATCAATGTCATTCTGGGTGTAACCCACCACCGTCGGTTTGCCGGTCGTGCCGGAAGAGGCGTGGATACGCACCACCTGCTCCATCGGCACGGCAAAGGTATCGAACGGGTAGTTATCACGCAGATCCTGTTTAGTAGTGCACGGGAATTTGCGGATATCGGCCAGCTCTTTGAAATCATCAGGGTGAACGCCCGCAGCATCAAACTTGCGTTTGTACATTGGTACGTTGTTATAAGCATGGTTCAGCGTCCATTTCATGCGCTCAGTCTGCAACGCCTGTAACTCATCAAAGGACGCGGTTTCGATCGGATCAAGCTTTGTTGTATTTGTCATTGTAGGGTACTCACATTGTTTTTCGCTCAAACACGCTCAAGGATCATGGCAATGCCCTGACCCACACCGATGCACATCGTACAAAGCGCATAGCGCCCGTTGCGTCGGTGCAATTCGTTGCTCGCCGCCAGCGCCAGTCTGGCACCGCTCATACCGAGTGGGTGGCCTAACGCAATCGCCCCCCCGTTCGGGTTAACATGCGCGGCATCATCCGGTAAGCCCAGTTGACGCAACACACCCAGCGCCTGCGAAGCAAAAGCTTCGTTAAGCTCAATGACATCCATATCGTTAATGCTTAGCCCCGCACGCTCCAGCACTTTACGGGTCGCCGGAACCGGCCCTAACCCCATCAGGCGCGGTTCAACGCCTGCCGTTGCCATTGCCACAATACGCGTGCGTGGCACTAAACCTTGTGCCAGCGCCATGTGCTCGCTGGCGATAATCAACGCTGCCGCACCGTCGTTCACGCCAGAGGCGTTCCCCGCCGTGATCACACCGTTTTTACGAAACGGCGTTTTCAGCGCAGCCAGCTGTTCCAGGGTCGTCTCGCGAGGATGTTCATCAACGCTGATTTCCGTTACGGCCCCTTTTTTGCCCGCCACCAGCACCGGCACAATTTCCTGAGCCAGAATGCCGTTCTGCTGAGCCAGCGCAGTACGCTGCTGGCTACGCAGCGCGAAGGCATCCTGGTCGGCACGGCTAATATTTAACAATTCAGCTACATTCTCTGCCGTTTCCGGCATACTGTCAGTTCCGAATTGCTGATGCATGAGCGGATTCACAAATCGCCACCCGATCGTGGTATCGAACATCTCTGCCTGACGCTGGAATGCCGATGTCGCTTTGCCCATCACAAACGGGGCGCGGGACATTGATTCCACGCCGCCGGCAATCAGCAGATCGCCGTCGCCTGCTTTAATGGCGCGTGCCGCAAAGCCAATGGCATCCAGCCCGGAGCCACACAGGCGGTTAATCGTGGTGCCAGACACCGTTTGCGGCAGCCCGGCAAGCAGCGCCGACATACGTGCCACGTTGCGGTTGTCTTCCCCGGCCTGATTCGCGCAGCCGAAAATCACATCGTCTATGCGTTCTGCGTCCAGCTGCGGGTAGCGCGCCAGCAATGCACGCAGCGGCACCGCACCTAAATCATCTGCACGTACCCCCGACAACACACCGCCATAACGCCCCACCGGGGTACGAACACCATCACAAATAAATGCATCACGCATCAGGCTTCTCCTGTCACACTGCCGCCAATGCGGTGAGATTTCCCGCGAAAGAGAGCGACCGTTTTTTGTTGTTGGTTCTGGATTTCAATGTCGTACACGCCGGTAAGCTTGCCCTGATGCTTAACCCGCGCGATGGCGGTCAGCTTGTCCCCGGCAAATCCCGGACGCAGAAAGTCGATGGAGCAGCCAGACGCCACTGCCGCCAGCCCCTGGCTGTTGCAGGCGTAGGCAAATGCGGTGTCTGCCAGCGAGAACAGCTGGCCGCCGTGGCAGGTTTTGTGGCCGTTGAGCATCTGCGGGGTGATGGTCATCGTCACCACCGCGTACCCTTCGTCCATTTCGATAATATCGATCCCCAGCGCCTGGGCGCAGGCATCTTGTTCATACATCGTACGGGCGTTATGCCAGGCGTTATGACTCATAGCTACTCTCCAGAAGCGCACGCTGGCGCAGCAGTGAACAGGGGCGATAGCGTTCCTCGCCGTAGTGGCGTTGCAGGTTTTCCAGCAGCGCTAACAGGCGTTGCCAGCCCAGACGTTCGCCCCAGGCAATCGGTCCGCAGGGGTAATTCACGCCAAGGCGCATCGCGGTATCAATATCTTTTTCACTGGCAACCCCTTTTTGCAGAGCGTCCAGCGCTTCGTTGACAATCATCGCCACCGTGCGCCAGATGAGCAGGCCAGGATAATCTGTAATCTGCACCACCCGTTTTCCCTGCTGTTGCAGCCAGAAGATGGCTTTTTGCGTGGCCGAATGCGGGTTACTGGCAGCCGCGGCGATTACCGCCACATCGCCTTCCATCCGGTCGACCACCACCACCGGGCTGTTTAAGCGCAGCGCCAGCGCCTGGGCGGTCTCCCCCTGGGTTTCAATCAGCAGCAGTTCATCAATTTCTGTGACACCGTCACTTCTTCTCTGCGTGTTCATCGGGCTAAAACTGTCGCTGACGGCATCGAGCCACTTCACGTCAGGTTTATTCCCATTCCAGTCGTACACGCCCTTCCCGCTCTTTTTACCCAGACGCCCGGCCAGCACCAGCTCTTGCTGGACCAGCGATGGCAGGAAACGACGCTCCTGCCAGAAGGCGTTGAATACCGAACAGGTCACGGCAAAATTGACGTCCTGACCAATCATGTCGGTCAGCTCCAGCGGTCCCATCGGGAACCCGCCGCCTTCGCGTAACGCGGCATCGATGACTTCGGGCGCGGCCACCTGCTCTTCCAGCGCACGCCAGGCTTCAGAATAGAAAGGACGCGCCACACGGTTAACAATAAAGCCCGGCGTGGACTGACAGCGCACAGGCTGTTTGCCCCAGTTTGTTGCCAGCGCGCACAGTTCGTCCGCCACTTCCGGGGATGTCGCCAGCCCGCTGACCACTTCGACCAGCTTCATCACCGGGGCCGGATTGAAAAAGTGCAGCCCGGCCACGCGCTCGGGGTGACGAATATCCGCCGCAATCGCGGTGACGGAAATGGACGAGGTATTACTGGCCAGCAGCGTCTGCGGCTGGCAAATCTCGGCCAGTTGAGCAAACAGCGCCTTTTTCACTTCCAGGCGTTCGGATGCGGCTTCAATCACCAGATCCGCTGCGGCAAGCGCGTTGATATCGGTTACCGGAATGAGCCGCGCAAGGATCTGGCCGCTGGCATCCGCAGACAGTTTTCCGCGCGTCACGCGGGATGCCAGGCGCTGACGGATACCGTCAATGGCACGCGAAATGGCGGCAGCGGCGATGTCGTAAATCAGGACCTGATGGCCGTGGCTGGCTGCCACTTCGGCAATCCCGGCGCCCATCGTGCCGCTGCCAATCACGGCAACAGTGTGAATATTCATCACCATTTTATTTCCCCGTGAAGTTTGGCGTACGTTTTGCCAGGAAAGCGCTCACGCCTTCGCGATAGTCATCGCTGCGTCCGGCCAGGCGCTGGTAATCACGCTCCAGGTCGAGTTGCGCATCCAGCGAATTGGTTTCGGCGGCGTTAATGGCCTGCTTGATAAGCCCCAGGCCAAAAGTCGGCTGGGAGGCAAAGTGCAGTGCCATCTGCTGGGCGGTACTGGAAAGTTGCTCGTCATCCACCACCTGCCAGATCATCCCCCACGCCTGCGCCTGCTCGGCACTCAGTTTGTCGCCGAGCAGCGCCAGCCCCATGGCACGGGCGCGGCCAGCAACGCGTGGCAGCAGCCAGGTCCCGCCGCAGTCCGGCACTAAGCCAAGCTTACTGAAGGCCATAACAAAATTCGCTGAACGCGCGGCAATCACCATATCGCAGCCCAGCGCCAGGGTTGCACCCGCACCCGCCGCCACACCGTTCACCGCAGCAATGACCGGTTTTGGCAGTCTGGCCAGGCGGCGTACCAGCGGGTTGTAGAAGGTTTCCACGGACATACCCAGATCCGGCGCCGGGCCGTTCGGGTCGACGTTGCGGTCGTTAAGATCCTGCCCGGCGCAAAAGCCACGCCCCGCTCCGGTTATCAGCAAACAGCGGATAGTGTCATCACGCTCGGCCTGCTTCAGGCATTCGGAAAGTTGCTGATGCATGACATCGTTAAAGCTGTTTAAACGCTCCGGACGATTGAGCGTAATGGTCATTACGCCTTGCTCTACTTGACTCAGAATAAATTCCACAATTAGCGTCCTTTAAAGTCGGGGGTGCGTTTTTGTAAGAAAGCCTCGATACCTTCACGGCGATCGTCAGTGGCTGAAAGTAACGTAAACAGCTGTCGCTCTTGCGCCAGCCCGGCCTGTAGCGGCACTTCCTGAGACTGACGCAGTGCCTGTTTCGCAGCCTGTAACGCCAGCGGCGAGTGGCGCGCCATCAACGCCGCCTGCTTCAGGGCATATTCCAGGGTCAGCGGCGCAGGGAAGATATCGCTCACCAGCCCGGCGTGTTGCGCCTGCTGCGCGCTAATACTTTCACCGGTCAGCACCATTTTGCTGGCAAGGGATTTACCCACGCTGCGAATAAGCCGCTGCGTACCGCCAGCACCCGGCATAATGCCGAGGGTGATTTCCGGCAGCCCAAAACGCGCGTTGTCACCGGCGATCACCACATCGCACAGCAGCGCAAGCTCGCAGCCCGCACCCAGCGCAAAGCCGTTAACGGCGGCAATCAGTGGTTTAGGAAAGGCGTTAATCCGCGCCCACAGCTGGGGGCGAATGTCATTCAGCGTGGCAGGCAGATCTTTTTCCGCCATTTCGTTGAGATCAGCCCCCGCGGCAAAGCAGCGTTCGTTGCCGTAAATCACACAGGCCGAGATATCACCATCCACCGCCGCGGCTTCCAGTTCAGTGGCAAGCTGGGTCAACAGCGCATTGTTCAGGGCATTGCGCGCGGCCGGGCGGTTCAGCGTGAGCTGCAACACGCGGCCATGACGGGTGACAATCAGTTCGCTCATGCCATCCCCTTCGCATCAAAGTCGACAATGACGTCAGCGGTTAGCGGCAACGCCTGGCAGCTCAGCACGTATCCGGCAGCCAGTTCGTCCGGCTCCAGGCTGTAGTTGGTTGCCATATCTACATTGCCGCGCACCACTTTGCATTTACAGGTGGCGCACACGCCGCCCTTGCAGGCATACGGCAGGTCAGCGCCCTGACGCAGGGCCGCATCAAGAATGCTTTCGTCGTCAGCGGTCAGGGTGATTTCGCGGTCACGACCATCCTGACGCACGGTCACTTTTTGCCCCTGCGCCTGCACGCTGAGGGTACGTTTCACGCCAGATCCAGGGGTATTAAAGCGCTCAAGATGGATGGTTTTTTCCGGCATCCCCAGCGCTTTTAACGTCGCTTCGGCATCGTCCATCATTGCTGACGGACCGCAGATAAAGGCTTCGTCATACTGACGGAAATTGATCAGGGTCTTTGCCAGCGCCTGAAGTTTTTCGCCATCAATACGCCCGTGCAGCAAATCGCTGTCGAGGGTTTCCTGGCTGAAGATGCACACCAGTTGCAGGCGCTGCGTGTATTTGTCTTTCAGGTCAGCCAGCGCCTGACGGAACATCATGCTCTGGCTGCTGCGGTTACCGTAAATCAGGGTGAAATGGCTGTTCGGCTCGGTGGTCAGTGTGGCGGACAGGATCGCCAGCATCGGTGTGATCCCGGAACCCGCGGCAATGGCCAGATAGTGACCTTCACGTTCGGCCTGCGGCTGGTAGCCAAAGTGCCCTTGCGGAACCATGACCTCCAGGGCCATGCCCTGTTTGATCTCATCCCGGGCGTAGCGCGAAAAGCGCCCCCCTTCGATGGCTTTAACAGCCACGCTGATTTCGCCAGGCGTCACGCTGCGACAAATAGAGTAGCAGCGGCGCAGTTCATCGCCGCCCAGCGTGGCTTTAAGAGTCAGGTGTTGCCCTGGACGAAAGCGGTAAGCCTCCTGCAACGCCTGTGGCACCGCAAAGGTAATGGTCACCGCATCGCGGGTTTCGGGTTCTACTTTTGCCACAGTTAAGGAGTGAAACGTTGTCATGGCAACCTCAAATACATTTGAAATAGTCGAAAGGTTCACGGCAGCTATTGCAGCGATAAAGTGCCTTGCAGGCCGTCGAACCAAATTCACTGATAAGCGAGGTGTCGGTGCTGGCACAGCGCGGGCAGCTGACTTCAGCCGGTGCATGGGCGTGGCAGCTGTGGCCGACTGGCGGGCTGATGCCATACTCACGCAAGCGCTCGCGGGCATCGGCAGTCATCCAGTCGGTGGTCCAGGCGGGCTCAAGCTGCAACACGATATGCACAGGGGTGAAACCGTGCGCCGTCATCGTTTCGCGAATGGCACCCAACAGGTGTTCCGTTGCTGGGCAGCCCGAATAGGTTGGCGTAAAGCCAATCACCCAACCTTCGCCCTGCGCGGTGACGCTGCGAACCATCCCTAAGTCGGTGATGGTCAGAACCGGCACTTCCGGGTCCGGGATCTGGCTTAACAGCGACCAGATTTGCGGGATTTCCGCAGGGGCAATCTCGACGAAACGTTGCATAACCGCTCTCCTTACCACTGCTGGCCCGGGTTGACGCGCTGGAGATATTGCATCTCTGCCAGCATCGGCCCCAGGTGTTCGGTGTGCAGCCCTTTCTTGCCGCCGGTGCGATACGCCACTTCTTCCGGCACATGCAGCCCGGCTTCCTGCAATCCGGCAAAGACTTCGCTTTCCCAGCCCTGACGCAGTTCGCGCGGATCAACGGCGATACCTTCTTCAATCAGCGCCAGCTCAACGTCATCGGCTTCAAACAGCTCTGCCGTAAAGCGCCACAGATTGTCCACCGCCTGCTGCATTCGCTGTGCGGACAGTTCCGTGCCTGCCCCCAGGCGGACCAGCCAGCCACGGCTAAAGCGCAGGTGATAACGCGCTTCTTTAATTGCCTTCGCGGCAATAGCGGCCAGTTGGCGATCGCGGCTCTGGGTTAAACGGCTGAACAGCTCCACGTGCCAGGCATCCATAAAGTACTGGCGGGCAATGGTATCTGCGAAGTTGCCGTTTGGTTGTTCCACCAGCAGTAGATTCTGGAACTGGCGCTCATCGCGGCCATAGGCCAGCGTGTCTTCATCGCCCAGGCCTTCCAGCTCTGCCGCGTAGGTCAGGAAATTGCGCGCCTGCCCAAGCACATCAAGGCCGATGTTGGCCAGCGCCAGGTCAATTTCCAGCTCCGGCGCATGGCCGCACCAGGCACCAAGACGCTGCGAAAGCACCAGACCGTTGTCGCCCAGACGCAGGGCATATGCAGTTGTCGTTTTCATCCCTGACCTCACATGTGCTCGATGCCATCAGGGATGGTGTAAAACGTCGGATGGCGGTAAACCTTGCTTTCCGCCGGGTCGAAGAACTCACCACTCTCTTCCGGCTGTGAAGCCACGATCTCGCTCGCCTTCACCACCCAGATGGAACAGCCTTCGCTGCGACGGGTGTAAGCATCGCGTGCATTTTCCAGCGCCATGCGATCGTCGGCAGCGTGGAGGCTACCCACATGACGGTGGGACAACCCTTGTTTGGATCGCACAAAAACTTCGTATAACGGCCAGTAAACATTGCTCATTGTTGTTTCCTCTTATGCGACCTGACGGGCGCGCTGTTTTTCTGCGTGCACCAGTGCGGCTTCGCGCACCCACGCCCCGTCTTCCCAGGCTTTTCGCTTTGCGGCCAGGCGTTCGTGGTTACACACGCCGCGCCCGTTAATCACGTCTTCAAATTCGTGCCAGTCAATTTCACCGAAGCGGTAATGGCCGCTCTCTTCGTCAAAACGCAGGTCGGCATCCGGTACGGTCATGCCCAGCATTTCCACCTGCGGTACGGTGTTATCAACAAAACGCTGGCGCAGCTCGTCGTTGCCAAAGCGTTTGATTTTCCAGGCCAGGCTGCGGGCGCTGTTTGGCGAGTTGTCATCGTTTGGCCCGAACATCATTAATGCCGGCCACCAGAAACGGTTGATGGCGTCCTGCAACATCTGACGCTGGGATCCACTGCCCTGCGCCAGCGCCATGCAGGCTTCAAAGCCCTGACGCTGATGGAAACTCTCTTCTTTACAGATTTTCACCATCGCACGGGCATAAGGGCCATAAGAGGTACGGCACAGGGCCACCTGGTTCACGATGGCGGCACCGTCCACCAGCCAGCCGATCACGCCAATATCGGCCCAGCTCAGCGTCGGGTAGTTAAAAATGGAGGAGTATTTCATCTGACCGTCGAGCATCTTCTGGTAGATATCTTCCCGCGCGCAGCCCAGCGTTTCAGCCGCACTGTAGAGATACAAACCGTGTCCGGCTTCGTCCTGCACTTTCGCCAGCAGAATCGCTTTGCGTCTCAGCGTCGGGGCGCGGGTGATCCAGTTCCCTTCAGGAAGCATCCCGACAATTTCAGAGTGCGCATGTTGCCCAATCTGGCGGATCAGCGTCTTGCGGTAGGCATCAGGCATCCAGTCCTGTGGCTCGATGGCAGTCTCCTGCGCGATGCACTGCTCAAAGCGTTGTTCTTGTGTCACATCATCACCTTTATGATTCGTTAACTGATTACGTTAAGTGAAATAGTGAATCACTTCGTTTCTTAAAAGTTACACAAAGGTTAAATACAACCCCAAGAAACGTTTGTGTAATTTGTGACATCGCTCGCAAGGCTTTTCAAATCTGGGGCAAACACAAAGAAGAATGGAAGGGTGTTTCGTCAGGTGAGATCACAATGTTAACAATTCATTAAAACATCGCTTGATTTTTATGATTCACGATCAAAGTATTTATAGTGAAATCACGTAACACTTGGAGATAAGAAATGCAGCAGTTAGCCAGCTTCTTGTCCGGCACCTGGCAGTCTGGCCGGGGCCGTGAGCGCCATATTCATCATGCCATTAGCGGCGAAGCACTGTGGGAAGTGACCAGCGAGGGTCTGGATATGGCGGCGGCTCGCCGTTATGCCATTGAGCATGGCGGTGAATCACTTCGCGCCATGACCTTTATTGAACGTGCAGCCATGCTCAAAGCGGTGGCAAAACACCTGCTGAGCCAGAAAGCAGCGTTCTATGCGCTGTCGGCACAAACCGGGGCAACCAAAGCCGATAGCTGGGTCGATATCGAAGGCGGTATCGGCACCCTCTTCACCTACGCAAGCCTTGGCAGCCGCGAACTGCCGGACGACACGCTGTGGCCGGAAGATGAACTGATCCCGTTGTCAAAAGAAGGCGGGTTTGCCGCACGCCACGTCTTAACGTCCAAATCCGGTGTGGCGGTACACATCAACGCCTTTAACTTCCCCTGCTGGGGAATGCTGGAAAAACTGGCACCGACCTGGCTTGCCGGGATGCCCGCCATTATCAAACCCGCTACCGCCACCGCGCAGGTGACGCAGGCAATGGTGAAATCCATCGTCGACAGCGGCCTGGTACCGGAAGGGGCAATAAGCCTGATTTGTGGCGGTGCCGGGGATCTGCTGAGCCAGCTCGACAGCCAGGACGTGGTGACCTTTACCGGCTCCGCCAGCACCGGGCAGAGCCTGCGCGTACACCCGAACATTGTCGCCAACTCCATTCCGTTCACCATGGAAGCCGATTCGCTGAACTGCTGCGTACTGGGCGATGATGTGACGCCGGAACAGCCAGAATTTGCCCTGTTTATCCGCGAAGTGGTGCGGGAAATTACCGCCAAAGCCGGGCAGAAATGTACCGCCATTCGTCGCATCATTGTGCCGCAAAGCCAGGTGGATGCCGTGAGCCAGGCGCTGATTGCCCGCCTGGAAAAAGTGGTGGTGGGCGACCCGACGCAGGAAGGGGTAAAAATGGGCGCACTGGTCAACCACGAACAGCGCGCAGATGTGCAGGAGAAAGTGGATCTGCTGATTGCCGCAGGCTGCCAGGTTCGCCTGGGGGGCAAAGCGGATATGCAGGCGGCTGGTGCGTTCTTCCCGCCAACCCTGCTCTTCTGCCCTCAGCCTGATGAAAGCCCGGCAGTCCATTCCACTGAGGCCTTCGGCCCGGTTGCCACGCTGATGCCATACCGCACCGCCGACCACGCCATGCAGCTTGCCCGTGCGGGCGGCGGCAGCCTGGCCGGGACGCTGGTGACGGCAGATTTAGCGATTGCCCGCCAGTTTATTGCTGGTGCCGCGCGTGCTCACGGGCGAATTCAGATCCTTAACGAAGAGTCTGCCAAAGAATCTACCGGACACGGTTCTCCGCTGCCGCAACTGGTTCACGGTGGCCCGGGACGCGCGGGTGGCGGTGAAGAGCTGGGTGGTTTGCGGGCAGTAAAACATTACCTGCAACGCACTGCCATTCAGGGCAGTCCGTCGATGCTGGCGGCGATCGGCAAACAGTGGGTGCGCGGCGCGCAGGTGCAGGAAGACCGGGTTCATCCGTTCCGCAAATACTTCGAGGAGTTACAGCCGGGTGATAGCCTGCTGACACCGCGCCGTACCCTGACGGAAGCCGATATCGTCAACTTTGCCTGCCTGAGCGGCGACCATTTCTACGCTCACATGGACAAAATTGGCGCGGCGGAGTCTATCTTCGGTGAACGCGTGGTCCACGGTTATTTCCTGATTTCCGCCGCTGCGGGTCTGTTTGTGGATGCGGGCGTGGGGCCGGTGATTGCCAACTACGGCATGGAAAACCTGCGCTTTATCGAGCCGGTCAAGCCAGGCGACACCATTCAGGTACGCCTGACCTGCAAACGCAAAACGCTGAAAAAACAACGTGCCGCCGATGAAAAACCGACAGGCGTAGTGGAATGGTCGGTTGAAATTTTTAACCAGCATCAGCAAGCCGTTGCCCTCTATTCCATTTTAACGCTGGTGGCGCGCCAGCAAGGCGATTTCACAGAGTAAAACGTTACGCACATTGACCGGGGATGTGATTTACCCCCGGTCTTTTTTTAACCTGGCAAGACTGACAAATAACCTGGCAGATGCAGGCAAACGCTTTTCACACAGCCCTGCCAGGATAACGCTGGCACAACACAAAAAACACAACAAAACAAAATGAGGTCAACGATGGGAAGCAACTCTTCTTTTTCTGCCCGTAAAACGGCACTGGCCATGGCAGTTGCTCTGATTTGCGCCTGGCAAACCCCTGTTTTCGCCCACGGCAGTGAGGCGCACATGGTTCCGATGGACAAAACGCTTCAGGACTTTGGCGCAGATGTGCAATGGGATGATTACGCTCAGATGTTTACCATCGCCAAAGACGGGGCATTTGTGAAGGTCAAGCCAGGTGCGAAAACGGCGATCGTCAACGGCAAAACCCTGAAGTTACAGGTGCCCGTGGTGATGAAGGGCAAAAAAGCCTTTATCTCTGATACCTTCATCAACGATGTTTTCCAGTCAGGCCTCGACCAGACCTTCCAGGTAGAGAAACGCCCTCACCCGTTGAATGCGTTATCTGCCGATGAAATTAAGCAAGCCGTAGAGATTGTGAAATCCTCTGCGGATTTTAAACCTAACACCCGCTTCACCCAGATTGCGCTGGCCGAGCCGGAAAAAGCCAAAGTCTGGGACTTTGTGCTGAACGGCACGGCGGTAGATTCCCCTCGTCAGGCGCAAGTCACTATGCTTGACGGTAAACACGTCATTGAAAGCCTGGTTGATCTGAAAGACAAAAAAGTGCTGAGCTGGGAGCCAATCAAAGATGCGCACGGTATGGTGCTGCTTGATGACTTCACCGCCGTACAGCAGATTATCAATGACAGCCCGGAATATGTTGAAGCGCTGAAAAAGCACGGCGTAACCGATCCGAAGAAAGTGATCACCACCCCGCTGACCGTGGGTTATTTTGACGGCAAAGATGGCCTGAAGCAGGAAGACCGCCTGCTGAAAGTGGTGAGCTATCTCGATACCGGCGACGGTAACTACTGGGCGCACCCGATTGAAAACCTGGTGGCCGTTGTCGACCTGGAACAGAAGAAAATCCAGAAAATCGAAGAAGGCGCCGTGGTGCCAGTGCCCATGGCACCGCGTCCGTATGATGGGCGTGACCGCGTGGAAACGCCGAAAAAACCACTCGAGATTATTGAGCCGGAAGGCAAGAACTACACCATTACCGGTGACATGGTGCACTGGCAGAACTGGGACTTCCACCTGAGTCTGGATTCCCGCGTGGGGCCAGTTATCTCTACCGTGACCTACAACGATAACGGCAAAAAACGCCAGATTATGTACGAAGGTTCTCTTGGCGGGATGATCGTGCCTTACGGCGACCCTGACGTGGGCTGGTACTTCAAAGCGTATCTGGATTCCGGCGACTACGGTATGGGCACCCTGACCTCTCCGCTGGTGCGCGGCAAAGACGTTCCGTCTAACGCCGTATTGCTGAATGAAACCATCCCGGATTACACCGGTGCGCCAATGGAGATCCCACGCGCCATCGCCATTTTCGAGCGCTACGCGGGCCCTGAGTACAAACATCAGGAGATGGGTCAGCCAAACGTCAGTACCGAACGCCGCGAGCTGGTCGTGCGCTGGGTCAGTACCGTGGGTAACTACGACTATATCTTTGACTGGGTGTTCCACGAAAACGGCACCATCGGTATTGATGCCGGTGCAACCGGGATTGAAGCGGTGAAAGGCGTGCTGGCGAAAACCATGCATGATGCCACCGCCAAAGACGACACCAAATACGGCACGCTGATCGACCATAACATCGTCGGCACCACTCACCAGCATATCTATAACTTCCGTCTGGATATGGATGTGGATGGCACCAACAACAGCCTGGTGGCAATGGATCCTGAAGTGAAGCCAAACACCGCGGGCGGCCCACGTACCAGTACTATGCAGATTAATCAGTACAATATTGATACTGAACAACAGGCCGCGCAGAAATTTGACCCGGGCACCATCCGTCTGCTGAGCAATACCAGCAAAGAGAACCGCATGGGTAACCCGGTTTCGTATCAGATTATCCCGTATGCAGGCGGTACTCACCCGGTTGCCACTGGGGCAAAATTTGCACCGGATGAGTGGATTTACCATCGTCTGAGCTTTATGGACAAGCAGCTGTGGGTCACGCGTTACCATCCGAACGAGATGTACCCGGAAGGGAAATTCCCGAACCGCTCCACCCACGACACGGGCCTTGGCCAGTACAACAAGGATAACGAGTCGCTCAACAACGAAGATGATGTGGTCTGGATGACAACCGGCACAACCCACGTTGCCCGCGCCGAAGAGTGGCCAATCATGCCAACGGAATGGGTTCACACCCTGCTGAAACCGTGGAACTTCTTTGACGAGACGCCAACGCTCGGCAAGAAAAAAGACGATAAATAACCTAAGACACGCCGGGCATAACGCCCGGTTTTTTTACTTCTTTTCCATCCTGCCAGTTGCCGAACGCATTCCCCCGATTATATTTATTCATACTTTCTTCTTTTTTTATCTCTTACAACACGTTCAAACTGGACGCTATGACAGGATATATCAATAACGTTTAATTCTGACTTAGCATTGTGACATTGTAACGCATAGACGAGCGATACTTCCCGCCCGCTATTTTCACTTTCTCCCTTTGGATGGGGATACTGGCCACTATGGAAAAAAGACACAATATAACGTCCGACCTCGCCACCTGGCCTACACGTAAATCGATGGTGCGTCACGGCCTGGCAATGAATCTGCCGTGGCTGGCTTTTGTGAACGTGAGCTTCGCGCTCATGCTCCTGCTGCGCAACGTCCTGTTTGGTGATATCGACAGTCTGATTGGTACGACGAAGCAGCTGGCGTTGATGGTGGATACCTCAATGCTGGGGATTGTCATTATTTCGGCGGCCCTGCTGGTCATGGCCTGGCAACATATCGCCGGGATCAGCATCGTTTTGTTTATTTGTAGCCTGCTGTGGGCGATATGCGGGTATCTGTTAATCGTTTTAGTGCAACTTCCTCACGCATGGCCAATCTTCATTGTGCTGCTTTTAGCGGGCATGACGGCACTCTATTTTCACCCTTCCGGGCTGTTGGCTTTTGTTATACCGCTGTGGCTTAGCTTGCCCGTTTCCAGTATCGCCCTGAACCACGGTGTTAACCTGCGTTTTGCCGTCATCTGGATTGTGTTTACCCTTATTCTGATCTGCGGGCGCTTTATCCTGTTGAGCTGGTTCGAAGAGGCCTGGCGGCGCAACCAGCAGAACCAGCGCTTAATTTTGCGGCTCGATGCGCTGGCACATCTGGATGCATTAACCCAGACGGCAAACCGACGGGCGATGGAAACCGTGCTGGAGAACGCAGTTGATCAGAAAAAAGCCTTCTCGCTGATTATGCTCGATGTCGATTATTTCAAGCTTTATAACGACACTTACGGCCACCAGGCCGGTGATGACTGCCTGATGCGCGTGGCGCAGGTGTTGAAGAAATCGGTGCGTACGCCGCACGATGTCGTGTCTCGCTACGGCGGCGAGGAGTTTGTGGTGATCCTGTTCGACTGCCCGGAAAACATGGCGGAACAGGTTGCCGTGCGTATTCAGGATGGCCTGCGCGCAGCGGCTATCCCGCACAGTGCCTCAAAAGTGAGCGGTGTGGTTACCGCCAGCATGGGCATTGCGGCCATGGAGGAGGGTCAGGCCGGGACGGAGATTATCGCTCGCGCCGATGCGGCGCTGTACCGCGCGAAAGAAGCCGGTCGGGACCGGTGGTCGCATTAAAAAATGCCGGGTGGCGGCTGCGCCTTACCCGGCCTGCAACACTAAAATAACAGAGTGGCTTAATACCGCACACAAACCGACTTAGTCTCGCACCAGCCATCCAGCCAGTCCGGGCCAAAATCACGCCCGGTGCCAGACTGCTTCATGCCGCCAAACGGCAGGTTGGCGTCGATCAGCGTATGGCTGTTCACCCACACGGTGCCAGCCTGGAGTCTGTCGGTGTACTCCAGCGCTTTGCTCATGTTCTGCGTCCAGACGCTTGCCGTCAGCCCATATTCCGTATCGTTCGCCAGCTGTAAAGCCTCTTCGCCATCAGCCACCCGGACCAGGTTAACCACCGGGCCAAACACCTCTTCACGCGTCAGACGCAGGCTGGCCTCCGGGTTCACCACAAGCGTTGGCGAGACATAATAGCCCTGCCCATCCGGGCCACGGTTGCCGGTGATAAGCTCCGCGTTGCGCGACTTCGCTTCATCGAGGAATGTCTGAACCTTGTCACAGTGAGCGCGCGACACCAGCGGGTTAATAAACGCCTGCTGTGACATGCCCGGGCCCACGCTCAGGGATTTTACTGCCTGCTCAAAACTGCTCACCAGGGTATCAAACAGCGGTGCTTCAATATAAATACGCGAGCTTGCCGCGCACACCTGTCCCTGGTTGAGGAAGCTGCCGGTCATCAGACCTTCAATCACCCAGGCCGGGTCGGCATCTTTCAGGACGATGGCCGGGTTTTTACCGCCCAGTTCCAGCGTCACGCCCGTCAGGGTATCTGCCGCGGTGCGGGCGATCTGTTTGCCCGTCGCCGTGGAGCCGGTAAAGCTGATTTTGGCAATGTGCGGATGAGAGGTTAACGCCGCGCCACACACGGCGCCGCTGCCGGTCACCACGTTAAACACGCCATCGGGAATGCCTGCTTCGCTTGCCAGCTCCGCCACGCGCAGCATGGTCAGCGGCGTGGTTTCGGACGGCTTAATCACAATCGAACACCCTGCCGCCAGCGCTGGCATCACTTTCCACATGCCAATCATCAGTGGGAAGTTCCACGGCACAATCCCGGCGACCACGCCAACCGGCTCTTTGCGCGTCCAGGCCTGATAGCGTGCGCCCTGTGGCAATGGAATAGAAAGGTCGAGCGTTTTGCCCGCAATTTTGGTGGTCAGCCCGGCGGTGTAACGCATCCAGTTAAGGGTGCATCCCACTTCAAAGGCGCGGGAAATATTGATGGATTTGCCCTGCTCCAGGGTTTCAAGCTGCGCCAGCTCTTCGCTGTGTTGTTCGACCAGATCGGCGAAACGCAGCAGAATACGCTCGCGCTCAGCGGGCAGTTTTCCGGCCCAGCTGCGGGCCACAAAGGCACGCCAGCCAGACATCACCGCGCGATCGACATCCGCTACGCTGGCATCGGCGGTGGAGGCAATGACTTCACCGGTTGCCGGGTTATACACGTTCAGGCGTTTTTCACTGTCGGATGCAGCCTGACGGCCTTCGATCCACAGTCCATGATGTCTATCTAAAAACTGCTGTACGCCTGGCAGGACTGCGACCTGTGATTCAGACATAGGGTACTCCTTCGTTATTATTCGCAGGGTGTTATTGCAGTCTAAGAGGCGTTTTGCATTACCGCTTTTGTCTGTGTGACATTCGCTTTGCCACCTGTGACAGGCTCCGCAAAACATGATAATTCCCGCTTATAACACTGTTCCCGGTGAGTGTTCTTTCCTATAGTCAGCCTCATGGCTCTGACAAAATGCAACACAAATGCAACAATGCAAAAACATTGAAAGTGCAGCGAGATAAACGATGGCGTGTGCAAGCGAGCAGGAAAAATATCAGCAGTGGCTGGCGCAAATTAACCAGGTTTGTGGGCGTTTTGACGCTCGCCCGTTAGAGGGTGAGTTCATTGGCGAACTGGAAACCAGCTATGCCCGTAGTCTGAAACTCAGCACCGTTACAGCCGGTGGTGTGAACCTGTTTCGTACCCGACAGGAGATTAAAAACGGCAACGATGCCTGGTTTTATACCGTGTTTCAGCTTGAAGGCAGCGCTGAGCTGGAGCAGGACGATCGCCGCTCCATTCTTAAAACGGGTGATATCACCTTGATTGATGCTTCACGCCCCTGCTCGATTTACTGGCAGGAAAAATCCCGCCAGATTTCGCTGCTTGTTCCCCGTCAGATTATTGAGCAACAGTGCCGTTTCCAGGAAGTTAGCTGTGCGCTTACGCTATCGCGCAGCCTGCCAACGGTGCAGCTGAGCCACCGCCTGTTGCAGGAGAGTATGGGCAACGCCGACCTGAGTGATTTAGAGAGTGAAGCGGCACTTGAGGCCATGGTTTGCCTGCTGCGTCCGGCATTTCAGCAGCGCGAAGCGGTCCAGCCGCGCAAAGAGCGTCAGTTCCAGAACGTGCTGTCCCTGATTGATGACCATATTCAGTCTGAAGCTTTACGCCCGGAATGGATCGCCACTGAAAGCGGGATGTCGGTGCGCAGTCTGTACCGTATGTTTGCTGATAAGGGACTGGTGGTTGCGCAGTATATTAAAAACCGACGTCTCGACCTGTGTGCGCAGGTGTTGCGCGCCGCCAGCGATGATGAAAAGCTGGCGGGGATTGGCTATAGCTGGGGGTTTGCTGACCATAGCCATTTTTCAACGGCGTTTAAGCAGCGCTTTGGCGTGTCGCCTGGCGAGTATCGTAAGCGTTGCCGCTAACTACTTTTTCAGCCATTTCCCGTTAATGCCCTTCACATACTCACCTGGCTGCGCCCTGGCGACCAGCTTTTGGCCTGCCATTTTCGCCACTTCATCCACCGGCAGATTGTTGCTGTCGGCCAGTTTCTGATAGCTTTCGGTCCGCGCGGCATTGATCTGATTTACCAGGGCCAGGGTTTCTGCATCCTGATGCAGTGGCGCGATATAGCCGCTCAGCGTTTCTCCTACGCGCCCCTCGGCACGCGCCTCATTCAGGGTGAGTGTTGCAGCCTGCACGTTCATGCCCAGCGCCAGTAAAGTAAGAGCTAATATTCGTTTCATGGCGTCCTCAGAACAGATCGCTGCGCGATTTCAGCAAGGTTTCGACGTCTTTATCGACCTTGATATGGATCTCATGCTCAATTTTCACGTTCATATTGATGGTAATTGGCTCTTTTGGCGCCGCAACTTCAATACGCGGCGTACAGCCTGTCAGCAACGCGACTACGGCCACGGTGAGTACACCCGCCATCTTTTTCATTGTTGTTCCTCACTTTCCTTGCCTGTCGAACTGCGGCTGATATTCGGTAATGCCGCGTGTTGCTCAAACCATGTTTGCAGATTGTCCCCAAAACGCAGACTGCGCCAGAGGGTAAAGACGTTCTCGTCATGGGTGTAATTAAGGTGAACGGTACTGCTTTTCCCGTCCACACGGCTGGTTCCACTGATCGTAGCCTGCATGGTTAATTCACCCAGATTATCTAAATTGATTCTCGTCCACGAACGCGAAATCTCCATATAGCGGAGCCAGTTAATTGCCGCCCCCGCAACCATATTATCGTTCACAATGGCATCGGCCGTGTCTTTGTCGATACGCAGCGTCATGGGGCCGGGGTTGGTTAACCAGCCGTCCTTGATTATCCATTTTTCATTGTCCAGCCAGAAAGGCAGCGCCCCGCTTACCGGGCCGGACACGGCAAACTGCTTCGGGTTAACCGCGCTGATAAGTTCGCTGGACGAGATATTATTCACCCGCAGCAGAGCCGGATCGTGCTGCGGCATTCGCAGCTGCTGCATGGTGATTTTGCCGCCAAGCGCATCGACGCTAACGTTGGTTAACAGCAGCGGATTGTCTTCACTCCACGGGTAGTCACCCTGCAAATCTGCCGTGATGTTACGCGCAGTGACCAGGTTAACGACCTCGCCAATGCGTAAAGTGACCGGGCCGCGCGTGCCAAGCGACCAGGTACCCTCGCTAAAGCGGAATGGCAACACAAAATCGACGCCGTTAATCTGGTTATCCGGCATCCAGGCGCTGCCGGATTTCAGTACCCCATGGCCACCGGCTTCAAAGCCTTGCCCCGCTGCGGCAGAGAACGCCACCTGCGCATAGAGATTGCCGTCCCGCAGCATCATTTTCCAGTCTGGTGGAAGAAGTGGCTGGAACACGGTGAGAGACTGTTTCGGCCACCAGGCCTGGCCGCGCAGGCGTTCACCATCCCAGCGCCCGTTCACCTGGACCGGGCCAATTGCGCCCGCATGAAGGGAGCCTTTGTACTGGAAAATCGTCGGGTCGTTGCCCTCTACGCTAAAGGTCAGCACGGATGGAGGAAGCACGCTGCCGCCGGAAAATGAGGTTTGTCCGGCATTCAGTGACAGCGCACCGCTGAACTGGGGGTTAGCCGGATCGCGTAGCCAGCGAACCGGTTTATCCAGCACCAGACGCGGCGTGGTGACCAGCATCGTTCCGTACTGAAGTTTATCGAACCCCGTCGACAAATCGGTAAGCTCGATAACGTTGTCGCGCCATTCCCCTTTACCGGCCACATCCCAGCGCGCGTTCATTGGCGTGAAGTTCCCTTTCCCCCAGTAACGCCAGCGCCACAGGCCGTTATCGGGTAGGAAGTCATTGGCCTGGCCATCCAGATGCAGCTCAAAATCCCCCATTTCATTTTCGTGGGCGCGCAAGATGGCCTGTAAACGACCGTCTACGCCCTTCCGGGCAAGCTTAACACCGGCTAAAGGCCAGCGAATTTCATCAATATTCAGGGAGTCAATCACACGCCCGCGCGAACGCAATAACGCCCCTGGCTCGAACGCCAGCTGCGGGTCGTTCAGGCTTCCGGTCAGTTTTGCCGGAAGCATGGCGTAAAGGATCAGATCATTTTGTTTGGCTTCACCACTCAGATGCAGCGGCATATCGCTGTTATCCATACTGAGCTTACCCGGCCCGATGATCAGCACGGCGTTACCTTTGCCCGCATCGCCCTTCGTCAGCACGTTAAGACGGCCTGAGAGGGTTGCTTTCTCCAGCCCCTGCTGCCAGTTATCGATATTCAGACCAATGCGCCCGCTCAGTGGCATTCCGGAGAGGAGCCAGTTCCAGCGACCATCACTGATGGACAGCTGCTGAGGCGTAATTTTCCATGGCAGGTCGAGGAGCGGGTCGGGGTTATCGCGCGACATCACAACCAGTTGCCCCTGATTTTGCTCCCAGTCCAGGTCTGCATCTACCAGCGAGGAGAGCTGCGGCACATTAAAGGTTGCCACCGCATGACCTTTAACCGGCACGCCGTCTGGCACCAGTGGCAAGGTGAATTCCCCCACCAGCGACACAGGCTGCGGGTAATCGGGCAGATGGGCTTCAAACTGGCTGATGGTCAATGTTTGCCCGTGCAATTTGCCCTGCACGTTGACCTGCTCGCCCTTATAGCTCAGCTCTTGTATGGCAGGCGTTAGCGACGCCTTGAGCTCACCCTGCCATTGCTGCCATGGAGAGAGCGTCAGCCGGTGGACGTTAATCCAGGTGTTGGGAAGCAGCGCCTGCCATTGTGCCAGCGTTTTGGGCGCGACCGTTGACGGCGCGGTTTGCGGTAATTTGCTCAGACAGGCGGTGTTGAGATCCAGCGCACCAATATCCATCTTCCAGCGGCTGGGATGTGACAGTGTCGCGTTTTCGACTCTGGCAATCTCACAGTCTTCAACCAGATATCGGAGATCCGGGATAACTATCGAATGGCGAGTCAGACGGGGGCTTTTTTCAAAGGCGATACGCGTCCCCACGGGTAGCCAGACTCCGGCAAGCGTAGGCACCCACTGGGCGAGCGTCATCAGCAGCGTCAGCGGCAAAAGTATTATCAGCAGTAGAAGCGCGAGCGCGGCTTTGTATTTACCCTTCATGGGCAGTTAATATCCTGATTTATTGTAAAAAATAAGCCGACAGTGCCGATCATTGTCGCATGTTTAGCCAGTCAGTTGAAGAGAACGCCATTCTTTAGGATAGATGCACCATCGGGCATAGGTAAAATTTCGTTTATCGTCGCAGGGTTTCGAATCCGTACACTGCGGACCTGCTGATTAGAAGTCCGTAGCGCTGGATGTCGCAAAACCAGCGGTGACATTCCCTGTGCAAAATATCTGCGAAAGAAACCCCTGTGGTTGGAATACCCTAGGGTTATTGCCCGCAGATGCTCTAGAATTATCCATAGAACCTATTGAATTCAATAATATTTTATAAATTGTAAGATTATTTTAATCATGCTAACGTGAATGCAAAATCACTGGAGAAAGTCTTATGAAACTCGCGGTATATAGCACAAAGCAGTACGATAAAAAGTATCTGCAACATGTTAACGAGGCTTACGGATTCGAACTTGAATTTTTCGACTTTCTGCTGACTGAAAAAACGGCCAAAACGGCTCACGGCTGTGAAGGTGTCTGTATCTTTGTGAACGACGACGGTAGCCGCCCTGTTCTGGAAGAGCTGAAAAGACATGGCGTGAAGTATATCGCCCTGCGCTGCGCGGGCTTTAACAACGTTGACCTTGATGCCGCTAAAGAACTGGGCCTGAAGGTCGTTCGCGTTCCGGCTTACTCACCTGAAGCGGTCGCTGAACACGCTATCGGGATGATGATGTCGCTGAACCGTCGCATTCACCGCGCGTATCAGCGTACCCGTGATGCGAACTTCTCTCTTGAAGGCCTGACCGGTTTCACCATGTACGGCAAAACCGCTGGCGTGATTGGCACCGGTAAAATCGGCATTGCTACCCTGCGCATTCTGAAAGGCTTTGGGATGCGTCTGCTGGCATTTGATCCGTACCCAAGTGCAGCCGCGCTGGAGCTGGGCGTGGAATATGTCGATCTGCAAACGCTCTTTTCCCAATCTGACGTGATTTCCCTGCACTGTCCGCTGACGCCGGAAAACTATCACCTGCTCAACCAGACGGCGTTTGACCAGATGAAAGACGGCGTGATGATCATCAACACCAGCCGTGGTGGTCTGATTGACTCGCAGGCGGCTATCGAAGCGTTGAAAACCCAGAAAATTGGCGCGCTGGGTATGGACGTGTATGAGAATGAACGTGACCTGTTCTTTGAAGACAAGTCTAACGACGTTATCCAGGATGACGTGTTCCGTCGTCTGTCCGCCTGTCATAACGTGTTGTTCACCGGCCACCAGGCGTTCCTGACTGCCGAAGCGTTGATCAGCATTTCAGAAACCACGCTGGGTAATTTGCAGCAACTGGAAAAGGGTGAAGCCTGCCCTAACGAACTGGCGTAAAGGTGTGATGCCGGGTAGTGACGGCGAGAAATAAACAAACGGCAACCTTCGGGTTGCCGTTTTTCTTGCCGGGAGCCAGGGTGGTGGCGGTGCACTGCCCCCCTTAACTCAACCCACGATTCTTCAACATCGGCTCAATCTTTGGATTGTGCCCGCGCCAGTCACGGTACAGCGCTTCCAGGTCACTGCTGTTGCCGCGCGATAAAATTGCGTCACGGAATATCTGCCCGTTTTCACGCGTTAACCCGCCCTGCTCAACAAACCACTGATAGCCGTCGTCAGCCAGCATTTGCGTCCACAGGTAAGCGTAATACCCTGCCGCGTAGCCGCCGCCAAAAATATGGGCGAAATAGCTGCTGCGATAACGCGGGGGAACAGCAGGAAGATCCAGGCCTTCTTTTTTAAGCGCGGCAGATTCAAACGTATCAACATCTTCCACCGGTTCAGCAATCCCATGCCAGTTCATGTCGAGCAACGCGGCACTCAGCAGCTCCGTCATGTCGTAGCCTTTATTGAACTGGGTAGCATTTAACATCTTATCACCCAGCGCTTCCGGCATCGGTTCGCCCGTTTCGTAATGCCGCGCATAATGGGCAAACACCTGCGGATGGCTGGCCCAGTGTTCGTTAATTTGCGACGGGAACTCTACAAAATCACGCGGCGTATTGGTGCCGGAAAGCGTGGCGTAGCGCTGGCTGGCAAACAGGCCATGCAGGGTATGACCAAATTCGTGGAACAGCGTGACCACATCATCCCAGGAGATCAACGCCGTTTGCCCGTTAGCCGGTTTTTGATAATTGCAGACGTTATAAATAACCGGACGCGCGGCGAATTCGTAAGATTGCTCCACGAAATTGCCCATCCACGCCCCGCCGCCTTTTGAGTCACGGGCAAAGAAATCACCATAGAACAACGCCATCCCTTCGCCTGTGTGGTCAAATATTTCCCACACACGGACATCCGGGTGATATGCCGGAATATCAAAACGTTCGACGAAACTAATGCCAAACAGCTGGCTGGCGGCCCAGAACACGCCATCTTGCAGCACGGTATTGAGCGCAAAGTAAGGTTTAATTTGCGACTCATCGAGGGCGTATTTTCCTAAACGCACGCGCTCAGCGTAAAGCGGCCAGTCCCAGGCCTGCGCGGTGAATCCGCCTTGTTCGTCGTCGATCACTTTCTGGATATCCGCCAGCTCCTGTTCCGCCCGGCCACGCGCCGCCGGGACAATACCGCGCATAAACGCCAGCGCAGCGTCAGGTGTTTTGGCCATTTGATCGGCGGTGCTCCAGCTTGCGTAGCTTTCGAATCCTAACAGGTGGGCCTGACGCGCACGTAATGCTGCCAGGCGTAGTATCAGTTCGCGGGTATCATTTTCATCACCCTTCTGAGTGCGCAGCCAACCAGCTTTGAACAGGTTTTCACGCGTCTGACGGTTTTCGAGTGCCGAAAGCGCAGGCTGTTGCGTGGTATTAAGCAACGGGATAAGCCAGCGATCGTTCAGCCCCTTTTCAGCCGCTGCCTGGGCGGCAGTCGCAATTTCATCGGCACTGAGGCCTTCAAGCTGGTGAACATAATCCACCACCAGCCCACCCGTTTTATCCGCCGCCAGCAGGCGCTGGTTAAACTGGCTTGTCAGAGAGGCGGACTCGGTGTTCAGGGATTTCAGTTCAGCTTTTTCGCCAGCGTTCAGGCGCGCACCTGCCAGCACAAAGTGCTGATGGGTTTCTTCCACCAGACGGCGGGATTCCGCATCCAGCGTTGCTCTTTCCTGCCAGACGGCTTCTACGCGGGAAAAGAGCGTTTCGTTCAGCCAGATATCGTTGGCAAGCCCTGCCAGCTCGGTTGAAAACGCCTCGTCCAGCTCCTGTAAATAATCATTGGTGTGCGCCGACGTCATGGCGAAAAACACGCTATTGACGCGCGACAGCATGGCGCCGCTTTTTTCCAGCGCCAGCACGGTGTTGGTGAAATCGGGTGGTGTTGTTTGCGCAATGATGGCATCAATGTCGGCGCGCTTCTGGCGCATAGCTTCATCAAATGCCGGACGATAGTGGCTATCGTTAATGACGTCGAAACGCGGAGCCTGGTAAGGTAACAGGCTGATTTCAAAAAAAGGATTACTGGCCGACATCGTTGACTCCTGAGAACGGGATATCCCCCCAGAGTAGGACAGCCGCTCACCGCCTGCAATCCTGACATAGAAAAGTTGCCTTAACGCGCTCCCTGAGAGCGTGCTATGTTAGTACAACATAAAAAGCGTTGAGGAACAGTGAGATGATTATTTTAGTTACCGGGGCGACGGCAGGTTTTGGTGAAAGCATCACGCGCCGTTTCGTTGCCAACGGCCATAAAGTGATTGCAACAGGCCGTCGTCAGGAGCGTTTGCAGGAGCTGAAAGACGAGCTGGGCGACAGCATCCTGACGGCGCAACTGGACGTCCGCAACCGTGCTGCGATCGAAGAGATGATTGCCAATCTGCCTGCTGAATGGCGCGCCATTGACGTGCTGGTCAACAATGCCGGTCTGGCACTGGGCCTGGAGCCTGCACACAAAGCCAGCGTGGAAGACTGGGAAAACATGATCGACACTAACAACAAAGGCCTGGTGTACATGACGCGCGCGGTTCTGCCAGGAATGGTTGAGCGTAATCGTGGCCATGTGATTAACATCGGCTCCACCGCAGGCAGCTGGCCTTACGCGGGCGGTAACGTCTACGGTGCGACCAAAGCCTTTGTTCGTCAGTTCAGCCTCAACCTGCGCACCGACCTGCACGGAACGGCAATTCGCGTTACTGATATCGAGCCGGGTCTGGTGGGCGGTACTGAATTCTCTAACGTGCGCTTCAAAGGCGATGATACTAAAGCCGACAAAACCTATGAAAACGCCAATGCGCTGACGCCGGAAGATATTACCGAAGCGGTCTGGTGGGTGGCAACGCTGCCAAAACACGTCAACATCAACACCGTTGAAATGATGCCGGTTAGCCAGAGCTTTGCCGGACTTAGCGTGCATCGCGGTTAATCGACCCCTACCCGGCCTGCGGGCCGGGTCTGTGATGGCAGGCAAAAGAATGGTAGTATGTTCGCGTTAACTCTCTGAGAAATCACAACCCATGGCCGCTGAATCGCAACTCAACCCTACCCAGCCTGTTAATCAGCAAATCTATCGCATTTTGCGACGTGATATCGTGCATTGCCTGATCCCGCCGGGAACGCCTCTTTCTGAAAAAGAAGTGTCGGTGCGTTTTGACGTTTCTCGTCAGCCCGTTCGCGAAGCATTTATTAAACTCGCTGAAAACGGTTTGATTCAGATCCGCCCTCAGCGCGGCAGCTATGTGAATAAGATTTCACTTTCTCAGGTACGTAACGGCTGTTTTGTACGCCAGGCCATTGAGTGCGCCGTCGCACGCCGTGCCGCTTCGTTTATCGACGACAATCAGTGTTACCTGCTGGAGCAAAACCTGCATCAGCAACGCATTGCTATCGATCGCAAGCAGCTAAATGACTTTTTCCAGCTTGACGATGAATTCCATCAAAAACTGGCGCAAATTGCCGATTGTCAGCTTGCGTGGGACACTATCGAGAATATCAAAGCTACCATCGACCGCGTGCGTTATATGAGTCTGGATCACGTCTCGCCGCCGGAAATGCTGCTTCGTCAGCACCATGATATTTTTAAGGCGCTGGAAAAACGCGATCCTGATGGGGTAGAAAAAGCGATGACGCTGCATTTACAAGAAATCAGCGAATCAGTGCAGTTAATTCGACAAGAAAATAGCGACTGGTTTAGCGAAGATTAATGTCTGCCGCATCCCTCAACTTTCGGGGGATGCGGCGGTGATATTAGCGAACCACTAATACCGGGATTCTGGCGTAGCGTAATATTGATTCCGCATTTGAACCAAGCAAATGCGTTGTAATGGTTGGGTTTTTCGAACCAATGACAATGATGTCATATTCGCCTTCTTTGCTCATGGCGATAATTTCATCGCGGACGTTACCAAAGCGTACCGTGCAATGAATATTCTCTGGTGCTATATCAAACAAGCGTTTTAATTCGCCCATCTTTTTTTCTGACTCATTCGTCATGTATTCTTCAAACCTCTTGATATCCGCGTTGAAGCCGCGCAGAAGAGAGCGACTGCTGCTGGGCAGGATGTTCACCAGCGTGATCGCCGCCCCTTCTGACTTCGCCAGATTTTCTGCGTGGCGCACCGCTTTATCGCTCAAATCCATTTCAAACACATCTACAGGCATCAAAATGTTTTTATACATAAGCCTGGCTCCTTATTCCGCTGAAGAGTTATTTTCTGAATACAGAGTGACATTCGCTATATAAACAAACCTTAAACAGTCACATGCAGAAACTATCAATAAAAGAAAATAACTGTCCGCTTTGTAAATACCTGTTGGGTTACGTCAACCCCTACGAAAATTGAGAAAAAAGTGTGAGTTTGATCAAAAACAAAAAAATGCGTGGCTGAGAGGCGTATTTATAGATCTCCGAAAGCGGCAAGAGATGAATATCGCCGTAACGGCTAAGCAAGAGAGGAGAAAATACCATGATGACTTACGATCGTAACCGTAACGCAATTACCACTGGCAGCCGCGTGATGATTAACGGCACAGGCCGCACCGGCATTATTAAAGCGATTCACAGCAACGGCCTGGATGCCGCACACGTGCGTCGTAGCAAAACGGTTGAAGTGGAAGGATGCGAAGGGAAGTTTGAACCGATAGAACTGATTCGCCTTGGTATGCACTAAAACGTGCGGAACATGCCGCCGCGAACGGCGGCATGTGATGGATTACAACTGCCCGGCGTAGGCTTCAACCGTGGCTTTCGCACCGTTCGCCAGTAATGACTGATAGGCTTTCATCACCGCATCAACAAAGACAGTCTCCTGCGGCAATTCCTTACCGAAGATGGCGTCAATGCCCAGCAGCGCTTTCACCCGGCTTTCACCTTCGGCACTGCCTTTCACTGCGGCCTGAATCACCGCCAGCTGCGGATCGCTCACCTCAATGGCGTTACCCTGCTCATCCACACCACCGACATAACGCATCCAGCCTGCCACACCCAGCGCCAGCAAAGGGAAGCTACGCTGATGAACCAGATGCCAGCGCACGGAATCCAGCATCCGCTGAGGCAATTTCTGGCTGCCGTCCATCGCAATTTGCCAGGTACGGTGACGCAACGCCGGGTTGCTGTAACGTGCAATCAGCTGATCGGCATAATGTGCCAGATCGACCCCTTTCACTTTTAACGTCGGCGCTTGTTCTTTCAGCATTAGCGCGTGCGCCGCATGGCGATAGTGGACATCTTCCATGCAATCGTTGATGTGCTGATAACCGGCCAGATAACCCAGGTACGCCAGGAATGAGTGGCTACCGTTCAGCATTCGTAACTTCATCTCTTCAAACGGGATAACGTCTGCAACCAGTTCTGCGCCGGCTTTTTCCCACTGCGGGCGACCAGCAACAAAGTTGTCTTCGATGACCCACTGACGGAACGGTTCGCAGGCCACACCTGCCGGGTCACGTACGCCGGTCAGTTGCTCAATTTTATCCAGCGTTTCAGCCGTTACTGCCGGAACAATACGATCCACCATGGTGGACGGGAATGTAACGTTCGCTTCAATCCACTCCGCCAGTTCGCTATCCAGCGCGCGGGCATAGGCACAGGTGACATTGCGCATCACATGGCCGTTTTCAGGCATGTTATCGCAGGACATCACCGTAAAGGCCGGTACCCCTGCCGCTTTACGGCGTGCCAGCGCTTCGACAATCACGCCAGGCGCAGATTTTGGCTGGTGAGGATTTTGCAGGTCAGCAACGATGAACGGATTGTCGAGCATCAATTGTCCGGTCGCCGGAGAGTGGCAATAGCCTTTCTCCGTAATGGTGAGCGACACAATCGCGACCTGGGGTTCGCACATCACCGCCAGCACGGTTTCCAGGCCATCCATCTGAACATGCAGCGCCTTGTTCACCACGCCCACCACTCGAGAGGTCCACGCATCAGCAGACATTTCGGCAACGGTGTAGAGATTATCCTGAGCCTTGAGATCGGCAATTTGCTGCTCACCACCAATCAGGTTTACTTCGCAGTAACCCCAGTCGCTACCCTGTTCAGCGGCAAGGATATCGGTATACACCGCCTGGTGCGCACGGTGGAATGCGCCAAACCCTAAATGAACAATGCGCGTCTTAAGGCTGTCGCGATCGTACTGAGGAAGCGTAGCTTTCGCCTTTAATAACCGGTTTTCCATGATTGAGACTCGTTGTCGTAAATGAAAAATGTAACCCTGCAGCGGCAACATCATCACCGCTGCGGACTTGCTGACTACACCAACTAGAATGGCAGTGTGTATAATTTTGGATGAGCCATAACCATACTGAATGCGCTGGACCGAATATTGATTTACATTAACTTTCGTCTAATTGGTGTGATATAAAAATTAAGTTGTGTGACATCTAAGGCAAAAGCTATAAACCACTCTGCTTCGCGGAAAATGTCCCTTGAGAAATGCTTCCCGACCAGGCGTTCTCCCCCAGACACAGTGTGTCCCAGGAATACCCAGTCAGATCTTCCACCACCCGGCGTGCTTCAGGCGTGGCCTGCTGTGCAGAGCCGTTCGCTTTCAGACGATCCAGTTCATCAACAAAAATCTTGTGGGTACGTTTGTTAAGGTGGAACGTCAGTGCCTGCCACAGGGCCAGGATCAACAGCCCGGCCGTGCCGATAAACAACAGCATGGCGATGGTATGAATCGCTTCCGGCGGCTGGGTTTGACTCCCCTTCACGAAACCGCCATTTTGCAGCAGTAAACCGACAATAAAGGTCGCAACTGCAACGGTCGTTTTACGGGCAAAAGTCATGACGGCGGCAAAAAGCCCTTCTCGTCGCTGGTGACTGACCATTTCGTCAATATCCGGAATGAACGGGAACACATTCCACGGCGTGAACTCCAGCACCGAACGCCCGACCTGGTAAAGCCCGGCAAGAATAACCAGCGTGGACACCGTGTTGAGCGCCGGGATTTGGTACACCGCGAAGAAACCGCCCAGACACAGCATCATCAGCGAATACGCAAAGATATAGAGTTTTGACGGGCCAAATTTGATGATCCCGATACCTGCAAGAAGCGTAACGGGTAGCCCGACAATACTCATCGACAGCAAGCTTCCCGCCAGCGATGAAGAGACATTCAGGCAGTAAACGCAAAAGAAGACGAACACCGTGTTGTAAACATCTTTGCCGGTGAAGGAGAGCAGATAGATAGCCAGATGTTTTCTGAACGCGCGGATCTTAAGAGTGGAGCCGTAATCCTTGAAAAGCTGGCAAAAGGCCGCCAGTTGTTCCACCCGCGTTTTACGTGGTTCGCGTTTATCTATACTCGCTTTCATTTCTGGCGTCAGTTCGCGTTCCCAGGTGACTTTCCAGGAAATGAACACGCAGACCATAAACAGCACCGCAAAGATAACCCCGTTAATCAGGTACGCATGGGCACTCTTTTCGCCAAAGTAACCGATGAGCAGTCCTGGAATAAAGGTGGCGAGAAACGTACCGGACGCCGATAAAAACATTCGGCAGGTCGATAGCTTGGTACGTGAATTAAAGTCTTTGGTCATTTCTGATGGCAGGGTTTCCCACGGGATGAGAACCATTGCCGCAATAATTTCGAAGGCTAAATATACGGCAAGATAAAAGCCGTAATTCATACCATCAAGCCAGAGCAGTGCATATACCAGCATTAATGGAGCGCCGATTAACAGGAAAAAGCGTCGGCGGCCAAATTTCTTGCCAAAATAGTTTTTATAAAAGTGGTCGGTAAAGCTGCCCATAAAGAGGCTGACGATGGCATCGACAATGCGTGCAATCGCCACAATAGATGCCGCCTCTACCGGGGACAAGCCAACAAAGGTGGTGTAGAAAAAGAGTAGCCAGGCGCCAATAACGGTAAAAGCACCGCCACCCATAATATCCGTCAAGCCGTATCCGATACTAACCGGAATGGTTATTTTTCTGTTTTTCCGTGACATGATCCATTCTCACAAGATAAATAACATTTAAAAACCGAAATAGCCCCTGACATTATTGTGACAAATATTTATTATCATTCGGGAAAGCATATAGTTATTATCTGGCACACCTCCTTTTAATCCATCACCCAGCCAACGCCGGGTGATGGATGCTGAATTGCTATTATCGGTTATTAATAGAACTCATGGCTGTACCCCGTATTTATGCGCGTTAACGTTTAACGCTTTAGCCTCTGCGGCATCTTCGGCTGCGCTCAAATCCCGGTCGCACACTTCCGGCATTAAAATTGCGGACAACAGACCTATCAGTGAGTACACCACCATCATCACCACAATAGGCCACCAGGAGCCGGTCATGTTGCAGAAGATACCCGCCAGCACCGGACCAAACCCAACCGCCACCAGGCCGCCCGCCTCTTTCGAGATGGCCATGCGGGTAAAGCGGTTACGCGAGCCGAACATTTCCGCCATGGTGATGTTTTCCAGCGCGAACAGCCCCAGTACGGCGAAGTTGTGGATAATAATGATCGAGAGCATGATCACACCCGGGGTGTAGGTTTTGTCGACGATAATCGACAGCATCGGGTACGCCAGGATGATGGCCGAGATGTTAAGAACAATGTAAGGCAGACGACGCCCGATTTTGTCAGACAGCCAGCCCAGCAGCGGAATGGTGATGAACCCCAGAATGGAACTTATCATCAGCGCATCGGTTGGAATGCTTTTATTAAACAGCAACGTCTGCACCAGATAGCCCGCCAGGAAGGTCTGAATCAGACCAGAGTTACCCGCCTGACCAAAACGCAGACCGGTTGCCAGCCAGAACGATTTGCTTTTGAACATCGCACCCAGCGTCGTTTCCTGCTCAGGGACCTGCGCCACGCTGTCTTGATCGCTGACCTTTTCAAAGACCGGGCTTTCTTTGAGGTTCATTCGCAGCCAGATAGCAAATATCATCACCACCACGCTTGCCAGGAACGGAATACGCCAGCCCCATGCCACCAGCTCTTCACGATCGAGGACAAAGAACATCAACGCCCAGATGGCTGTCGCGCTCAGCGTTCCACAGTTGGTCCCCATTGCCACCAGTGAAGAGATGATGCCGCGCTTACCTTTCGGTGCATATTCGGCAAGCATAGTTCCCGCACCAGAGATTTCTGCCCCGGCGCCAAGCCCCTGGATAATGCGTAATGTGACGAGCAGAACAGGGGCAAAGATGCCTATCTGTGCGTAGGTTGGTAATACGCCAATCAGGGTGGTACAGATCCCCATCATCGTGATGGTGATGAACAGCACTTTTTTGCGGCCGATTCTGTCGCCCATTCTGCCGAAAATAAACGCCCCGACGATGCGCGCAATATAGCCTGCACCATAGGTTCCCATCGCCAGGATCAATGCCATCGCAGCGGATTGCTCCGGGAAAAAGATCTCATGGAAAACAAGGGCAGCACCCAGCGAATAAAGCTGAAAATCCATGAACTCGAGCGCGGTGCCAAGCCAGCCGGAAACAGCGGCTTTCACCAGATCCGAGGTCGTTCTTTGAGGTTGTGTCTGAGTCATAATGGCTATCTCTGAAAGGTAAGATGCGTACCACGTAGAGCCTGTCTGTGCAGGCTCTTAACCGCACTTCTTGTTATTGGTCGAATGTGAGCAAGACTTTGCAGCACTGCCGCTGGTCTTTCTCAAACAGTTCAATGGCGTCTGTTACGTGGTGATAGTCAAAAGTATGAGTAACCAGTTTTTCCGGGTCGATAAGCCCTTTTTCCAGCCACTCAATAACGACCGGGAATTTGTGTGCATTCAGGCGCGACGAGAAAATCGACAGCTCTTTGCCGGTAATACCCTGCTGCACAATCTGGCTGGGTTCACTGGAGAAGCCCATCAGGACAATACGGGCTGCCGGAGCGGCCAGGGTGATAGCCTCCTGTAGAATGGATGGATGACACGCGGCATCAATAATCAGCGTGGGTTTAATGCCTTTTTCTTCCAGTTCGGACTGCACGGAGCGTTCGGCGTTGTTGAATACCCAATCCGCGCCGCTACGTTCGGCCATCGCCAGGCGTTCATCAATCCTGTCAACGACGATGACCTGTTTCACCTTGTAAACCCCTTTCAGCGCCTGCACGGTGACAAGCCCCATAGGGCCCGCGCCGAAGATCAGGGCCACATCCTGTTCTGTGGGTTTGGCCTGCCCGGTCACGTTCGCCGCAATGGTGAAAGGTTCGACCATTACCGCATGTTTATCGGGGATAGCATCGGGAATAACCCACGCGTTTTTTGCCGGCACCACGGCGTACTCACTGAAACCACCGTCACGGTGTACGCCCAGCACCACAAGGGATGCACAGACGTTTGGTTTCCCGACTGAGCACTGATAACAATGACCGCAGCTAATAACCGGATCAACCGACACGCGCTGCCCAACACGTGAGGCATCAATCCCCTCGCCCACGGCATCAATCACGCCAAAGAACTCATGGCCGATAACACGCGGATATTTGGCAAAGGGGTTGTGGCCGCGATAGATATGGCTGTCTGAACCGCAGATCCCGGCAAGTTTGATTTTGACGCGGACTTCACCGGCAGCGGGCACCGGGAGCGGGCGCTCTTCAATCACCAGTTCATTCGGTTTTTGAATCACTACACTTTTCATTGTTCGCTCCTGTTTTACCAGTTCCACAGCGTGCCATCTTCAAGACGAGCCACCGGCAGGTAGGCCGGATCGTACGGATATTTCGCCGCCAGTTTTTCGTCGAATTCGATGCCCAGCCCTGGTTTGTCGCCCGGGTGCATATAGCCGTTATCAAAGCTCCAGCTATGTGGGAAGACTTCCAGCATCTGCTCGGAATAGCCCATATATTCCTGCACGCCAAAATTCGGTACCCACAGGTCAAAGTGCAGTGCAGCCGCGTGACATATCGGTGACAAATCAGACGGGCCATGCGAGCCAGTGCGCACCTGATACAGCGAGGCGAAATCAGCAATACGACGCATCCCCGTGATCCCACCCGCATGGGTGATGGTGGTACGGATGTAGTCGATAAGCTGCTCTTCAATGAGCTGTTTGCAATCCCAGATGCTGTTGAACACTTCGCCCACCGCAATCGGGGTAACGGTGTGCTGGCGAATCAGACGGAAGCACTCCTGGTTTTCCGCAGGGGTAGGATCTTCCATCCAGAACATGCGGAATTCTTCGATGCTCTTGCCGAAACGCGCCGCTTCAATTGGCGTCAGGCGGTGGTGCATGTCGTGCAGCAGGTGTTCATTAAAGCCATACTTGCTACGCACGGCATCAAACAATTTCGGCGTGAAATCGAGGTATTTTTCCGTTGACCACAACTGCTCTTCCGGCCAGTGGCCCTTGGTGGCAGGTTCATAGGCCAGCCCTTTTCCTTTAGACATGCCGTAAGTGGTTTTCATTCCCGGTACGCCGCACTGGACGCGAATGGCTTTGAAGCCCATCTCTTTGTGACGCGCATAGTCTTCCAGCACATCATCAATGGTGTGACCCGTGGTATGGCAATACACCATCACGCCTTCACGGGATGCGCCACCCAGCAGCTGGTATAACGGCATATTGGCGGCTTTCGCTTTGATGTCCCACAGCGCCATGTCTACGGCAGAAATCGCCGACATGGTTACCGGCCCGCGACGCCAGTAGGCACCTTTGTAGAAGAACTGCCAGATATCTTCGATTCGGTGGGCATCGCGACCAATCAGCTGCGGGCAGAGATGATCTTTCAGGTAAGAGGCAACGGACAGCTCACGCCCGTTCAGCGTGGCATCACCCAGGCCGACAATTCCCTCATCGGTGGTGATTTTAAGGGTGACAAAGTTGCGCCCCGGACAGGTCACAAATACTTCAGCCCCGACAATCTTCATAATCCAGTTCCTTACATCGCTCGTTGTGATGCAGGAAATTTACTCAACTACACTACTACCATACAAGTATAATGATCATGAAATAAGCGTCTGGTCACAAAATTGGGGCACTTACGTGCGCCCCCATCCGGCGACGATGATCAGCATCCCGCACAGTGCAACCAGCGCGCCAGCCCAGTCGTACAGGCTCAGTTTGACGCCGTCCACAACCCGAAGCCAGAGCAGCGCCGTGCAAACGTATACGCCACCGTAGGCCGCGTAGACCCGGCCACTGGCGGCGGGATGCAGCGTTAACAGCCAGACAAAAAGTGCCAGCGCTATTCCGGCGGGAACCAGCAGGAATACCGAAGCCCCCTTTTTCAGCCACAGCCAGGGTAAGAAACAACCGATGATTTCACACAGTGCGGTGGCAAAAAATAGCAGTGTTGTTTTGATCATATCGAACATCTTTTGAGGATTGATTGAGACATCATACGCGATAATCTCCTTTACTTTTCCATACCTGCCGCACGGGTATGCCGTCCTTTTGGATTGGTGTAGAATCCGGGTTGGGTAAAACGTTTATCTGCACCCATTAAAAAGGAAACGCGATGACTACATTAAGCAAACGCCTTTGTCTGTCAGCGATACTCGCGCTGTCAACGTTCGCCTTCGCCGCCACCGCATCAGCCGAAACCAGCAAGCTGGTCATCGAGTCTGGTGATAGCGCGCAAAGCCGCCAGAACGCTGCTATGGACAAAGAACAATGGAATGACACCCGCAACCTTCGTCAAAAGGTGAACAAGCGGACTGAAAAAGAGTGGGACAAAGAAGATGTCGCTTTTGATGCGCGTGATAAGTGCCAGCAAAGCGCGAACGTCAATGCCTACTGGGAACCTAACACGCTGCGCTGCCTGGATCGCCGTACCGGCCGCACTGTTGCCCCCTGATGTCACGGAGTCAGTATGGCCGATATGTTAGCCGTTAAACTTCGTCCGCTGGAACGCGAGGATCTGCGCTTCGTCCATCAGCTCGATAACAATGCCAGCGTGATGCGCTACTGGTTTGAAGAGCCTTACGAAGCGTTTGTCGAGCTGTCAGATCTCTACGATAAGCACATTCACGACCAAAGTGAGCGGCGTTTTGTAGTGGAGTGTGAAGGCGAAAAAGCCGGTCTGGTCGAACTGGTTGAGATAAACCACGTTCACCGTCGGGCGGAATTTCAGATAATTATTTCGCCGGAATACCAGGGTAAGGGCCTGGCGTCACGGGCGGCAAAGCTGGCGATGGATTATGGGTTTAACGTCCTGAATCTCTATAAGCTGTATCTCATCGTCGATAAAGAGAACGAAAAAGCGATCCATATCTACCGCAAACTGGGCTTTATGGTGGAAGGTGAGCTGATTCATGAGTTCTTTATCAATGGTGAGTACCGCAACACCATTCGCATGTGTATCTTCCAGCATCAACACCTGGCCGGACACAAAGCATCTTCTGCAAGCCTGCTAAAACCAACCGCGCAATAACCTGCGCGGTTTTCATTTCATCAATAGTAATCAATGCTGTTCTTGATGGTGTACTTGCGTTCAACTGCCGGTTTTACGCTGTCGTCGGTGATAAGCAATTGGCAGGTGACCGGGTTGTTATGTCGATCGTAATCACAGCTCTGTTTTACGTGCCCGAGCTGCTTGTCGTTCAGCAGGCTGATTGCCGTGTAGTCCAGTTTTTTACGCACATCTTTTGACGGCGTGGCCTGAACAGACAGATGTTGCTCACCGGATACCGTTGTTTTTCCCAGCGGATACCCTTCTGCATCATAGCGATATTTCACTTCCATCTCTTTTCCGTGCGCGGCCACCACAAACCCATTGTCGTCGGTGTCCCAGGTCACACCTGCCGAAGGCAGTTCCGCGAGCTGGCATTTGCCCTGCAATTTCACCTTACGTTGCTGCGTTTCCGCGTCGAGATAGTAGTTGGCATCAAGTACCAGCGCGACACCGGTATTGGCCTCCAGGTCGTGTAATTCCAGCGTATCAAAGCACCCTTCTGTTGATACCGTGCCCGTTACCCGTTTCGAGACTTCACCCTTATCGTTGAGCAACGTCTGGGTAAAGTCTTTTACCGGCCCGCGAAGGGGATCAAAATCAAACTCATTTGAGAAACTGGCCATCTCCGGCGAAAAAGACAACGGCGTAGAGGCGTTATCGCACCCCACCAGCACCGTAGCCAGAAGCGTCATCACTGCGTATTTCTTCACATTATTTACCGATACAGGGAGATAATTCCCAATCATATTAGCAAATACATATGTTTACGCGAACCCTGCTAAAATCATTCTATATACAGAGAAGAGAAAAGGAGCTACAGATGAAACGGTTACCCTGGATTACCGCCCTGCTGTTGATGAGTGTTTCCCCGGCCATTCTGGCTGCCCCGGATTCGTGCGAGCGAATTAAAAGCGACATCCAGCAGAAGATTGTTAACAACGGCGTGCCTGAAACCGGCTTTACGCTGAACATCGTGCCGAACGATCAGGCCGACCAGCCCGATGCGCAGGTAGTTGGGCATTGTGCCAACGACACCTTCAAAATTTTGTACATCCGCACAGGAAGCGGTGCGGCAGCGGGCACTCAGGACAGCACGCAAGGTGAACCGCAGTGATTTTTATCCAATATCGCTGCAACAATACCCTTTGATTTGATGAGGATTAATATTTAGTACCCTCAAATAAGTAAAACTCACCCATCATTAGCCCGATTGTAATAACGGGCGTAAATAATTCCCACTACAATGATGGAGTGAGTCATGTCCGAGGCAGATATCCACGGCGGGATTAGCCGTCGAACGCTGGTTAAATCCACCGCAATTGGCTCACTGGCGCTTGCCGCCGGTGGGCTTTCATTACCTTTCGGTTTGAAAAGCGCAGCCGCAGCGGTGAAAGATGCCGTGTCTCCCGCTGAAGATAAAGTGGTCTGGGGAGCCTGCTCCGTAAACTGCGGTAGCCGGTGTGCGCTGCGCCTGCACGTGCGCGATAACGAAGTGTATTGGGTGGAAACCGATAACACCGGCGACGATATTTACGGCAATCATCAGGTTCGCGCCTGCCTTCGCGGACGGTCAATCCGTCGTCGTATCAACCACCCGGACCGCCTTAACTACCCGATGAAACGCGTGGGTAAACGCGGCGAGGGCAAGTTTGAGCGCATTAGCTGGGATGAAGCCCTGAATACCCTCACTGCCAGCCTGAAAGGCGTGGTGGAAAAGTATGGTAATGAAGCGGTGTACATCAACTACTCCTCAGGCATTGTCGGCGGTAACATCACCCGCTCCTCCCCTTATGCCTCGTTAGTGGCGCGTCTGATGAACTGCTACGGCGGTTTCCTGAGCCATTACGGCACCTACAGTACGGCACAAATTGCCTGCGCAATGCCTTACACCTATGGCAGCAACGACGGCAACAGCACCTCCGATATCGAAAACACTAAACTGGTGGTGATGTTCGGCAATAACCCGGCGGAAACGCGCATGAGCGGCGGCGGGATCACGTACTACCTTGAACAGGCCCGTGAACGTTCCAATGCCCGCATGATCGTTATCGATCCGCGATACACCGACACCGCCGCCGGACGCGAAGACGAATGGATACCGATTCGCCCGGGCACTGATGCCGCGCTGGTCGCCGGGATTGCGTGGGTATTGATTGACGAAAACCTGGTTGATCAACCGTTCCTGGATAAATACTGCGTAGGCTACGATGAGAAAACGCTGCCGGAAGGCGCGCCAGCCAACGGCCACTACAAAGCGTATATCCTCGGCCAGGGCGATGATGCCACCGCCAAAACGCCGGAATGGGCGTCACGTATTACGGGTATTCCAGCGGAGCGTATCATCAAGCTTGCCCGCGAAATCGGCTCAGCGAAACCGGCCTATATCTGCCAGGGCTGGGGGCCGCAGCGTCAGGCGAACGGCGAACAAACCTCGCGCGCTATTGCCATGCTGCCAATTCTGACCGGCAACGTAGGGATCAACGGCGGCAACAGCGGCGCGCGTGAGTCTACCTACACCATCACCATCGAACGTATGCCGCTGCCGGATAACCCGGTAAAAACGCAAATCTCCTGCTTTAGCTGGACGGACGCCATTGTGCGCGGCCCGGAAATGACGGCGCTGCGCGACGGCGTGCGTGGCAAAGATAAGCTCGACGTGCCGATTAAATTTATCTGGAACTATGCCGGGAACACCATCACCAACCAGCATTCCGATATCAATAAAACCCACGACATTTTGCAGGACGAAAGCAAATGCGAAATGATCGTCGTGATCGACAACTTCATGACCTCGTCCGCGAAGTACGCCGACATCGTGTTGCCAGACCTGATGACCGTAGAGCAGGAAGACATTATTCCTAACGACTACGCCGGTAACATGGGTTACCTGATATTCCTCCAGCCGGTTACCGCACCGAAGTTCGAACGCAAACCGATCTACTGGATCATGAGTGAAGTCGCTAAACGACTCGGACCGGATATTTATCAGCAGTTTACTGAAGGGCGCACTCAGGAGCAGTGGTTACAGTATCTGTACGCCAAAATGCTGGAAAAAGACGCCAAACTGCCTTCGTATGATGAGCTGAAAAAAATGGGTATTTATAAGCGCAAAGATCCTGCCGGGCACTTTGTCGCATACAAGAAATTCCGCGATGACCCTGCGGCGAACCCGCTGAAAACCCCTTCCGGTAAGATTGAAATTTACTCCAGCCCGCTTGCAAAAATCGCCTCGACCTGGGAGCTGGAAAAAGACGAAACCATCACCCCGCTGCCGGTGTATGCCTCCACGTTTGACGGATGGGATGCACCTGAACGCAGTACCTACCCGCTGCAGCTGTTTGGCTTCCACTTTAAGGCCCGCACCCACTCAAGCTACGGCAACGTCGACGTACTGAAAGCGGCGTGCCGCCAGGAAGTCTGGCTGAACCCGGTCGATGCCGCGCAACGCGGGATTAAAAATGGCGATATGGTGCGCGTCTTCAATGGCCGTGGGGAACTGCGCATTCCGGCGAAAGTCACGCCGCGCATCATGCCGGGCGTGAGCGCCATGGGCCAGGGTGCCTGGCACGATGCCAACATGAATGGCGATCGGGTTGACCACGGCTCCTGCATCAACACGCTGACCACGCACCGCCCTTCTCCGCTGGCGAAAGGTAACCCACAACACACCAATCTGGTGCAGATCGAGAAGGTATAAGGAGTAACCGATGACAACCCAGTATGGATTTTATATTGATTCCAGCCGCTGCACCGGTTGCAAGACCTGCGAACTGGCCTGTAAGGATTAT
>NZ_JBSICG010000010.1:0-162463 GCF_056156645.1 Enterobacter sp. Li2LvB3 | reverse complement strand
GAAGTGCCGCCCGGCAAAAAAACTTACGCCTCTGGCAATTCTGCCAGCGGCCAGCGCGGACGTACGGACACGCTCAGGTCAGACGTTGCGCCCGCATTCAGACGCACCATCCCGGCGTAAGCAATCATCGCGCCGTTGTCAGTACAAAACTCCGGACGCGCGTAGAACACTTCACCGCGACGTTTTTGCATCATCTCTGCAAGCTTCGCGCGCAGGGTACGGTTAGCGCTCACGCCACCCGCCATCACCAGACGCTTAAAGCCGGTCTGATCCAGTGCACGTTTGCATTTGATCATCAGTGTATCTACCACTGCATCTTCAAACGCGCGGGCGATATCAGCGCGAGTCTGCTCGTCGTTTTCGTTATTGCGAATGGTATTGGCCGCGAAGGTTTTCAGGCCAGAGAAGCTGAAATCCAGCCCCGGGCGATCGGTCATCGGACGCGGGAAGACAAAACGCCCTTCGGTGCCCTGCGATGCCATTTTCGATAGCATCGGGCCGCCCGGGTAATCCAGTCCAAGCAGTTTGGCGGTTTTATCGAACGCTTCACCGGCCGCGTCGTCGATAGACTCGCCCAGCAGTTCGTATTTGCCAATTCCCGTCACGCTAATCAGCTGGGTATGGCCACCAGAAACCAGCAGTGCCACAAACGGGAATTCAGGTGGGTTATCTTCCAGCATTGGCGCCAGCAAATGCCCTTCCATATGGTGCACCGGAATCGCCGGAACATCCCACGCGAACGCCAGAGAACGCCCGACCGTGGCCCCAACCAGCAGCGCGCCGACCAGACCCGGGCCTGCTGTATAGGCAACTGCATCGATCTCTTTTGCGCTCAATCCGGCTTCTTTCAACGCCGCCTGAATCAAAGGAACCGTTTTACGTACGTGGTCACGAGAGGCCAGTTCAGGCACGACACCACCGTAATCAGCATGGAGTTTCACCTGACTATACAGTTGGTTGGCAAGCAGCCCTTTTTCGTCGTCGTAAATCGCGATGCCGGTTTCATCGCAGGATGTTTCTATACCCAGTACACGCATGACTTGTTTTACCTCATTTCAATACCGCGCAGTGTAGAGCCTGGGCGGGTTGATGTAAAACTTTGTTCGCCCCAGGAAGAAGGCTCGTGTATACTCCTCACCCTTATTAAAGTCCCTTTCAAAATCGCATCGGTGCTTTACAAAGCAGCAGCATTTGCAGTAAAATTCCGCACCATTTTGAAATAAGCTGGCGTTGATGCCAGCGGCAAACCGAATTTATTAAAGGTGAGAGTTACATGCCGGTAATTAAAGTACGTGAAAACGAGCCGTTCGACGTAGCACTGCGTCGCTTCAAACGTTCATGCGAAAAAGCAGGTGTTCTGGCGGAAGTTCGTCGTCGTGAGTTCTATGAAAAACCAACGACCGAACGTAAACGCGCTAAAGCTTCTGCTGTGAAACGTCACGCGAAGAAACTGGCTCGCGAAAACGCACGCCGTACTCGTCTGTACTAATCTGTTGAGGGCTGCGGTCCTCAATTGACAGACAGAGTAATAGTCGTAAGGCCGTGCTTCCGGAAGGAATGCGCGGCTTGTTTTCGTTTATAAGTCGCTTAAATTTTTGGGGCATATGGCCGGAAGAATCCCACGCGTTTTCATCAATGATCTGCTTGCCAGAACCGACATCGTCGATCTCATCGACGCGCGGGTAAAGCTCAAAAAGCAGGGCAAGAACTACCATGCGTGCTGTCCGTTCCATAACGAAAAAACCCCCTCTTTCACCGTAAACGGTGAAAAACAGTTTTACCACTGCTTCGGCTGTGGCGCTCACGGTAATGCCGTCGATTTTTTAATGAATTACGACAAGCTCGAGTTCGTTGAAACCGTCGAAGAGCTGGCGGCGATGCACAACCTTGAAGTGCCGTATGAAGCCGGAACTGGCCTGAGTCAGATAGAACGCCATCAAAGGCAAAATCTCTATCAGTTAATGGAGGGGTTAAATGATTTTTATCAGCAATCCTTCACCCAACCCAATGCCGAGCCTGCACGTCAGTATCTGGAGCAACGCGGTCTAAGCGCCGAGATTGTTCAGCAGTTCGCTATTGGTTTTGCTCCGCCAGGCTGGGACAACGCGTTAAAACGTTTCGGTGGTAATGTCGACAACAGGAAGCTGCTGCTCGATGCCGGAATGCTGGTCAACAACGACCAGGGAAGAACTTACGACCGTTTCCGCAATCGCGTGATGTTCCCGATTCGCGACAAACGGGGCCGGGTTATTGGATTCGGTGGCCGCGTACTGGGTAACGATACGCCGAAATACCTTAACTCCCCGGAAACCGATATTTTCCATAAGGGTCGCCAGCTGTATGGCCTTTATGAAGCGCAGCAGCATCAAGCTGAGCCACAACGACTGTTGGTTGTCGAAGGATATATGGATGTTGTCGCCCTGGCGCAATACGGTATTCATTATGCCGTTGCTTCGCTAGGAACATCGACCACAGCCGATCATATGCACATGTTATTCCGGGCAACGAATAACGTTATTTGTTGTTACGACGGCGACCGTGCAGGACGAGATGCCGCATGGCGTGCGCTTGAAACGGCAATGCCTTACATGACGGACGGTCGTCAGCTACGCTTTATGTTTCTGCCCGACGGTGAAGACCCGGATACGCTGGTGCGTAAAGAAGGCAAAGAGGCGTTTGAAGCACGGATGGAGCAGGCTCAGCCGCTCTCCATGTTTCTGTTTAATAGTCTGTTGCCGCAGGTCGATTTGAGCTCACCAGATGGCAGTACGCAGCTGGCAGCGCTGGCGCTGCCGCTTATCAGTCAGGTCCCTGGCGATGCGCACCGTATTCAGCTGCGCCAGACGCTGGGTCTGAAGTTGGGCATTTTTGATGACGGCCAACTTGATCGTTTAATGCCAAAACAGGCAGAAAGTGGTGTCGTACGTCCCACTCAGCAGATAAAACAAACTCCTATGCGTATACTTATAGGACTGCTGGTGCAAAACCCGAATCTGGCACCGCTGGTGCCACCCTTGCATGGGCTGGTGCAGAGCAAGCTACCTGGACTCAGCCTGTTCAACGAGCTGGTGAGTCTTTGTGTAGCCCAGCCAGGCCTGAATACGGGTCAGCTTTTAGAGAACTACCGCGGGACAAGTGAATACTCAACACTTGAAAAACTCTCAGCCTGGAACGATATAAAGGATGAGAATGTTGAAAAAATGTTCACCGACACGCTAAACCGAATTTTTGATTCAATGCTTGAACAGCGACAGGAAGAGTTGATAGCTCGCGATCGCACTCACGGTTTAAGCAGTGAAGAACGCAGGGAGTTCTGGGAAATCAGACAAGCCCTGGAAAAAAAATGAATTTAACGGCTTAAGTGCCGAATATCGATCGGGGAGCCCCCGGCAGCCGCACTGAGAGGCAGCGGCACAAATATAAGTACGCCCTCGCTTTAAAGGTTGGCAGCACCATCGCCAACACCAATCAAACGAATTAAGTGTGGATACCGTCTTATGGAGCAAAACCCGCAGTCACAGCTGAAACTTCTTGTCCAACGTGGTAAGGAGCAAGGCTATCTGACCTATGCCGAGGTCAATGACCATCTGCCGGAAGATATCGTCGATTCAGATCAGATCGAAGACATCATCCAAATGATCAATGACATGGGCATTCAGGTGATGGAAGAAGCACCGGATGCCGATGATCTGTTGCTGGCTGAAAACTCCAACAACACTGACGAAGATGCGGAAGAAGCTGCTGCACAGGTACTGTCCAGCGTGGAATCTGAAATCGGGCGCACCACTGACCCGGTCCGCATGTACATGCGCGAAATGGGCACCGTTGAACTGCTGACCCGCGAAGGCGAAATCGACATCGCTAAGCGCATCGAAGACGGGATCAACCAGGTTCAGTGTTCCGTTGCCGAATACCCGGAAGCGATCACGTATCTGCTGGAACAGTATGACCGCGTTGAAGCTGAAGAAGCGCGCCTGTCTGATCTGATCACCGGTTTTGTTGACCCGAACGCTGAAGAAGATCTGGCGCCAACCGCTACACACGTCGGTTCTGAACTGTCTCAGGAAGAGATGGATGACGACGAAGACGAAGATGAAGAGGAAGACGACGACAGCAGCGATGACGACAACAGCATCGACCCTGAGCTGGCTCGTGAGAAGTTCGGTGAACTGCGTACCCAGTACGAACTGACCCGTGACACCATCAAAGCAAAAGGCCGTAGCCACGCCGCTGCTCAGGAAGAGATCCTGAAACTGTCTGAAGTATTCAAACAGTTCCGTCTGGTGCCAAAACAGTTCGACTACCTGGTAAACAGTATGCGCGTCATGATGGACCGCGTGCGTACCCAGGAACGTATCATCATGAAACTGTGTGTTGAACAGTGCAAGATGCCGAAGAAGAACTTCATCACGCTCTTCACCGGCAACGAAACCAGCGAAACCTGGTTCAACGCCGCTATCGCGATGAACAAGCCGTGGTCTGAAAAACTGCATGACGTGAAAGAAGACGTGCATCGCGGGCTTCAGAAACTGCAGCAAATTGAAGAAGAAACCGGCCTGACCATCGAGCAGGTGAAAGATATCAACCGTCGTATGTCTATCGGTGAAGCGAAAGCCCGTCGTGCGAAAAAAGAGATGGTTGAAGCAAACTTACGTCTGGTTATCTCTATCGCTAAGAAATACACCAACCGTGGTCTGCAATTCCTGGATCTTATTCAGGAAGGCAACATCGGTCTGATGAAAGCGGTAGATAAATTTGAATACCGTCGTGGTTACAAGTTCTCCACCTACGCAACCTGGTGGATCCGTCAGGCTATCACCCGCTCTATCGCGGATCAGGCGCGCACCATCCGTATTCCGGTGCATATGATTGAGACGATTAACAAACTCAACCGTATCTCCCGCCAGATGCTGCAAGAGATGGGCCGCGAGCCATCGCCAGAAGAGCTGGCTGAACGTATGCTGATGCCGGAAGACAAGATCCGTAAAGTGCTGAAGATTGCCAAAGAGCCTATCTCCATGGAAACGCCAATCGGCGACGATGAAGATTCGCATCTGGGTGATTTCATCGAGGATACCACCCTCGAGCTGCCACTGGACTCTGCGACCACCGAGAGCCTGCGTGCCGCAACGCACGATGTTCTGGCTGGCCTGACCGCCCGTGAAGCAAAAGTTCTGCGTATGCGTTTCGGTATCGACATGAACACCGACCACACGCTGGAAGAAGTGGGTAAACAGTTCGACGTTACCCGTGAACGTATCCGTCAGATCGAAGCGAAGGCGCTGCGTAAACTGCGCCATCCGAGCCGCTCTGAAGTGCTGCGTAGCTTCCTGGACGACTAATCGGTCCTCGATGAAAAAGCTCCCTCCGGGGAGCTTTTTTTTTGGGGTTTTCCGCTCAGAGTACAAAAATTGGTAGGGGCCAAAATCACAGATGAAATTGTAAATGATATTTATTTTCATTATCATTTTTCTTTTCGTAAACTACTGTAAAGAAAAATTACATGAATTTCAAAACATTAAAAAATCAATCTCTCTGTGCGCTCTTCATTTCTCTGGCACTTCAGGCGGGCCCCGCCTTTGCAAAGGACTTCTCAGAGGATCGGTTCGCCTCCCAACCGCTGGGGCACGGCGTTTACGAGCTGGCTTATGATGCTGGTCAAAAAGCAGTTTATGCCGCGTCCGCCCCCTCTTTCGATAAGGACAAAACGACCGGGGACGTTTTTCAGCTCGCCGCTGACTCCCTGAAAATGAACACGCGGATCGCCACCCAGCGCCGCCCTTTTGCCGTCTCGCTGGATGAGCAAAATCATATTCTCTGGTTGGGTAATGCGCTGGATGGCTCCGTTTCCCTGCTGGACACCCGCACCCACAAAGAACTGAAAACCCTCCAGCTCGCCGATTCAGAGAATCAGGCCCATGTCCGTGAAGTGGTTCTCGACAAGAAACATCAGCGGCTCTACGTCTCTGGTATTGGCAGTGAAGGCAAAGGCACGCTGTGGGTTGTCGACACGCAAAACCAGAAGCTTGCGCATACCCTGAAAGGGATGGATCCGGTCGGCTTTGCCGTTGATGAGGCAGGCAACAAGGTTTACGCCGTGACCGGAAAAGGCGAGCTGATCACCCTGGATGGCAAAACCTCTCAGGCAATCTCCCGCGTGAAGGTCGATCCGTCTGAGCCTAACCATTACTTCCTCAACATCGCGCTGAACGCCGCCAAAGGGGTGGGTTTTATCACCGATAGCAACACCAGGGACGTATTGGTTGTTCAGCTCGATTCCGGCAAGATCCTTCACCGGGTTCCAACGCCGAACTCCATTGCCGCCGTCTACAACCCGGCGCGCAACGAAGTGTACGTCACCCATCGCAATGCACGTCAGATTAGCGTTATCGATGCCGACACCTACAGCCTGAAACACACCGTCAAAACGGCCGCCATGCCAAACAGCATGGCGCTTTCTCCTGACGGCAAAACGCTGTTTGTCAGCGTGAAGCAGGATGAAAAAGCCACCCAGGCTGACTATGTGCTCAAACTCGATTTAACCCAATTCTGAGGATTGCTTTGTGATTAACCAGACACGTACGGCGCTGGCGATTTCGCTCGCCCTCGCCAGCCTTCCTGCGGCCGTTTTCGCCGAAGAGACAACACCCGCTAATGAAGATCAGATGGTGGTCACCGCCACCGGTTTCGCTCAGGAGCGCCGCGAAGCACCGGCGACCATCTCCGTTGTCGGCGAGAAAGAGCTGAACACCCGTTCGAACCAGAATGTGACTGAAGCGTTGCGTGAGATGCCCGGTGTATTAGTTGGGAACGGTAACGGGAGCCTTGCCACCGGCGATGTGCAGATGCGCGGCATGGACTCCACGTATACCTCCTATATGGTCAACGGCATCAAACAAGGAACCCGCGAGTCCCGCCCTTACGGCCACCATATCGGTACCGAAGCAGCATTCCTGCCACCGCTTGCGGCTATCGAACGCATAGAGGTGATCCGTGGGCCAATGTCCTCCCTGTATGGTTCAGACTCCATTGGCGGCGTGGTGAACGTCATCACCAAAAAAGGCTACAACCTGGATAAATGGACCGGGGTGCTGGAGGATAACTACTTCCTTCAGGAGAAAAGCGAGTACGGCAACACCAACCAGACCAATGCCTTTTTGATGGGGCCGGTCATTCCTGGCAAACTCGGCGTGAGCGTGGCGGCGGATTATCTTGATCGCCGTGACGATGACAGCCAGAACGATGAGCGCTTCGTTAAGCACCAGGCTGGCAACCTGGACGCCACCATTAATATGGCCCCGACCGACACCCAGCTGTGGGATTTGAACGTCGTCAAAGGGCATCAGGTAAAATCACACAACGATAAAGCCTGGCAATGGGACTTCGACCGAGATGCCGCGTCGTTATCCCAGCACGCGTGGTACGGCGACGACCTGGTGGAAGTGAAGAACTTCATCAGCTACGAGAGCGCCAAAACCGAATACCGCGTCCCGGGAATGAGCTCGCAGTTTATCAAACAGAAAAACTATGAAGCCAACAGCGCAAACACCTTTAATCTCGGCGATCATAAGCTGACGCTTGGGATCAACTTCACCCGCAACGAGCTGGATGATACGTTCGGCATCGCCGACAAAGAGGTTCCGGGGATCACGCCGGTCAGCGAGATCAGCCGCAACGGCTGGGCCGTGTTTGCCGAAGACGCGTGGATGATGGTGCCAGACTTCACTCTGACCACCTCGGCGCGTCTCGATCACGACAGCTACTTTGGTTACCACGTGACGCCTAAGCTCTACGGGAACTGGACCATTGATGAAAGCTGGGCGCTGAAAGGTGGTGTATCGGCGGGGTATAAAAAACCTGACCTGCGTGAGAACAACGAAGGCTTCACCAGCGTCTATGGCTCTTATCCTTACTCGTACATTGGGATCGGTAACGATGACCTGAAGCCAGAGCAAAGCGTTAACACCGAGCTGGGCGTCTACTGGCAGCAGGATACGCTGGCGCTGGATGCCACCGTGTTCTTCACCAAATTTAAAGACAAGATCAGCGACTACACCATCTGTACCGCAACCGCCACGCAGAAGTGTATTTACAACGGTTATGAAGCTGAAGAAGTGTCCCAGTATTTCAACGTCAGCGATGCGGAAATCTATGGTCTGGAGCTGAACGCCGACTGGCAGGTCACGCCTGGGCTGAAGGCTAACGCAAACTATACGTACACCCACAGCGAGCAAAAAAGCGGTCAGTATAAGGGAGAAGCGCTGAACGAATTCCCAGGCAGTATGGCCAACTTGTCACTGACGTGGAATGCGCTCAATGACCTGGAGCTGTGGACCACCAGCAGTTGGCGCAGTAATACGCCAAACACCGGTAAATCAACCTCAACCGAGGCCTATGCGCTGGTCGATTTAGGTGCCCGCTACCATCTCAGTAAGAGCATCACGCTGATGGCCGGGGTTTATAACCTGTTCGACGTGAACCCGATTTACAAAACGTCCTATAACCAGTCTTCCATCCTGGAAGGACGCCGCTACAACATGGGCGCTCGATTCGAGTTCTGATAGTGACGCCGGAGCCTGAGGCTCCGGCAGTTACAGTCCGCGCACAACCAACGCTTCATCAAGTTCGCGATACGCCTCAACCAACTTATCCAGCGTCGCCCTGTTCAACCCACTCGGGTTTGGCAACACCCACACCTGCGTAACGCCGATAGTGATGCGTTGTTTACCCCACTGTGTTCCGCGCTGGCTAAATGCCTGCTCATAAGCCTGCTTACCGAGGATCGCCAGCGCCGCTGGCTGGTAGTCTTCAATCTTTTTAATCAGTTCACGCCCGCCACTGCGCAGTTCGTGCAGATTCACTTCGGTTGCCTGTACTGTTGGCCGCTCGACCAGCATGGTTATCCCGCAACGCGTATCCAGCAGATGCTGTTCCTCTTCAGGCTTCAGCAACCTGTCGGTAAACCCCGCCTGATGGATAACCTTCCAGAAGCGATTGCCCGGATGGGCAAAGTGAAAACCGGTGTGCGCCGAGGACTTACCGGGGTTAATACCGCAGAACACCACCCGCAGGCCAGGGGCAAGAATATCGTTGATCATATTTACTCCCGATCGATACATCATCGTGGAAGTATAAAGGATTGATTATGCGTTGTTTATAAAAACAGCAGGCAGGTGCGAATGGCTGGATTGCTGCGGGGAGTTACTTTATAATTCACCGCCACGGCCCCTTAGCTCAGTGGTTAGAGCAGGCGACTCATAATCGCTTGGTCGCTGGTTCAAGTCCAGCAGGGGCCACCAGACACCGCAAGGGCTGGCGCTAAATGCGCTGGCCCTTTGTTTTTTCCGGGGATACTTCGGGGATACTTTCAAACGGTAAACATAGTGACTTATGGTTAATTTATGACCGTTCACACCACCTCACCCCAATTTTTTATTTTCGCGGGTGTAAAAATTCGATGAAGCGGGCCGTACCGCAAAACGAAAGGCTCAGGGATTGATCCTCGCCCTCCTGTCCATTGGTATGCAACAAAATGAACCGATACAGAAAAGCCAATTTTACACCTGTATAATTCGGCAATCTGTTACGAGTCTGATACTGGTGGTAGTCCTATAGCGAGGTTTCAGATAGTCAGTATGGGAACGTGTCAGGAATGGTTATAAAGCGTAAATGCCCTGTCCAGCCACAGAACGTAAAACGTAGCATCGCGCTTGTAACCTACCATGGGTGCCTTACTACAGAAGCGGAATGCAATAAGTTCCACGTCTTCGGTAACATGCGCGGGGATGGCCGCCTTGATTGAGTTACGGGAGATTTTTTCGTATCCGAGCTTATGCCGGTCCTGCTGACGGATATCCGCCCATGAAAGTTGGCTCAACCGGAAAAGCTTGTCAGTTAACGCAGCCTTTTCCTTTTGCTCACAGCAATCAACACAAAAACCTTTTTGAAGATAACGGAACGAAAATTCAGGAGGGCTGCGATCAATGGCCTTTGCTTTGTCTTCAGGAGACATCCCCACAGTCGCAGAAGCGTCACGATCTCGCTGCTTAAGCCGCCCCTGAATTTTTCCCATGGATTAATGCACCAGCGTTTTAAAAAACTCCGCCATAACACCGTGAGGAATTTCCCTGCTGGCTTCCCCTTCCACATAGACGCTCTGCCATGGTGCTTCTTCGTGACTCATGTTACGCAATTTCCACGCTGAGAACTGCCCATAGACATTAAAGACCTCACCCAGCAATTCAAGCTCATCGGCAGAATAGCGGGAGTAATCTACCTCACCCGGGACCGGCAGATTGTTTGTCCCGTACTCTTTGAACGCATGATAGAGATCCGGAACAACAGGACCATGCATCCAGGCTTCAATTTTTTCTTCAAACAGTGGTTTTTGAAGAAGAGCCAAGGAAAATCCCTGGGCGTAGTAAGCCAGTTTTTGGAGTTTAAGATTCGAGATAGGATCGCCAGCTTCTTCGCCTTTAGTCAGAAAGTAGTTGGCGACGTCATAACAAGTAAGCATTTCGCCTCCCTTACCCATAACGTTCGAACAAGTGGTTCAATAACCTTAGTTATAGTACTAAAAAAACATTCCGACGCCACACCTTAAAATGCGCTACAGGTAACATTGGTTACTATTTTTTTCTGCAATAGCTCACCAGCATCTGTGGGGCTCTCCGTTCGAACATCGATACATCGTCTGTTACGGGCGATAGCCTCATTAGAGTTGGCATCTACTACCTGCAAAGATATGCGTGTTCGTTCAAGGTCCAACTGCTCGCAAAAGGTTGGTTCAGGCGGGTAAATGTTGGTTCATCGCGGCTTCAGGGGCTCTGCAGCTCTTTCTGCAGCAGCAGGCGCAACGCATCAGGAACGCGTTTTCCTTCCGCCTCCAGAAGCTTGGCGGCGTGCAGGGCGGGCGTCCTGCAGCGTGGATTCAGCGCTTTAATACTGCGGATCATCTTTTCCGTGCTGCTCAGGGGCGGCCTCCCTGTGCGCCTGTCCTGCCTTCCCGGCAGTTCCCGGGGCCAGTACCGCTTTACCGTGCTGAGCGATACCACCAGCTGCGCGGCGGCTTCTGCCTGGGTCATGGACGCCGTACGGCAGGCCTGAACGGCCCGGTGCCGCTGCACACGCATGCTGGCCCTGAAATGTCTGGCGGCCGCTTTCTGCCGTCTGGATTTTGTCCGCCGGATCTCCCGCTGCCGATCCCGTTCCTTGCTGGCGGCGTTAAACAGGTCGGCCATTTCTCCGGAGGGTAATTCCTGCCGGGGTAAAAAGGCCCTGTACCGCGCCGGCCTGCCCTGCTGCCTGCCGCACTCTGCCGTCACCGTCCGGATAATGCCGGCGGCCAGCGGACTGCGTTTTTGCAGGTCACGCACCGCTTTTTCCGTCACGCCGAAATGAAACGCCACTCGCCTGCCGGTTAACGTCCGGTGCAGTCCGGCAATTTCCCGCAATGCAGCCGTAAATGCCTCTGCACTCCACCATATCCCCTTCAGTCTGAACGCCGTTTCAGCCATACAAATTCCCCTGTCAAAATCAGCGCCAGAAAAAATCTGGCAGGGTGTCACGCTTTCGCAAAAAGTACGCGACATAATAATCACGGTAGAATGCGGGTTCCAACCCGGGATATGCCGCAGAAAAATGCGCTGTACCCCGCACCACGCCTCATTTCTCCGCACTCTGCCAAAAACACTAAAAAAACACTGAAAAAATGCGGCATTATCCAGAAATCGGGAGTTTGAATTTTTCCCGTCACAAACCCGCATGGTTACTGACTTTAATCCTTTTAGGCTTATTTAAGCTTACTCATCGCCAAGACTGCCTGTAAGCGGTCGTCTCTGCCTCATAAAATGCGTGTACACTCTCGCGGTCACGGAGGGATCGGAGTGGCCGGCAAATTCCGCCGCGTCAGCCATTGTTGCCCCGCGTCTTAACAGGTTGGTTATGGCAAAATGGCGCAAATCGTAATAGCGCCGGATGTTATGACGCCTCAACAGCTGGCGAATATTTCCCTGCTTGCTGTAGTTCAGGCTCAGCCTCCTGCCATTCCTGCCGGCAATGACCGGTCGCTGCGTTCCCAGCAGGCTTTTATCCAGCAGCGCCCACACCTCTGCCGGCATATCCATTTCCCGCCCTGGCCCGCGCTTAGTCCCTTCTCGCTCTCCCTGCGGTGTAAGGTGCCGCCTGATGATGATTTTTTCCAGGCTCACATCACTGTAACGCAGTGACACCAGCTCACCGGGTCTCAGACCACACACCGCCCCCAGCAACACGGCCAGTTTTTCGCGGTGTCTGGCTTCATCAAGCATTCTGAGAAGCATTTCCCGTTCAGGCAGTTCGATCCAGCGACGGGCGCGACCGGGAAGCTTTCCTACCGGATTCACCGTTAGCCAGTGATTTTCCACCAGCAGGCCAAACGCAAAGCGAAGGTATTTTTTCTGCGTCGCCGTGAGCTCTGCCAGGTGGCGTGGCGTCAGCCCGCAGGCCGTCACCTGGAGCAGTTCTTCCGGCATCCCGGTGAGGTGCTGGCGATACTGGAGATAACTCGCCAGTGACAGACGGTTGTTTTCCACCCGGTGATACTGATACCCGAGCCAGTACCAGATCACTTTTTTCAGGGGCCACCGGCTTACCCTCTCCATTCCCGTAACCACAGGTATAAGCTGGTGGGCGGACGTTTCCACCTGCCAGAAAAACAGCGCGGCGGCGTCCAGGGTGCGAAACCGGGAGGCAGCGTTTCGCCCTGTCGCCTCGTCCTGGAAGCTGACCACGTATCTTAACCGGCTGCCGGTGCCGGTTTCGCGGATCCCCGCCATTTACAGGCCACCAGGAAGCAGAGACGGCTTCCAGCTAAAATTTATTCCCCAACCGCCACCCTGCTTCAGCTGCTGCGCATAGCAGTTCAGCACCTCAAAACGCGGAGAGTACACATTCAGCTGCTTAACCATCTGACTGCCTGTAATTTCCGGATGGCGCTCCCGGTAATCTCGTATTTCATCGGCGGCCAGTGAACGTATGATATCGACCAGTGACAAATCAGGATGGTTCTTTCTCTGCTCGTCGAACAGATCGAACGCCTCCTTGCGTATGACCGGATAAATCCTGTCCTCAATGCGCTTAAGCTGACGTTGTACCGCCATAAAACCCGCGCCACTGACGGAGGGTAACTGCTCTTCCAGCTGCGCCAGTTCATCAAAAATAGCGCCCTGCGTATCCGGCGGCACCGTCTCGCTGGTGACAAAGGTTTTCAGAAGACCGATCCGGGCAGCCCAGCGCTCTGCGCTGGTGGTTTCTGCGTAATATTTATCAGCGGCCACATTCGCCAGTTTCTGGCGCCGGGCCCAGATACTTTCTCTTTCCATTATTTTTGACCTCAGAAGGGTGCAGGAGTCGGGGTTAATTCATGCATGCATAACACTATCGCCGCGGCGCTGGCTTTTTCCATTCAAACGTCGGCGATCTGACCTTCTGAATAAACCGCTCACGGCTCGCCTGCCGGCTGGCAATCATGCGCTCCAGTTCCCGGGTCTGGAAGTGTGACACAGTGCCGCCGTCTGCCCTTATGCACGCTGCAGCAATTTCAGCCAGGTATTCAGGTTTCATATTCGCTTTCTCCGCGATGGGGTTATTTGCTCTGGCTGGCGTAGTGGATATCGAACCTCACCGCCATTCTTTGAATTCGCCAGGTTGACACTCTCACGGTCAAACCTTAACAAAACTTAACATCGGGGTTTACACTCTGGCGCGAAAATCTTAGGAAAACTTAGGAAGCGGGTTGACAGTTCTGAGCGCACCCCCTGTATAAATCTGTATATCGGCCTGACGCCTAACCTTGACATTCCTATACACCTCACCTGACAGTTTTGCGGAATTCACGCCGAAAACCTTATCAAATGTTATCAACCCGCCCACACCTACCCTATGAAACCTAGTGATAGCAAGGGTTTTGGGGTGGTTGACACTTTCCGGATCCCAGAGTGTAAAGTGTCAACCTTTCCGTTTCGTTTCGGAGGTTGGTTGACGTTTTCAAATACTGGCTGCGATGTTACTCGTCGTCCTGTGCGGCCCGCTCTTCGTAGATAGCTTTCACCTCATAAACGAATGGCTCTGATAATGCAGCCAGTCCCGCTTTTGTGGCATTATCCAAATCACCTAGTTGTTTCTCAGTGATCAGCCAGCGAAAAAACGTTAAGGTCTCCAGCTCATAAAATGGCGAATTAAATTTACATGCGATGCAATCCCGCTCCGGATCATAAAACTCCAGCCCGCAAACATGCTCACCATCTTCTGTTTCCATCAGTCTTAGTTCCAGACCTAAAGCGTCTGCCGCATCGTGGATACGTCCCTGTAATTCTGCATAGCTTTCTGCCGGTGGGTATATATCATCCAGCGCCAGCACAATGGCCTTTGCTTCTTCTGCAGTAGCAGAAAATGGCTCATATTTGATTTCTAATGCAGAACTATCACCCTGACTAATCACCGCACATTTTTCCGATATCCTTATGGGAGATTCTTCATCATATTCTCTCTTACCTTCCTTCCCTGCGGCCTGTTTCTGCTTTGTAGCGTCCACATCAACTTTACCACCCGACATAACCAGCTCACCCTTAGCTATCCAGTCATAAACCGTCTGGCGGCTTACGCCACGGTGTTTTGCATAAGCTGCTTTGCTCATCAGCATGATGTTTACCCTTCTGTGTTGTTGTGTTGTTGCATGATTTCGGTATAGCCCCCACCTGAGCTGGTGTTAGCCCTCCACCTGGCGCTCAGGAGGTTTTATGCCGTTAAGCATTCTCTGGCAATTATTCCGGCGTATCGCTGCCGCTGCGCGCGCTTTGTCGCTCTGGTTAGGCAGAACATAACCTCAAGCCAGCGTGTCCCTGCGCGACGCCAGAGGCCCTTTCTTTCCAGTTCTTCCGCCAGGTCGTCTGTTAGCTTTCTGGCTTCGTTGATAGATACGCTTTCATTCATCCTCTGAAATCCTTCTTTTGTCGCAATTATGTTGGTTCAATGTCGGCGCGCTTAACATGCCGTTTTCTCTGCCAGAAAAATTACTTTATATAAAAAAGTGTTCACCCTGTTCACCACTGCCATTTTCACATTAAATATCATTACGTTAGGCGGTAAACACTGACCATAAAAAGTAATCACCACTGTTCACCCTGACTGTTCACCTCAGAACAAAAAACATACAAAGGTGAATACTGGTGAATACTTGGTGAATACTTTAAAGATAAGTGTTCACCACTTTACCTTATGATTTACATATACTTTTTAACAAGGTGAATACTGGTGAACACTTTTACCATTAAGATAATTTTTCTTTAGCTGGTGGATTTTAAAAAATGGCAGTGTTAATCCTGCGCTCCACCCGTCGCTCTGGGTAACCACTCTTCGGCATCATCATGTAACGTCACGTTGGTCTGTATGCCCTTCTTTGTTTTTTTCTTCTCGTACAGCCTGCCGTACTCAGACATTGCGCCAGGCATATCGGAACCGAACCGGCTCAAGGAGACGGGTTTGGACAGGCCATTGCCCTGCATGTAAGCCAGATATGCGTGATACAGGAAATAACGGGGGTTAAACGGTGCAACGTTGGCGCTACCAACGAACATCCCGTTACACCCCATCGACGCCATCAGGTAGCCGCAGAAGTCCACCAGCGAATCACCCTCACGCTTAATGGCTAAAGCCTCCTCTGATTTGCGCTGTTCGGCCAGCAGTTGCCGCGCGGCGTTCTGGTCTGCGAATCGGGTCAACAGGTAGCGGATAATCACCGGCAATTCACCTTCAATTTTTTCCACCAGCATTGGATCGCGCTGTTCCTCACTCACCACCTCAGAGAAATTGAAAATTACCCGACGGCGGGAGATCCCCCCGCTGCGGTCGCTGAACGTCATAGCGTTGTTATTGACGGCCAGCACCACCGCGGGGATGCGGATCGAATACGGGGCTTTGTGCTTCGGGTCAATTGATACCCGGTCACCGCCCGTTATCGCTTTGATGCCCGCCCCATCCCCAGCGTAACGGGTCATATCCGGGAGGATAATCAGAGAATAGCCAACCACCAGCGCCCGCTCTCGCGGGTTTTCCAGCGCGGCCATGCTCGCCGATACCGTGTTACCTTTCCCTGCCAGCATGGTACAGATTTCCGCCATCACGCTCTTACCGCTGCCGCCCGGCCCGGAGACCTCCAGAAAAAGCTGCCAGTCGTACCGGTTCGCCAGCACCATAAACAGCGCCGCCAGAAGACGATCCGCCTTTCTGGTATTTCGGGCCGTGGAATGCTGCAGCCAGCTCCAGAAGTTCGGCGCGTGGGTCCCGAGCGTTTCACCCGCTGCCGCCTGGCAGAAATCCACCTCACTGGCGACCAGCAGCCAGTCATTTTTGTCATGCGCCCGGAATGCACCGGCGCGGGAGTCAAACACGCCGTTACGGAAACCAATCAGGTGACGCGCCGCCGCTTCCATCTGCGGCAGACTCAGTTTCATAGCATCCACGGCGTTTTTTACGCTGGCCGGTGAATAGGCGATCTCCGAATCAATAAAAATCCGCGCCATCACCCGTTGCAGCTCTTTATCCTGCACCGGCTGCCAGACCACGCCGTTATAGTGGTGAACGGTGTCAGAATCGCTGTCAATCGCCAGATCGTTACCGTAGTGCGCCGCCAGAACGTCCCCGCGCTGGCTGGGCCCCATCTGGTTCAGTGCCGGTGACACACCAGACTGTCGGTTAACCACGGGCAGATTAACCACTACACTTTCCCCGCGTCTGATCCGCTCCAGATACTCCCGCCAGTCCTCCGGCTGCTGGTCGGGGATGCCCTTATACAGCTTCGCGTCCTGCACACCGGCCAGCGCCAGCTTTCCGGCAATAGCATTAATCTGTGCCTGTTCGATAGCACCGGCCAGGTAAACACGCGCCGCACGCCGCCCGTCGTCAACGATGCGCAGCTTTTCCAGCTCAGCCAGTTGCTTTGACCCGAGGTAAATCGGCGGCGTCCGGTCTTCCGCAATCGCTTTACCCAACCCCTCCTCCCAGCCTTTGGCGTGGGAAAATGCATCTGACCCGGCGAAAATAATCGCTTCGGTGTATTTTTCTTTCGGCAGTGCTTTAACGTTCGGTGCGTTTTTCATTTCAGCCCCTTATCCCATCCGTCAGAACCAACGCTCAGCGGCAGCGTGTGGCGAATATCCGCAATGCGAATTCGCGCCTTTTCCCTGGCCTCCTCCCGGCTTTTTTTCGTCTCTTCAGCCAGGTGGCGAAATTCAGATCGGAAACGATACTCAGAGCAGACGCATTCACGGTCATAACCGTCCCTGACGTAAGTAATACGGCCAAATTCCACACGTTTAACCGTGATTTTTTCGCCGTAGTTGTCTTTCCAGCGGCTGTGAGTCTCGATTTTTGGCTGAGAGCGGCCCTCAGGCTTAGCCTGATTAATTTTCATTGCCATGATGTTTATTCCTTACTGAAAAGTTTTTTCACCTGAAAAAAAGGCTTTATTTTCTTCGTGCGCCTCTTTCGTCACCAGGATCGCACCTTCCGGAATTGGTGTTACCAGATAAGAATACGGGCCAATAAAAACGACTTCACAGCGCCCGAAAGAGCGGATTGCTTCAAGTGCTTCTAATTCATTTAATCCATTCATGGCGCTGCTCCTGTGTGAGATTGGCGCGATCACCATGGCTGTTTTCTTGCTGGTGGCCGCCAGTCCCCATGACAGACCAGAGAATGCAGTTATCCCGGTCAACCCAATGACGGGTTAACGGACAATCGGTGCGAATCTTCGCGGCGAACGTCAGATCCCACGACGGAAACGCGTCACGCGCTGCCTCTTCGGTATCTGCCAGAGTGCGCAGGGTGACAGGTTGCCCCGTCCTCTCCTCGCCCTTCGGCTGCCCCAGGAATAGCCAGGTGAATGCCGGGCGTCGCTCTGTGTTAATATTGGCTGCAGCCATTGAGTTACTCTCCATTGCGTTTGTGGTTAGACGCCCTTCCCGTGTTCCAGCACTGGCGGGGCGTTGTCTTTTATGATTCTGAGGTACACTAAAAAACATAATGAGGTACACATTAAAATTAAATGAGGTACAGGTCAAGATATTGTGTACCTCATTAATTCCTGTATAGTGAAATACAGTTTTCCCGAATAGGTGTACAACGATGGCGAACCGCAAAAATGCCAAATCACAGTTAACCACTGTCCGAGTCCCCCATGATGTAATGGAGGGTATGGAATCCGTTAAGCATCCCGACGAAAGCAACGCCGGATTCATCGTTACCGCTATGCGTAGCGAGATAGCCAGACGGCAGACAGACGGCGCAACGGAAAACCCGCTGCTGTCCTCCCTCGATGCTCTTGAACAGGTAGAGGCAATTGGTACCAGCGCCGGAGAGGAGATTAAGCGCCTGGTAGACGTGGCGCGATCTGAAATACAGCGCCGTAAGCCAAAAGCAGAAACGCCAGAGGAGTGATCCGCACTGGCACATAACCAAAGGGCGTGGCCAGAAACCGCGCCCTTTTTATTTGGCGGTTCGCCGCACTTCCCGCATACCACCAGCAAACATCCTGATTCATCCGGGATAAGAAAAACGCCGCTATATTGTGCTTTCCGTACACAGGCGCCACCCTCATTTTTCAGTGAAATATTCCGCTGAATAGGCGTTCTCTCCGGTGTCGGTGTACAGCCGTTTTTTGCCGCGCCACCCTTCCAGCCGTGCTGGTGGACCACGCCCACATTAGAGAACGTGACAGCACGCCGCCCCTGACACTCCACCAGCGGCATTCTGCTGTTATGCACTGAAACATGGTTACGCATACTCACACCCTCGCTGACGGGCTAAACAGCGCTGTGACAGGCGCACTAATTCAGCTTTACGCTGGTGGTAGTCCTGCGCCAGCTCAATCAGCGTGATATTCGTCAGTTCCAGGTAAGACAGATGATCGAGCTGTTCCACGCTCATATGGTCGCGGGGATCTCCTGTGATCCAGTTCGCCTGCGCCCACTGCTTAGCGGTCATTCCATCCAGAACGATACGCGCCAGCATGTTGCTTTCAGTGGTGTAATGGTGGTGCTGTGTGGTTTTTCCCTGGTCGGTTCGATAAGCCTCCAGCGCTGCGCACATCGGCTTAAAGTAATTGGCAGCAGTTAATCGGGCTTTCAGATCCCGGCGCAATGCCGCCGCCTTTTCTGGTAATTCTCTCTGTAACTGCTCTTCGCACTGGATGAAGTAACGGCGAACGGCGCGGCCCTGCGCGGTTCGTTCCACCATTGCCAGATGCTTAGCCATATCCACAGAGACTGCATAATCAATTTCCGGGCGGCCAGCTTTGATGATTTCCACCCGTTCCGGTGTTAATTGCTCAAAATCAGTGCCTTTGACAAATCCAAACTGGGCAACGCGGGCATTAAACCAGCTAGCAAAGACACGCCTCGCACCTAATGCTTCATGCAGCGCTTTAGCATCTACTGTGCTGGTAGGCTGGCGACCGATAGCGCCGGAAATAACCGGGATTAAATCGGCAAAATTAAGCTGCTGCTCGTTTTCAGGTTGAGCGAATCCCTCCCCGCAAGGGGCATTATTTTTTCTGGTCATTTTTTTTTACTCCGTCAGATTTTTTGACGTGGCAGCGCTTACCGCTGTTTCCGGCAACCCATCAAATTCAATATGTTATCGAGTACGTGAAAACTATCACGTCTGCACAGCGCTGATTGATTATTGAAAATCAGTTTTGAGCGCGTTTTAGCCAACACTTCCCGATACACCAACCACCCACAACGAAATCGCGATCTGCAGTAAACGCTGTTCCCGAACTGATTTTTAAAAATCATCTCCACAGCGCCGCCTGCCTCAGGCACTCCCGCAAAATGGACGAAACCAAATAAATCAAGCGCATTGCTTACCACCCCGTTATGCTGACGCCCTGAAGGATGCCAGCTCCGCAAGCTCTTTATCGTGGGTGTATTCCCCGTTCCAGTCCGTTTTCATGGGTAGATCGCCTTTGAGGTAATGCCGGTAAATCCACACAGCGCCCTTTTTCAGTAGCACCGGCCTGAATGTCTCAAAGGTGGCGCCCTGGTTTGGCGTGATGGTTCTTGACGCTTCAGTGAGGTACATGTCGCGCGCATAAGACAACACCCGCCACGTTGCGCGATGGCCATTTGGCGTGTCGTCATACAACCAGTTTTTTTCCATCAGCCAGGAGTTTACCTTGCTGGTGTTAACGCCATTCAGGCGTTTGCAAAACTGTACCGGCGTCAGCCCTTCACTAAACAGGTTCTCCAGATGGTCGATATATTTCGCCTGACGCTGGGCGTAACCAGTTAATCGCCTCTGCTCCTCGTAAGCGTCGGCCCATGCTCTGGCAGCCGCCACCGGATCGGAAAAATCAGGCGTACCCGGTAAAGCGTTGCGCCGGTGGGCAAAATAGCTTTCTTCCATCTTTTCAAAAAATTCCCACGCCTGATCGCTGTCGATAATTTTCGACATACGGGCCGCGCCGCGTTCCGTCCAGAGGGTAAGTGATGTTGTGTGTTTATTAACCGAGTAACTTTCGGTTACCTGGTTCATGAAAGCCTTTAGCGGTACGCCGCTAAGGGTGAAAATATGCACATCCTCGATAAAGCGATCACGGTTCCTGGTGAGGTTGTTGCGAATATTTACTTCTGGTACGCCGTAGCCCTGAGCCAGGGTGTCGGTCGTCACCACGCGAACGCCACACCATTCAATCACCGGCAATGATCCGCTGGTGGACATCGTGTCTACGGATTGCATAGCCCCACCAGCAAGGATAATATCGGTGCTGGTGGTTTCGTTGGCGCAGTATCCACCGTCCCCATTAGAGCGCTCCGGAAACGGGGCGCTTTTTCTTTTCGTCATACGCCCCCCCGTTAAACCGACTGGCGAACCGATGCCAGGTACGCATCCAGATCCGATTTCAGGTAGATGGTTTTTTTACGTCCGACCTTGTAGAAGGGAATTTTTACCCGGCCTGAGCAGTGCCAGTTCGCCAGGGTTCGCGGCGCTACGCCGAGGTAATCCGCAGCTTCTGGGCGGGTAAACTTTTGGTCCTGCGGGGTTTTCTGGTCTTGCGTGGTATTGGTAGTCATGATGCCTCACCGTGGTTTATAGGTAACAACAGTGAGGATTATTGCGGGTCTTTAACTCTTTGTGGGTGAATTCACAATACCTAAGAAGTGAATTCACCTCCTACCCAAATACCGAGCCATTGTATTTTTATCAGGCAAATTTAACACGATACCTTTTTCCGACGCGGTAGCCTCTAAAATATCAGTTATCCTGCTTACTGATTCTTTATCTATATCAAAGCCATTAAATTCAGGAATCATCTTTAATAGTGCCGGGATAATCTGGCCCTTTCTATTTAGTGTTCTTGGGTGCTCAATTTTTTCACCAAGATTAATTATTTCATCATTATGTATATTATTAATATCCCTAGACATTATAAGTAGCGCCCCTTTATTTATTTTCAACCCTTGAGTAAAATAGATATCTACACTGTCAGAAATGTAGCTTGGGGTCTGTAATGAAGATACATTTATGAAATCATCACTCGATAACTCCAAAGAAAAACAGTCATACCAATTAACCCAAAAAAAACCTTCGAGACTGTCGACCACTAAACACTGACTGTCAAACTCATAACCTTCAGCACGCTCAAAAAACTCTAAGTCGTCATGCTTAATCATTTCATGATGAATGCCATTAATCATTGTCCCTTCAAAACTCAAATCCTGCCATCTACGAGTTTTAAAACGCTCAATAAAACCTTCAAAATACTCTGTTTCGATAAACCCATCAGGATTAAATACCATTTGACCAACGTTCTTTGCCGAAATATCTCGAATGTAAACAGATAAATTCAAAGAACCGGTTGCACAAAGATGGAACACATCACGCACTGAACAACCAAGATATTGAGCGGCTTCAGGTATCGGATAATAAAGACGTTCAGGTAATTTTTTCTTCATGCTTTTTTCTCATTAGTCTGAAGGTTGAGGATATCAAAAAGCATCCTGCGCTTTTCTTCTTCGGACATTGTTCCCATTACCGCTAACAGCTGGTTATCCAGCCCACCAGACTTTTGTACTAACCCGGCGTGTTCCAGGATGGCGCGCTCTATCTTTTTGGCCGGTTCCTGCAGCTCGTCGGCGGAGAAATGCAAATATCCCTGCGTGACGTCGGCGCTGCGCATGGTCTTATGGTTCATCAGTCGCTTGAGGATGTACGATCCGACGCCCACCAGCTCCGCCACGCTGCCGAACGTGCGCCGCGCGTCGTGGCAGGTGAATGATATTGGTGTCTGTGCGCCGTTCTGCGCGGTCGCCTGGCTTATCTGCTCTATCACCCTGCGAGGGTCGGAAATAATACCGCCTTGCGATGATGGGAACACATACGGGTTATTGTCGCTGCGAGCTGCAGCTCGTCTCTCAAAGATGGCGTAAAGAGTGTCAGTGATCGGCAGCTCCAGTGGGTCGCCGTTCTTCGTTTCGTCTATCCAGAAATAGCGACCGGACATATTTACGCGCGGCCACTCCAGGCCGAAAACCTCTGAGCGGCGTAACCCCGTAAATAACGCAACGTCGAGCGCGTCACAGACCGATACGGCAAAATCATCCCTTATGCTGGTGGAGTGCTGGCGAACGGTGTCCACGGCGGCCAGCCAGCGTGACAGCTCGTTATTACGTATGCGGGTAGTCTTTCGCGTCGTACCGTGCCATTTCCGTTTCGTGCTCAGCACCATGGTTGGCGGGTCGGGCAGCAGACGATTGCCGTCACCATCACGGTAGTGATCGTGTGAATACCGGTACACCGCCCGCAAAACCCGCGCCCACAAATCAGCCTGCGCTTTGCTGCCAGTCGCCACGCCGGCGCGCTGAGGCTTATCACCGAACCAGACGCCACCATCGGTGATTGCTTTGTGCCTGGCCTCTACCCGTTCGCGGTCAATCGCCGCCAGCGGCGTTTTAAGCCAGTCTCCGGAAAAGTTGGTGAGTATCCCCTGGTACTGGCCGGCCGTCGTTTTCTTTATACGCTGGGCGCGGGATTTAATGTACTCCGCCAGTGCCTCCCCGAACGTGATGGATTTATTCTTTTCCTCTCTCCGCTGTTCGTTCGGGTTGTTTCTGGTTATCGCCACCTCGCCCAGCGTTCTGGCTGCCAGTTCCCTCGCCTGGTCAACGGTGAGATCAGGAAATTTACCCAGCGTCACCCGGAAAAATTTTCCGTCCCGCTTTCTGACCACACAAAAGCTTTTTTTACCGCCGGAGGTGATACGCAGTCTTAGCCCGTTAATCATGCTGTCGGAGTATTCGGCGCGCTTACCCTCTTCTGGCGTTTCCAGATCGAGCAATGCCGATTTGGTGAACCTGAATGTACGCATTTTTCCTTGCCTAAAAATCCGGGGATACCCCGGGGATACCTGAGATAGTGAATAATGGTTAAAAATAGGTCAATATGTGATTTTTTGGAGGGAGTTAAATGCATGTTTTTCAAGGAAAAGTAATAATAGTGATATATATCACCTAAAACTCATAATCGCTTGGTCGCTGGTTCAAGTCCAGCAGGGGCCACCAGATACAGCAAGGGCTGGAGAGAAATCTCCGGCCCTTTGTTTTTCTGGAGGTATTGCTCACAGGCAGCAACAGTGCTTTCCAGAGCGCCAGATGCGTTACGTTCGGATAAAGCGTTTATCTGCGGTTAGTTTTTAGTTATCAAACGGTTGGACAGCCCTATTGCTGATCCTACAAACAGTGTGCCCCGTACCAGAAAAACAACAAACCTCTCACTCACCGTCAAAAACCCTAAAAACTAAAGAAATCCCCCATCGCGCCGATCATCATCCGTGTGTATTATTTCCTGTAGCGTTTACAACAACTAACCTTAACTCAAATACTTAAGCCCCAAAGCGAAAGGCATCATGAGCACACCGATCAAACGGCTAGAAATCATTAAAAATGCCATTGAACTGGAAGATGACGACATCATCTTTAGTCAGCTGGCACGCCTGAAAAATGAAGCGTTTGGCGATGAGCTACAGGCAATCGTCGTGGCGCTTGAGCAGAAGAATTACACCGCCGCCATCGCGGCTATCACCACCTGGTTACAAAACCAGCGGGCGATCACCCAGTGGCGCGATCCGCAAGTGGCGGCCAGCAAGCTGGAGCTAAAAGCACTGGAAGAACGTCTGCGTGATCTTATTGATCGTCGCAACGCGCGCGTGCAGCAGCTTGATGAGTTCAACGATCTCTATTTCTCCCGCCTCGGGCCTTTGATGCAGCAGATCCTCGCCCTGCGTAAAACACTTGCCGAGTTGAATCTGCGTCGTCAACAGGCGGAGGCACGTCGCCGCGAAGAGGACTACCGCCGTTGCCAGCAGTATATGGCGCAGGCAGTAGAGGTGTTAGCAACACTGACTCAGCGCTGGCGCGATCTGCCTGCGGATTCCGTGCAGGCTGCGGAAGCACGCAAACATCTTCAGCAGCAAAGCAACCTGATTGCAAATCTGCTGGCCGAAGCACTGGAGCTGGAAAGCGGGTTAACGCGTGAAGAGGAGCCCGCACGTCAGGCGCGGGATAATGCCAATAACGAGTATGAAAAATACCGTGAACAACACCATGATGCCGAGGTACGTCTGCGGAAAGGGAAAAACCTCTCCGAAGAAGATCAGAACGAGCTAAAACGGCTCTGGCGTCAGGCAAGCAAGCTGTGCCACCCGGATCTGGTAGCAGACGATCTGAAAGAAGAAGCCAACACCATGATGGTGCAGCTGAATCAGGCCAAACAACGTGGAGACGTGAAAGCCATTCGCTCTCTGGTTGCTCGCCTGCAACAGGGCTTTGAGCCGCTGATGGCAAGCGACCGTCTGAACGATCTGGAGCGTATCCGCAAAAAAATGGCGCAGGTACGCGAGCAAATCGACACCTTAGTGAACGAGTTGGCCGAGCTGGAAAAAGAAGAGTCCTGGCTGCTGGTCTCGTCCCTGAACAATATGGAAGCTTACTTTATCCAGCAGGAGAAAGCCCTGCATGATGTTCGCGCCTCGCTCGAACATCAGGTAAGCGAAGCGCAGCTGGATACCGCCGCGTAATTATTTGGCGTGCCAGTACGCGCTGGCACGCACTAATTGCTGATCAATCTCGTCATTTTCAAACTGGCGACTCAGGCTTTTCACCACCTTCCCTTCCCCGGTTAACCAGATAAAGTAATCCTCTGCGGGCACGTTAATCGCCGCCAGCTGGTCTGCCACCGCCTGCTCGCTATGCCCGACGACCCAGGTGATGTTGAACTCACTCAGATGCGCCAGATAATCCTTGTAAGACGCATCGCCAATGGTCACAACGGCATGAACGTCTGGGCGCACCGGCAGTCTGGCTATCGCTTCTAAACGGCGACGCAACGCAGGCATCCCGGATTCATCGCACACATACAACTGCCAGGCGTAATCCTCCGCGACCACCAGTGAACCGCGAGGGCCGCCAATAGTGAGTTTGTCGCCCACTTTCGCCTGTAGCGCCCAGTTGCTGGCAACCCCGCCATCATGAATAAAGAAATCGTAAACCAGTTCATGACGCGCTTCATCGTACAGCGGTGTGTAGTCACGCGCCTGCGGGCGCACGCCTTCGCCCCAGTCGATCCCTTCTTCGGTCACTACTGGTGGAACAAACGTCGCCCCAGGCTCAGGGAAAAAGACTTTGCTGTGATCGTCGAAACCTCTGGAGCTAAAGCCCTCCAGGGCGTCTCCGCCTAAGACGATGCGCTGGAAGCCAGCCGCGACACGCTCAACGCGGAGCACAGTCAGCTCGCGAAAGCGCAGGTCGTTACGGACGCGTTGTGGGTAGCGGGTAGATGCCATTTTTATGCCTTCCTGATGTGAATACGATATATCTAAATTAAACTGCAAATGATAATGATTGCTAACAATCAGGATTGCAAGATATTTTTTGATATAGTTAACACCAGACAAGAAGTACAATTAAAATGCCAATACAATCAATACATTAACAAACATTATGATGACGACATTGCTATTAAGATATACTTAGATATAAATTAGATATATCAATTTAAGGAGATACGATGCGACACGCACATGAAGGCGGTGGACGCCGCCAGCGATTTTTCGGCCACGGCGAACTGCGGTTGGTGATTCTGGATATTCTGACCCGCAATGCGAGCCACGGTTACGAGCTGATAAAAGAGATTGAGAACATGACTCAGGGGAACTATACCCCGAGTCCAGGCGTCATCTACCCGACCCTCGATTTCTTGCAGGATCAGACCTTTATCACCATTACGGAAGAAGAAACCGGGCGCAAAAAGATTGCCATTACCCTGACCGGGCAACACTGGCTGGATGAAAATCTGGAACATCTGGAGAACATTCAGCTGCGGATCAAAGCCCGCTGTGTTGGCTTCCAGTTGCGAAAAAACCCGCAGATGAAGCGGGCTCTGGATAACTTCAAGGCCGTGCTGGACCTCAGGGTCAATCAGGGAGAGCTCAGCGACGCGCAGCTTAAGCAGATCATCGGCGTTATCGACCGCGCGGCGCTGGAGATCTCCCAGCTGGATTAAGCCGGTGCGTACTCGTTCACGCGGAAGACTTTTACCAACTCTTTCAGTTGCGTCGCTTGCTCGTTAAGCGATGCAGCCGCCGCGACAGACTCCTCCACCAGCGCCGAGTTCTGCTGAGTGGTGGCGTCAATCAGGCCAATCGCACTGTTAATCTGCGAAATACCTTCAGTCTGCTCATGGCTTGCCTGACGGATCTCCCGCAGGATGACGTCCATCTCTTCCACGTTGCCGACCATGCCGTTGATAAGCCCACTGGCTTTCTCTACCAGGTTCATCCCGTCCTGCGTCTGGCTGGTTGAGCTCTCAATCAGCTGGCGGATCTCACTGGCAGAAGAGGCGCTCTTCTGTGCCAGCTGGCGCACTTCACCGGCGACCACAGCAAAGCCACGACCGTGCTCACCCGCACGCGCTGCTTCCACTGCTGCATTCAGCGCCAGAATATTGGTCTGGAAGGCAATGGCGTCGATCAGGTCGATAATGTCGGACATCCGGTTCGACGTTTCGTTAATCAGGCGCATTTTGCTGGTCACCTGCTTCATCATCTCGCCGTTGTTTTTTACCACCATGGCCGCATCGGCAGAGAGGTTGGTCGCTTCCCCGGTATGTGATGCGGTATTTTTTACCGTTGCCGTGATTTGCTCCATCGATGCCGCAGTCTGTTCTACAGAGCTGGCCTGCTCTTCTGTGCGTGCGGCTAAATCCTGGTTACCGGCGACAATCTGCGCGGCAGCGCTGGAAATGTTTTCTGAGCCGGTCTGCACCTGCTGCACTATCTCCTGCAAGCGGGTTTTCATCTCCATCAGCGCATTGAGCAGATGGCCGGTTTCATCGTTACCGTGAGAGGTGATATTGCGCGTCAGGTCACCTTGTGCAATCGCTTCGGCAAATGCTACCGCGGTACCCAGTGGACGGGTAATCGAGCGGACAATGTACCAGCCAATCAGGCTGCCAGCGCCCACGCTGAACAGTGTGATAATAATCAGCCACAGACGGTTGCTTCTGAAATCACTATTCACCTGCGCGCCGGCGCTTTGCATCTGGCCGTTTTGAACGCTGATAAGCTCCTTCACTTTATCCTTGTAGGCCTTTTGCAGGTTGATGGTGTTGGTCATCATCTCCTGAATGGCACCTGCGCGATCGTTGTTCTGTACGGCCTGCAAAATGCGGTAGCGGGAGTCGAGATACTGTTGGCGCACCCCGCGAATATCGGCCAGAACCTGCTGAGATTTTCGATCGTGCAGTTCGTTATTCAGGTCGCCCAGGATAACCGTGATATGTTCACTGATCTCTTTCAGGCGCTGCTGGGACTGCGCGGTGTACTTGCCCTGCTCATCCAGCAACATGAGCTGCTGAGTGCTAATAAATTCCTGGAAGTTATCGATTAACTCGTTTGCTTTTACCGTGGTCGGATAATCATTGGTGATGATGGTGTGCATCCCGTTGTTGGCCCGGTTCAGGCTCAGCAGAGACAAGGTTGCACTTACCACCATCAACACAATAAAGAATCCAAACGCCAGAAATAATTTCGTGCCGATCTTTACGTCATGTAAGAACATATTTACTCCATCGATGTGATTATTTCTCAGACGTTCTCCGTTATCGGTAACTAATCACCTAACTTTATGACTTTGATCGTTTTTTTATTCAATAACCGACATGATGGATAGGCGTTAACTATTAATATTGGCGCATTGATCGTTATACAACCAACACAAGGACGATTTCTGAAACAGTATCGTGGAAAACTGACTTAGGCAGGGATAAATAGCTGAGATAATTTATTTAGTTATTTAATATATATTTAACATTAATTCGTAATAGTAATTACAAATAACGGAAATAATAAAGCCGTTTATCCCGGACGAAATAAACGGCTTTTCTGGAACATTACTGACTCAATGCAGCACAGTCACCGCGTCTTCCAGGCGCCCGGCACGGTGTTTAACCATGGCGGAGATCTGCGCGCTCTCTTCTACCAGGTCGGCATTTTTCTGGGTAATACTGTCCAGCTCAGCCACTGCGCGGGTCAGCTCCGATAGCCCGGTTGCCTGCTCAGAGGTCGAATGGCTAATCTGCGCGATTAGCTGAGTCACGTTCTTCACCTGCTCCACGATATCGTCCATCGTGCGGCCTGCGGCGTGAACCTGGTCGGAGCCCGACTGTACCTTGCTGGCGCTGGCATCAATAAGCTTACGAATATCGTTGGCCGCATTGGCGCTTCGGCTGGCCAGGTGGCGAACTTCGCCTGCCACCACCGCAAAGCCTTTACCCTGCTCGCCCGCTCTTGCTGCCTCTACCGCCGCGTTCAACGCCAGAATATTAGTCTGGAACGCAATGTCGTTGATAAGCGAGGTAATCGAGCCGATCCGCTGAGTGCTGTCAGCGATATCGTCCATGGTTTTCACCACAGTCTGCATCGCATTTCCGCCTTCGGTTGCCGCACTGCTGGCGGCCATGGAAAGCTTATCCACTTCGGCGGCCGTTTCAGAATTGCTTTGTACCGAGGCCGCCATCTGGTTCATTGTCGCCACCGTCTGCTGCACGTTGGTGACGGTCTGGCGCGTGCGGTCGTTGAGATCCTCATTGCCCTGCGCCAGCCTGTCGCTGCCATTGCGCACGCTGACCACCTGGCTTGATACGTCATTAATCAACCAGCGGCACATCAACCCAAGTTGCCCCACCGCCCGTAAAGTCAGCCCCAGCTCATCGCTGCGATTAAGGTGCTGCACGGTGTTGCGATCCCCGGTTGCGACCTTCAAAGCCTGACGCGCCACGTTTTCTACCGGGCGGACAATTTGCTGCTCAAACAGCAGGGTCCCCAGCAGCATTACGACAGCCGCCGCCACGAAGGATGCCCAGCCTGCGGATGTTGCCCAAAGTGTTGCCGCCATTACCGCAAACAGCACCGCCATCACACTGCGTACCCGCCAGCGCAGCGGCATTGCAGGCAGTTTGCCAAGCCAGCTTTTGCGTACCACCAGCCCTTTGTGGATCCGCTTGTTGCAGCGCCCGTCATTCAGTGCCTGATATAAAGGCTCCACGGTGGCAATCTCTTCAGCCGTCGCTTTGGTGCGAATCGACATATACCCTGTGACCTGGCCGTGACGCACCATCGGCACCGCGTTTGCGCGCACCCAATAGTGGTCGCCATTTTTACGGCGGTTTTTGACAATCCCGCTCCACGGCTCACCCTTTTGTAGCGTGTACCACATATCGGCAAAGGCCGCTTTTGGCATGTCCGGGTGGCGCACCAGATTATGTGGCTGTGCCAGCAGTTCCTTGAGTGAATACCCACTCACCTGAACAAAGGTGTCGTTGGTATGGGTCATGTAGCTGTGCAGGTCGGTGGTCGACATTAAGGTGGTGTCATCGTCCAGAGGATATTCGTTCTGGGTGACATAGGATGGAGAGGACATTATGAGCATCCCTTGCAGGTTATTTGAATGTTAATTTTGTGGCTTAATCTTTTTTCGGCGGTAAACAGTTTATCTTTAGTTGTTAAATTTGATTGAGATCGCAAATCCAGGTTAAACCGCACTTTCTGTACGTTTTTCTAATTAATTGATTTAAAATACTTTCGTCAGGAAATTACTCCTGAAGCATGACCTGTTAATGCCCACTAAAGAAGCACGCCATGCACCACCCAGGTGCAATTGACAAAACAGGTCGCTAAAACATCGGCCTTCTCTCTGTCGCTTAATCCCGTCTCGCTTATTTCGGCATGATTAAATATTGCGCAACATAAATTTAACCTGGCGTTTATCCCGATTTTCGTTAAGTCAGCTGAAGTGGCGTAATCCCTGCAATACTTAACGCAGTATCATGTGATACGCGATCCCCGGGAGCACATTTTGAACAGGTTACCTTCCAGCGCCTCGGCTCTTGCCTGTACCGCGCACGCATTGAATCTCATTGAGAAGCGAACGCTTGATCATGAGGAGATGAAACAACTTAACCGAGAGGTCATCGATTACTTTAAAGAGCATGTAAATCCTGGGTTTTTGGAGTATCGCAAATCTGTTACCGCCGGCGGGGATTACGGAGCCGTAGAGTGGCAAGCGGGAAGTCTGAACACGCTTGTCGACACCCAGGGACAGGAATTTATAGATTGCCTGGGTGGTTTTGGCATTTTCAACGTGGGGCACCGTAATCCAGTTGTGGTTTCCGCCGTACAGAATCAACTCGCGAAACAACCTCTTCATAGCCAGGAACTGCTCGACCCACTTCGCGCCATGCTGGCGAAAACGCTGGCGGCCTTAACGCCCGGCAAACTGAAATACAGCTTCTTTAGTAATAGCGGCACGGAATCGGTCGAAGCGGCGCTGAAACTCGCCAAAGCGTACCAGTCGCCGCGCGGCAAATTCACCTTTATTGCCACCAGTGGCGCATTCCACGGTAAGTCGTTAGGCTCACTGTCCGCGACCGCGAAATCCACCTTCCGCAAACCGTTCATGCCGCTGCTGCCTGGCTTCCGCCATGTGCCATTTGGCGACATTAACGCTATGCGCACCATGCTAAGCGAGTGCCGTAAAACCGGCGACGACGTAGCGGCGGTGATCCTGGAGCCAATTCAGGGTGAAGGCGGCGTGATCCTGCCACCGCCGGGCTATCTGCCTGCCGTGCGTCAGCTGTGCGATGAGTTTGGTGCTCTGCTTATTCTTGACGAAGTGCAGACCGGCATGGGCCGCACTGGCAAGATGTTTGCCTGCGAGCATGAAAACGTGCAGCCAGACATCCTGTGCCTTGCGAAAGCGCTCGGCGGCGGTGTGATGCCGATTGGTGCCACAGTTGCTACCGAAGAGGTGTTCTCGGTGTTGTTTGATAACCCATTCCTGCACACCACCACCTTCGGCGGTAACCCGCTCTCCTGTGCGGCAGCACTGGCCACCATCAACGTGCTGCTTGAGCAAAACCTGCCTGCGCAGGCGGAGCAGAAAGGCGACATGCTGCTGGATGGCTTCCGCCAGCTGGGTCGTGAATATCCTGACCTGGTGCAGGAAGCACGCGGCAAAGGGATGCTGATGGCAATTGAGTTTGTCGATAACGAAACCGGCTACAGCTTCGCAAGCGAGATGTTCCGCCAGCGGGTACTGGTGGCTGGTACGCTCAACAACTCAAAAACCATCCGTGTTGAACCGCCGCTGACGCTCACCATTGAACAGTGTGAGCTGGTGCTGAAAGCGGCGCGTAAAGCGCTGGCCGCGATGCGGGTCAGTGTGGAAGAGGCGTAAACGCAACGCCCTCTCCTGGGAGGGGGCGTTGTTATTTTATTCCTGAATCGCTTGCGCTTACCCGGTCTACAAAAAGCATTACGCCGGTAACAACCCCACAAAACTGCGTTTCTTACGCGGCTCTGACATCAACGCCTCAAGCTTATCCACGCACGCCAGGTAGTGCGGCGTTTTCTTATGGGCCAACACCGCCTCTTCGTCCTTGTAGGCCTCATAGATAAAGAACCGGGTTTTCACGCGTGGGTCCTGCAGTACATCAAAACGCAGGTTCCCCGGCTCCTGAATCGCGCCTTCGTGGTTGGCGCGAAACACCTCCAGAAATTCGTCCACCCGTTCAGGCTTGATGTTGATCTCCACTAACGTCACGTTCATTTTGCTTCTCCCTGTTTCTCTTCCTGCCAGAACTGGAACGCTTCCCGCGCGTTCATGTTCTCGTGAACCACTTTCTTCACCGCTTTCAGCATTGCCAGCGGCGCGCTGGACTGGAAGATATTGCGCCCCATATCCACGCCAGATGCGCCCTGGTCGATTGCCCGCCAGCACATCTCCAGCGCCTCGTGCTCCGGCAGCTTTTTGCCCCCGGCGATGACGATCGGCACAGGGCAGCTGGCGGTCACTTTTTCAAAGCCTTCATCCACATAATAGGTTTTGACGAACTGCGCCCCCATTTCGGCGGCGATACGGCTGGCGAGCGAGAAATAACGCGCGTCGCGCGCCATCTCTTTGCCGACTCCCGTCACCGCCAGCGTAGGCACGCCGTAGCGCGCACCCGCGTCCACCAGCCTGATGATGTTGTTGATCGACTGATGCTCAAACTCACTGCCGATGTATACCTGCGCCGCCACCGCGCAGACGTTCAGGCGCAGGGCATCTTCCATCGCCACTGCCACACACTCGTTGGACAACTCACCCAGAATCGAGTTACCGCCAGAAGCGCGCAGCACAACCGGCTTGTTAGTGGCAGCAGGCACCTGACTGCGCAGAATGCCGCGAGTACACATCAGCACGTCAGTTTCGCCAAACAACGGCGCAATAGAGAGATCGATACGCTCAAGGCCGGTGGTCGGCCCCTGGAAATAGCCGTGGTCAAAGGCCAGCATCACCGTGCGGTTGCTTTTCGGGTTAAAGATCCGCGCCAGCCTCGACTGCATTCCCCAGTCCAGCGAGCCGCAACCCTTCAGGGTGAATGGCACGTTCTGCTGCGGTGTGCCGATGCCAAAATCCTTGCCGTCTTTGATGTCGTCTAAATCAGCCATGTGCTCCCCCGTCAGAAATCGTATTTGTTGATGTTCTCTTTGGTGAATACCACGCGCTCTGGCAGCAGCACGATACCGTTGCCTTTCGCCTCATACTGATAACCCTGCACGCTGTTGGGCTCGACCTTCAGCGCCCCGATGTCTTTTACATCCACGCTGTCGCCAACGTTAAGATCGCCTTTTTTCAGCAAATGATCGGCGACATTGACCGCAATTTTGCCCTGCTGAACCACATCCCACAGACCGAAGGCTTTCACCGTGCCACGCTCCACGTACGGACGCATCACGTTCGGGGTGCTGAACCCGACAATGGCCACCCCTTCACGCTTGAGGTTTTCCGCCGCCTGTGCCGCCGCTGGCAGCGCGTTGGCGTCCGGGGCGATGATCGCATCCAGATCCGGGTAGGCTTTTAAGATCCCCTCAGCAGTTTGCAAGGACTTAGTGGCATCGTTATAGCCAAACTGTGTGGTCACAATTTGCCACTGAGGGTGCTCTTTCTCGATTTTGGCTTTGGCCTCTTTCACCCACTGGTTCTGGTCGGTGACGGTCGGGCTTGAGTAGAAGAACGCCACTTTGGCATTCGGTTTGGTCACTTGCTTGCCAGCCATTTCTACCAGCAGGCCGCCGAGCTGTTCCGGGGTTCCCTGGTTGATGTAGATACTGCGGCACTCAGGTTTGGTGTCGGAATCCCAGGTCAGTACCTTAACGCCGCGCTGCATTGCGCGCTTGAGCGCCGGGCAAAGCCCGTCTGGCGACACGGCGGAGACGATAATGGCGTTATAGCCCTGGTTGACGAAGTTATTGATAAGCTGCACCTGGCCGGAGACGCTTGGCTCAGTCGGGCCGTCGTATGTGACCTCTGCACCGAGGTCTTTGCCCGCCTCTTTTGCACCGTTACCCCCGCTGGTAAAGAAGCCAACGCCCACCAGCTTAGGAATAAAGGCAATGCGGTCTGCCGCCTGCGCAGACGCCACGCTAAGCGCCATCGCCAGGACTATCAGTTTTGTTTTCATCTTACGCTCCGGGTAGTTTTGTGAAGAGAGATCGCACCCATTCACGGTGCAGACTCAGCGAACGTCCCATCACCACCACAACCAACAGCGCCCCTGACAGCGCGCTCGACACCTGGTTGGGGATGCCGACCATCTGTAAACCCTGTTGCAGATACCCCACCAGCAGCGCCGCCAGTGCTGTACCCAAAACCGAACCTGACCCCCCGTAGATGTTGGCTCCGCCGAGCACCGCGGCAGTGAGAGCAGGCATTAACAAATCACGCCCCAGATCCGAGCGCGCCGAGCCAAAGTAAGAAACCATCACCAGGGCGGCGATTGCCGAGGCCACACCCACCAGGCCATAAAGCGCGTATGGCATCCCGTTGACTGACAGCGCCGCATAACGCGCCGCACGTGGGTTCTGCCCAATCAGAAACAGGTGGCGGCCAAAGCGCCCCCGGTGAGTAATCAGCCAGAAAAAGACCGTAATCAGCGCGAACAGCACCAGCGGAACCGGTAACCCTAACAACGTAAGGTTGGCGAAGGCGGTAAAGCTGTCCGGGAAACCGCCAATCCCTTCATAACCCGTTGCCCCCGCCATACCGGAAAGCAGCAGCGCCCCGCCGCCGTAGAGGTACAGTGTGCCAAGGGTGATCACCAGCGGGCTGATGCCGGTGTAGTGGATTAATGCGGCGTTAACCAGGCCGCACAGCAGACCCAGCAGCAGAGTCAGCGGAATAGCCACCGGCATTGGCCAGCCGGCCTGCATCATCACCCCCAGCGCAATGGCGCACAGCCCAATGATCGAGCCGAGCGAAATATCGATCCCGCCGCTGATAATCACCAGCGTCAGCGGCAGGGCCACAATGCCGATGCAGATAAAATCGCTGGTGCTGAACAGCAGCATGTTGATATCCAGCATCCGTGGGTTGATGGCACCGAAAAGCAGGATTTCGAGCACCAGCAGGATCAGCAGCGCGTTTTCCCAGTTAAGCTTCATCTACGCCACCTCTTTTTTGCGTTTTGGGAACGGAGCGACGTGCTTTCCCCCCCGGTTACCCGGCTGGAAGCGGTTGTATTTCAGCGCCCGCTGATGACGTGCCAGGGCCTGACGCAGACGCCCGTCGAGCACAAGCACCCCCAGCAGCACCAGCCCGGCGATAAAGTCATTCCACCAGGCGGGCAGTTTAAACAGCACCAGCACGGTGTCGATTTGGGTCAGGAAGAAGGCACCGAGGAATGCGCCAAGGAGCGTGCCAGTGCCGCCCAACAGCGAAATCCCGCCAAGCACGCAGGCGGCAATGGCTTTCATCTCCAGCCCACTGCCGGTCTGGTTCGGTACAAAGCCAATCTGCGAGGCAAAGACGATCCCCGCGCAGGCCGCCAGTACGCCGTTCAGCGTGAAGGCAATCATCCTGGTGCGGTTCACCGCCACGCCAAGCTGGCGCGCAGCAGCAAGGTTATCGCCCACGGCGTAAAAATCCCGGCCAAACAGGGTGCGCGAGAAGATCCATGCCCCAACGCCTGCCAGAATCAGCACGCCAAACCCTATCGGTGAGATCCCGATAACCACAGGCTCGGAGAGTGATTTCAGGCTCGACGGCAACCCTTCTATCCACTTACCGCCGGTCCACAGCAGCATTCCGCCGCGATATAACCCCAGCGTACCGAGCGTGGCGACAATCGCCGGGATGCGTAGCCCGACAACCAGAAAACCGTTAAATGCCCCTGCCAGTGCGCCAATGATCAGCGCAAACAGCATCGCTACCGGCAGGCTGTAACCGCTGTTGAGCGCGACCCCCACGGCAATGGCGCACAAGCCCACTGTAGATCCCACAGAGACATCAATATTGCGGGTCAGCATCACCATCGCCGCGCCCAGCGCCAGCAGGATCAGAATTTGCGAGCTGGCGAAGATCATTCCCAGGGTCTGAAAACTGAAATAGGCCGGGTTAAGGGCCACCAGCACGGCAAACAGCGCCAGGATAGCCAGCAGCGCGCTAAGCTCACGGTTTCTCAGTAACATCTTCATGATTATCCTCCGAAGGCCAGCGACATCATTTTGTCGAGGCTGACGGCGTGACGTGGCAGCTCCCCGCTGAGCATCCCTTGATGCATCACCAGCACCCGGTCAGCAAGCCCGGGGAATTCGTCGAGATCGCTTGAGATCATCAGCACCGCGACGTTTTGCGCCGCCACGCTTTTAATCAGCTGATAGATGTCAGCTCGTGCCGAGACATCCACGCCGCGCGTGGGTTCATCCACAATCAGCAGCAACGGGTTTGCCTCCAGACAGCGCGCCAGCAAAACCTTTTGCTGATTGCCACCGGAGAGCATCCGCACAGTCTGATCCGCATCGTTGAGTTTGATCCCCAGCGCCCGGTGATAACGCTCCACCACCGCCGCTTCGCGCTTGCGCTGCTGCCAGATTGACGGCTCATTCAGGGCGACCGTGTTCCAGCGAACGGGTGCATCCAGGAACAACCCGGATACCTGTCGGTCTTCCGGCAGATACACCAGCCCCTTATCCAGCCGCGAAAATACTGAATCGCTGCTGATATCCTGGTTTTCCAGCCAGACGCGCCCCGCGCGTACCGGGCGAAGGCCATAGAGGGTTTCGGCGAACTCGGTGCGCCCGGAGCCCACCAGCCCGGCCAGGCCGACAATTTCGCCAGCGTAAATCTCAAGACTGAGGTCGATAAACCCTTCCCCGGTCAGCGTTTCAACCCGCAAAACCGGAAAATCCTGCGCCTGGGTGCGCCGGTTCCCCGGCAGCGCCAGCCACAGCTTTTGGGTGTCACTTAATTCTTTATCGCGGCTGACCGGCGTCATCGCGCCAATGAGAGCGTTATCGTCGTAGTGCGACGTTTCACCGCTGAGCACAATGGCGCCGTCGCGCATCACTGAAACATGGCTCGCCAGCTGGCGGATCTCTGGCAATTTATGCGAGATAAACACAATGCCAACCCCCAGATCCTGCAACGCACGGATCTGGCGAAACAGCCGGTCGGTTTCCCCTGGGGTTAACGAAGCCGTTGGCTCATCAAGGATCAGGATCGTCGCATTGCGCATTAACCCGCGCAGGATCTCCACCATCTGTTGATCCGCCACTTCCAGCGTGCTGGCGGTGGTATCCAGGTTGATCTGGCACTGCAGCTGCCGGAGTTTATCCGTAAGTTTTTTATCCAGATCGTTTTCGCGGGGCAGACGGAAAAGGATGTTTTCCCGTACCGTCAGATTCGGAAACAGCATCGGCTCCTGGGGGACAAGATAGATACCGAGCTTGTGCGCCTGCCCGGGCTTCAGGCGCGCAAATGACTGCCCGGCGACTGAAAGTTCACCGCTGTCCGGTGTCTCTACCCCGGCGATAATTTTCATCAGCGTCGATTTTCCCGCGCCGTTTCCCCCCATCAGAGCATGAACCTGGCCCGCAAGTAGCGTGAAATCAATACCTTTTAGCACCGGCACGCCGGAAAACTGTTTGCAGATATCACGTGCTTCGATAAGTGGGGTCATCATCACTCCGCTATTGAACAAATGATTTTTAGAATTAATAATGTTCAAAAGCGTAGACGGTGAACTATATTTACAACCGTGCAGGGATCACAGTTTTATCGATTAAGATCCAGATAAACCAGAAACAATCTAAAAGATCCGTTTTGCCGCGTGGCTCACACTTTCCGCCCGCGCCATCACGAACATATGATCTAAATTTTTATAAGAGTTCAAATATGGGCGATAAACGCATTGCTGAAGAAGGCCGGTTTGCAGGGCTTGCACTGGCGGAAGAAGAACTGGTGGCACGCGTCGCCTGGTGCTATTACCACGACGGCCTGACCCAGAACGATATTGGCGAGCGACTTGGCCTGCCCCGTCTGAAGATATCGCGCCTGCTGGAAAAAGGGCGTCAGTCGGGAGTCATCCGCGTCCAGATAAATTCCCGCTATGAAGGATGTCTGGCACTGGAAACCGAGCTACAGCGGCACTTTGGCCTGAAGCTGGTGCGGGTGTTACCTGCCCTGAATACCCCTCCAATGAACGTGCGGTTAGGCATTGGCGCGGCGCAGTCGTTAATGGGTGTGCTGGAGCCTGGGCAGCTGCTGGCGGTTGGGTTTGGTGAAACCACCATGAGCTGCCTGCAACACTTAAGCGGTTTTATTAGCTCGCAGCAGATCCGCCTGGTCACGCTTTCGGGCGGCGTGGGTCCATATATGACCGGCATCGGTCAGCTGGATGCAGCCTGTAGCGTCAGTATGATCCCGGCACCGCTTCGCGTTTCGTCCGCCGAAGTGGCCGGAATTTTAAAACGCGAAACCAGCGTACGGGATGTGATCCTCGCCGCTACCGCAGCCGATGTTGCCGTGGTGGGAATTGGCGCGGTGAACCAGCGCCGCGATGCCACTATTTTACGTTCCGGCTATATCAGTGAAGGCGAACAGTTGATGTATGCCCGCAAGGGTGCCGTGGGCGATATCCTGGGTTACTTCCTCAATGCCGAAGGGGAATGCGTAGACGAACTGGAGATCCACCGTGAATTACTGGGCGTAACGCTCGATGAGCTGGCGCAGTTACCCACCATCGTTGGCGTGGCCGGAGGTGAAGAGAAAGCCGATGCGATTTATGCCGCACTCAAAGGTCGCCGTATCAATGGCCTGGTGACGGAAGAGACGACAGCCCGCGCGGTGCTGGCTCTGGCGAACTGAGAGCCTGCCTTTCCCGCGCTAACAACGAGGCAAACTCATGAGTTACCTTTTAGCGTTAGATGCAGGGACAGGCAGCGTTCGCGCCGTTATTTTCGATTTGCAGGGCAACCAGATTGCCGTCGGCCAGGCCGAGTGGAAACACCTGAGCGTGGAGAACGTGCCGGGATCGATGGAGTTTGACCTCGACACCAACTGGCGGCTGGCCTGCCAGTGTATCCATCAGGCGCTGGAGCGCGCGCACCTGAGCGCCGCCGATATCCAGTCGGTCGCCTGCTGCTCAATGCGTGAAGGCATTGTGTTGTATGACCGCAACGGCGAGGCTATCTGGGCCTGCGCCAACGTCGACGCCCGCGCCAGCCGCGAGGTGGCCGAACTCAAAGAGATCCACGACTACCGCTTTGAATCCGAAGTGTACGATGTTTCCGGGCAGACGCTGGCGCTCAGCGCCATGCCGCGCCTGCTGTGGCTGGCCCACCATCGTCCGGATATTTACCGTAAGGCCGCCACCATTACCATGATCAGCGACTGGCTGGCGGCGAAGCTATCCGGCGAACTGGCGGTAGATCCCTCCAATGCGGGCACCACCGGAATGCTCGATCTCTTCAGCCGCGACTGGCGTCCGACACTGCTGGATATGGCCGGGCTGCGCGCCGATATCCTCTCCCCGGTGAAAGAGACGGGCACGCTGCTGGGCGCAGTTACCGGGGCAGCAGCTCAGCAAAGTGGCCTGCGCGAAGGCACCCCGGTGGTGATGGGCGGTGGCGATGTGCAGCTGGGGTGTCTGGGTTTGGGTGTGGTGCGCGCCGGGCAAACGGCGGTGCTGGGCGGTACCTTCTGGCAGCAAGTGGTGAATTTGCCGCAGGTACGCACCGATCCCGATATGAATATCCGGGTTAACCCCCACGTAATCCCCGGCATGGCGCAGGCGGAATCCATCAGTTTCTTCACCGGATTAACCATGCGCTGGTTCCGTGATGCCTTCTGCGCAGAAGAAAAACTGATTGCCGGGCGAATGGGCATAGATACTTACTCTTTGCTGGAAGAGATGGCGGCTCGCGTTCCGGCAGGTTCGCACGGCGTGATGCCAATTTTCTCCGATGCGATGCATTTTAAGCAGTGGTATCACGCTGCACCGTCGTTTATTAACCTCTCCATCGATCCGGAAAAGTGCAACAAAGCCACGCTGTTCCGTGCCCTGGAAGAGAACGCCGCGATTGTCTCGGCCTGCAACCTGGCGCAGATTTCGCAATTTTCCGGCGTGAAATTTGAAAGCCTGGTCTTTGCAGGCGGTGGTGCAAAAGGTGCGTTGTGGAGCCAGATCTTAAGCGATGTTACCGGGTTGCCGGTGCGTGTGCCAGAGGTCAAAGAGGCCACGGCGCTGGGCTGCGCAATAGCCGCCGGAACGGGCGCGGGCCTGTTTGCGGATATGGCATCCACCGGAGAACGGCTGGTGAAATGGAGCCGGGAATTTACGCCAAACCCGGAACACCGCGAGCTGTACGACGGCATGATGCAAAAATGGCAGGCAGTCTACGCCGACCAGCTTGGGCTGGTCGACAGCGGGCTGACCACGTCCATGTGGCAGGCTCCGGGGCTGGTGCGGACATCCCCCTCACCCCGGCCCTCTCCCCAGAGGGGCGAGGGAGAAAACCAGATCGAGCCAATACTTTAAGACAGCACCGACCAGTCCCCTCTCCCCTTTGGGAAGAGGGTTAGGGTGAGGGGCATTATTTGATTCCCATCACAATCACTGCATTCCCCTTTTCCCTTTTACTCTCCGCTGGCTAAATTAGTAACTCATCCGACCACATAACAATAATTTTACACTGGAAGAGAGTATGAGCCGCTACCCGTCGTTATTCGCCCCCCTTGATCTGGGGTTCACAACGCTCAAAAACCGCGTGTTAATGGGCTCGATGCATACCGGTCTGGAAGAACATCCCGACGGCGCTGAGCGTCTGGCTGCGTTTTATGCCGAACGTGCGCGTCATGGTGTGGCGTTGATTGTCACCGGTGGCGTAGCACCCGCCCCATCAGGTGTGGGTATGGAAGGCGGGGCCGTGCTGAACGATGCCAGCCAGCTGCCGCATCACCGCATTGTGACCGATGCGGTGCACAAAGAGGGTGGGAAAATCGCCCTGCAAATTCTGCATACGGGCCGTTACAGCTACCAGCCGAAACTGGTGGCACCCTCGGCCATTCAGGCCCCCATCAACCGTTTCAAACCGCACGCCCTTAGCCACGACGAGATCCTGACGCTGATTGACGACTTCGCCCGCTGCGCCGCACTGGCGCGGGAAGCGGGCTACGACGGCGTAGAAGTGATGGGCTCTGAAGGGTATCTGATTAACGAATTCCTGGCGGCCCGTACTAACCAGCGGGACGACGAATGGGGTGGCGATTACGCACGCCGGATGCGTTTTGCCATCGAAGTGGTACGCGCCGTGCGCGAACGTGCAGGCGCTGATTTTATCATCGTCTTCCGCCTGTCGATGCTCGACCTGGTGGAAGGTGGCGGCACCTTCGAAGAAACCGTACAGCTGGCCCAGGCCATTGAAGCGGCTGGCGCAACCATCATCAACACAGGGATCGGCTGGCACGAGGCGCGTATTCCCACCATCGCCACACCGGTGCCCCGCGCGGCATTCAGTTGGGTGACGCGCAAGCTGAAAGGCAAAGTGTCGATCCCACTGGTGACCACCAACCGCATTAACGATCCTCAGGTGGCGGACGACCTTCTGAACCGGGGTGATGCCGATATGGTATCGATGGCACGTCCGTTCCTGGCCGACGCCGAACTACTGTCCAAAGCGCAAAGTGGCCGCGCAGATGAGATCAATACCTGCATCGGCTGCAACCAGGCCTGCCTGGATCAGATCTTCGTCGGCAAAGTGACCTCTTGCCTGGTCAACCCGCGCGCCTGCCACGAAACCAAAATGCCGGTGATCCCGGCGAGCAATACAAAGCGTCTGGCGGTGGTTGGCGCGGGCCCTGCGGGGCTGGCATTTGCCGTCAATGCCGCTTCACGCGGGCACAGCGTAACGCTATTTGATGCAGCAAGTGAGATAGGCGGGCAGTTTAATATCGCCAAACAGATCCCCGGCAAAGAGGAGTTCTACGAAACCCTGCGTTACTACCGCCGGATGCTCGAACTGACGGGTGTGGATCTGCGGTTAAATCAGTTTGTAAATGCAGCGGATCTGACTGATTTCGACGAGATCATCCTTGCAAGCGGGATCGCCCCGCGCACGCCGGCTATCGAGGGTATTGATCACCCTAAAGTGCTGAACTACCTCGACGTATTGCGCGATAAAACCCCGGTTGGGGAGAACGTTGCCATTATCGGCTGCGGTGGGATCGGCTTTGATACGGCGATGTATTTAAGCCAGCCGGGTGAAGCTACCAGCCAGAATATTGCTGAGTTTTGTGTGGAATGGGGTATCGACACCAGCCTGAGTCAGGCTGGCGGTTTACGGCCTGAAGACCCACAGCTGCCAAAAAGCCCGCGCCAGATTGTGATGTTGCAGCGTAAAGCCAGTAAGCCGGGCGAAGGACTGGGCAAAACGACGGGCTGGATCCACCGTGCCACGCTGTTGTCGCGCGGCGTGAAGATGATCCCTGCGGTCAGTTACCAGAAGATCGACGACGAGGGGCTGCACGTGCTGATCGGCGGTGAACCGCAACTGCTGCGCGTGGACAACATCATTTTATGTGCCGGACAGGAGCCGAAACGCGATCTGGCCGATCCGCTGCGTGAAGCAGGTAAAACGGTGCACCTGATTGGCGGGTGTGATGTGGCGATGGAGCTGGATGCACGACGTGCGATTGCACAGGGGACGAAGTTGGCATTAGAGATTTGATTTTTGCCCGGTGGCCAGGGTAAAAGCAAAACGGCAACCCCGTTGCCGTTTTTAGTGTTTGCTCCCTCTCCCTGTGGGAGAGGGTTGGGGTGAGGGCATCAGGCCGCACATACCCAATCTTAACGACGACGCCCCAGCTTAACCGCTTTCAGCACCACGAACTTGTTGTTGGTGGCAATCGTGGTGCAGTTACCGAAAATCTTCTTCAGCTTGTGGAAGTAGTCCAGGTGACGGTTAGCCACAATATACAGCTCGCCGTTAATTTTCAGGCAACGACGCGCGTGGTGGAACATCTCCCAGGCGACGTTATCCGTCAGGGCGTGTTTCTGGTGGAACGGTGGGTTACACAGTACCGCGTTGAAACGGAAAGGCTCCACGCCCGACAGTGCGTTGTTGATCATAAACTCGCAGCGATCCAGCGCCTCTGGCATGTTGGTTTCCACGTTCAGACGACTGGAAGCCACCGCCATTGGCGATTCATCGCTAAACACCACGCTGGCTTCCGGGTTCTTCGCCAGCAGCGTCAGGCCAATCACCCCGTTACCACAACCCAGGTCAACAATCTCACCTTCCAGGTTTTCCGGCAGATTTTCAATAAAGAAACGTGCGCCGATATCCAGACCGGTGCGGGAGAAAACGTTCGCGTGGTTGTGGATGGTCCAGTCGGTTCCTTCCAGTTTCCAGCTCAGCGTTTCTGGTGCGTCAGCCAGTTCCGGCGCACTGAAGGTACAGTTGATCAGGCGCGCTTTTTTCCACGCCAGCGTGGTGGTGGTTGGGCCGAGCACTTTCTCGAACAATTCCAGCGTCGAGGTGTGAATATCACGCGCTTTAGCACCCGCGATAATACGGGTTTCTGGGGTGACAACTGTACGCAACGCGCGCAGCTGTTGTTCCAGCAACGCCATGGTTTTTGGCACTTTGATCAGCACCACACCCGGCGCCTGCGGGTAATCCGCGGTGCTGTCGAGAAACTTCACGCTGGATTCTTCGAGGTCGTTGTGGCGCAGGTTTTCACGCGTCGCCAGCTCGCTTAAGTAGGAATCACCGATGCTGTAAGGAGTGTGTTCCGCCAGAGCACAGCTCAGCGCGCCAAACGCATCATTCAGGATCAGAACCGGGCCGCTGATTTCAGTATCATCCAACTGTTGCAGCAGATATTCATCCGCCGCTTCCCACGCCATAAGCGGGTTGACGTCGTCCGTTTCCGGGAAACGTTTAAGGTTGAGTGAACGGAAACCGTTGTCTAAGTGGCTCATCGGCCCTCCTGAATGGTAAAATTTCGGCGTATCCCTAAAAAGGGTGCGTGAGTATAACGTTTTATTATCGATTTGGGGCGTTGATGAACCAACTTACTTATCTCCAGGGCTACCCGGAGCATTTACTTTCTCAGGTTCGCAGCCTGATTGCCGAGCAAAAGCTGGGCACGGTGCTGGAAAAACGCTACCCGGGCACCCATGATTTCGCGACCGATAAAGCGCTCTGGCAGTATACGCAGGATCTTAAAAACCGGTACCTGAAGAGTGCGCCGCCGATCAATAAGGTGATGTACGACAACAAGATCCACGTGCTGAAAAACGCGCTCGGTCTGCATACTGCCATCTCCCGCGTACAGGGTGGCAAGCTGAAGGCGAAAGCCGAGATCCGTGTGGCGACCGTGTTCCGTAACGCGCCAGAAGCATTTCTGCGGATGATCGTAGTGCATGAACTGGCGCACCTGAAGGAGAAAGAGCACGACAAGGCGTTCTATTCCCTGTGCTGCCACATGGAGCCGCAGTACCACCAGTTCGAGTTTGATACCCGCCTGTGGCTTACGCATTTATCGTTAAATGGTAATGCGCAATAGCGCACTGGTTTTGCAATAATCCCGTGCTACAGTGGCTAAAGGTTCCCAGCTACGGAGTACGTAAACGTTTATGATACGTTTCGCAGTCATTGGTACGAACTGGATCACACGCCAGTTCGTCGACGCCGCCCACGAAACCGGCAAATATAAGCTCACCGCAGTCTATTCCCGCAGCCTTGAGCAGGCGCAGATCTTCGCGAATGATTATCTGGTCGAACACCTGTTCACTTCGCTTGATGAGATGGCCCAAAGTGATGCCATTGATGCGGTCTATATCGCCAGCCCTAACTCCCTGCACTTTCCGCAAACGAAGCTGTTCCTCAGCCATAAAAAACATGTGATTTGCGAGAAGCCGCTGGCCTCCAATATTCAGGAAGTAGAAGCCGCTATCGCCCTGGCGCGTGAAAATCAGGTGGTGCTGTTCGAAGCGTTCAAAACCGCCAGCCTGCCGAACTTCCTGCTGTTGCAGCAGTCCCTGCCGAAGCTTGGCAACGTGCGTAAGGCTTTCATCAACTACTGCCAGTACTCGTCGCGCTACCAGCGCTACCTGGACGGCGAAAACCCGAATACCTTTAATCCGGCCTTCTCGAACGGGTCGATTATGGATATTGGCTTTTACTGTCTGGCCTCGGCAGTGGCGCTGTGGGGTGAGCCGCACAGCGTAACCGCCACGGCCAGCCTGCTGGAAAGCGGCGTAGATGCACACGGTGTCGTGGTGCTGGACTACGGTGATTTCAGCGTCACGCTGCAACACTCTAAAGTGAGTGATTCGGTGCTGCCGAGCGAAATTCAGGGTGAAGCCGGATCGCTGGTGATTGAGAAGATCTCTGAATGTCAGAAAGTGAGCTTCGTGCCGCGCGGCGGGAAAGCGCAAGAGCTGACGCAACCACAGCATATTAACACTATGCTCTATGAGGCAGAGGTCTTTGCACGGCTGGTAGAAAATAATGAAGTGAATCACCCTGGGCTTTCGGTAAGCCGCACCACGGCGAAGCTGCAAACGGAGATCCGCCGTCAGACTGGCGTGGTGTTCCCGGCAGACGAAGTGAGCGCAAAAGCGATCGCGTAAAGCTGTGTAATGAAATCATGCACACCATTGACGAAACCGATGGTCTGACATATTTTGTTACCCGCAAAGGGGAGTAACTTCTTCGCCGGTGGATCGTCATTACGATGCGTGCAAAATCGCATCCGGTCGCCGGGCAACTGAAAAGCATGGCTTTTTAGTTGTAAGTGAGACCTTGCCGGAAGGCGAGGTCTATGCATAAAAAGCTAACGGCTATCGTCTTCTGACCATGGCCGTTTTTGTTTTTTATGTGTAAGGAAAATAGTATGCATTCTGTCGGCACTCCAATGTTGTGGGGCGGATTCGCGATCGTCGTGCTTATCATGCTGGCGATAGACCTCTTTTTGCAGGGACGTCGTGGCGCACATGGCATGACCATGAAACAGGCTGCCGTTTGGTCGCTGGTATGGGTTACCCTCTCTCTTCTCTTTTGTGCCGCCTTTTGGTGGTATCTGGCCTCAACCGAAGGCCGCGCGGTTGCCGATCCTCAGGCGCTGGCGTTCCTCACGGGTTATTTGATTGAAAAAGCGCTGGCCGTGGATAACGTCTTCGTCTGGCTGATGCTATTCAGTTACTTCGCCGTTCCTGCCGCACTGCAACGCCGCGTACTGGTATACGGCGTGCTGGGGGCGATCGTTCTGCGTACCATCATGATCTTTGCCGGCAGCTGGCTGATAACCCAGTTCGAATGGCTGCTGTATGTCTTCGGCGCCTTCCTGCTGTTCACCGGGATCAAAATGGCGCTGGCGAAAGAAGACGGCTCCGCCATTGGCGATCGCCCGCTGGTGAAGTGGATCCGTGGACATCTGCGCATGACGGACAAGATCGAGAGCGAACACTTCTTCGTGCGAAAAAACGGTCTGATGTTTGCCACACCGTTGCTGCTGGTACTGATTCTGGTTGAGCTGAGCGACGTTATTTTCGCGGTAGACAGTATTCCGGCTATCTTCGCGGTGACCACTGACCCGTTCATTGTGCTGACCTCTAACCTGTTCGCGATCCTTGGCCTGCGTGCGATGTACTTCCTGCTGGCGGGCGCGGCAGAGCGCTTCTCGATGCTGAAATACGGCCTGTCGGTGATCCTGGTGTTTATCGGTATCAAGATGCTGATTGTCGATTTCTACCATATCCCGATCGCCATTTCGCTCGGAGTGGTGTTTGGCATTCTGTTCGTGACGCTGATTATCAATACCTGGGTTAATCGCCAGCACGATAAGAAGCAGCAGGTGTAGTGCGTTTTGCCCGGTGGCGCTGTGCTTACCGGGCACTCCCGTTAATCAATAGTTAAAAAACATGACGCAACACGTAAAATCCAGCATTTTACGCTTCCCTCCTCGGCCACTTTCCCTATACTCGACCAGGCAAACATTTACTTACATCCGGACATAAATGTGACTTAGAGCACATCTGGGATGGAACGCAATTTCACTTAAGGAACAACGATGACTACACAATCATCTGGCCTGCTTCAACGTCTGATGCAAGGCAGCCTCGTCAAGCAAATTCTGGTTGGTCTGGTTTTGGGGATCCTGCTGGCAATGGTATCCAAACCCGCCGCTGAAGCCACCGGGCTGCTCGGCACCCTCTTCGTGGGCGCACTCAAAGCCGTTGCCCCGGTACTGGTTCTGATGCTGGTCATGGCCTCCATCGCGAATCACCAGCACGGACAAAAAACCAACATTCGCCCTATTCTGTTCCTGTATCTTCTGGGAACCTTCTCTGCTGCATTAACTGCCGTTGTGTTTAGCTTCCTGTTCCCGTCCACGCTGCATCTGACCAGCGCCGCCGGTGATATCACACCGCCATCCGGGATTGTAGAAGTGCTTCGCGGTCTGCTGATGAGCATGGTTTCTAACCCTGTCACGGCGCTGATGGGTGGAAACTACATTGGCATCCTGGTCTGGGCGATTGGTCTGGGCTTTGCGCTGCGTCACGGTAACGACACCACGAAAAACCTGGTCAACGATATGTCCAATGCCGTGACCTTTATGGTGAAACTGGTGATTCGTTTTGCGCCTATCGGGATTTTCGGCCTGGTCTCCTCCACGCTGGCTACCACCGGTTTTGACGCGTTGTGGGGCTACGCGCAGCTGCTGGTCGTCCTGGTAGGCTGTATGCTGCTGGTGGCGCTGGTGATTAACCCGCTGCTGGTATTCTGGCAGATCCGTCGTAACCCATACCCGCTGGTGCTGACCTGCCTGCGCGAGAGCGGCGTGTACGCCTTCTTCACCCGCAGCTCTGCGGCAAATATTCCGGTTAACATGGCGCTGGCTGAGAAGCTGAACCTGGACCGCGATACCTATTCCGTGTCGATTCCGCTGGGCGCTACCGTGAATATGGCGGGCGCAGCGATTACGATTACCGTACTGTCACTGGCAGCGGTGCATACACTGGGTATTCCGGTGGATCTGCCAACGGCGCTGCTGTTGAGCGTGGTGGCATCACTTTGCGCATGTGGCGCATCAGGTGTGGCTGGCGGTTCACTGCTGCTGATCCCACTGGCCTGTAATATGTTCGGTATCCCGAATGAAATTGCAATGCAGGTCGTCGCCGTAGGCTTCATTATCGGCGTGTTGCAGGACTCCTGCGAGACTGCGCTGAACTCATCAACCGATGTCCTGTTCACCGCAGCTGCCTGTCAGGCGGAAGACGCGCGCTTAGCGAAAAACGCCCTGCGTAGCTAATCTGTCAGCCCTTCCGTCAGCGGACGGAGGGGCTATCTTCCTGCACCTGGTTTTCCACTTTAAACGGATCGATACCGCGCTGCTGCATTCGCCAGAAACGAATGATGTTCAGCCCGTTCATGATAAGAAAACTGCCTTCGATTAACGTCCCGCCAATCGACCCAAGCCAGAAATTGTGGATCACCCAGCAGCAGGTTGAACACCAGATAACGCAGCGCATCGTCAGGCCCTTACTGCGAAACAACGCCCAGGTACTGACAATGGTACCAATTACCGGTAGCAACTCGATCGGATGATGAAACTTCGCCAGCCCAATTCCCCCCGTCAGCACAATAAACACCGCCATCACCCACAGGCTGCGGGTACGCAGAGTAATGAGCGTACGTACAGTGTTGAGCATGGCGCTTGAGCCTGCCGGAAATGCGCCCATCAGGAAGAAGTGCACGCCAATAACGGCGCTGTAAACCGAAAGCTGGATTTTGAATTTCCGCTCGTCACGATTGATAAAAGTGGTGATACCAATCAGAAAGGCGATGACGCCAACACCCTGGGCCAGCCAATACGCGCTCATGAAGGAGTCCTGTGTTCAAACAAAAAGAAACGGCGCTTCATTATATGAAACGCCGTTTCGGATTTAAAGCATGATGACTTACAACGTGACGCCGCTTTTGAAGATAGCCAGCTCGCGGAAGTCGTTTTTCTCGTTACAGGTCTGCTTGCCGTTAGCGAAATCCACGATGGTATCAACGAATTCATTCAGCAGCTGCGGCATCGCTTTGCCGTGGATCAGCTGGCCGGCATCAAAGTCGATCCAGTGTTTTTTCTTCGCCGCCAGCTCGCTGTTGGTGGCAATTTTCACCGTTGGCACAAAACCGCCGTACGGTGTACCACGGCCAGTACTGAACAGCACCATGTGGCAGCCTGATCCGGCCAGCGCGCTGGTTGCCACCGCATCGTTACCCGGTGCGCTAAGCAGGTTCAGACCGTGGGTTTTCAGGCGTTCGCCATAGCGCAGCACGTCGACCACCTGACTTGCCCCTGCTTTCTGGGTACAGCCGAGCGATTTTTCTTCAAGTGTCGTGATCCCGCCCGCTTTGTTGCCCGGCGATGGGTTCTCGTAAATCGGCTGGTTGTGCGCGATGAAGTACTGTTTGAAGTCGTTCACCATGGTGACGGTTTTCTCAAACGTCTCTTCGTCGCGGCAGTGGCTCATCAGAATGCGTTCAGCACCAAACATTTCTGGCACTTCGGTCAGCACGGTGGTACCGCCGTTAACGATCATGTAATCCGAGAAACGGCCCAGCATTGGGTTCGCAGTGATGCCGGACAGGCCATCAGATCCGCCGCACTCAAGCCCGAATTTCAGCTCGCTCAGTTTGCCTGGCTCACGTTTGTCATGGCGCATCACTTCATACAGCTGATGCAGCTGCTCAAGCCCAGCTTCCACTTCATCGTCCTGGTGCTGGCACACCATAAAGTGCACGCGCTCAGGATCAAACTCACCCAGCGTTTCGCGGAAGGCATCCACCTGGTTATTTTCACAACCCAGGCCAATCACCAGTACCGCGCCCGCATTCGGGTGGCGCACCATGTTTTGCAGCATGGTGCGGGTATTAATATGGTCATCCCCTAACTGTGAACAACCGTAGGTATGGCTAAACAGGTGCACACCGTCGGTGCCTTCGGCATCGTTGGTTTCTTTCAGGAAACGCGTCTGGATTTGACGCGCGATCCCGTTAACACAGCCCACCGTCGGGAGGATCCACAGTTCGTTGCGGATCCCCACGTCACCGTTGGCACGGCGGTAAATCTGTACGTCGCGATCTGCCGCCTGCCCGATGTCCGCCGGGGATTCAGGTTGATAGCTATACTCGTCCAGATCGCTCAGATTGGTGCGGGTATTGTGGGAATGAATATGTTCACCCGCCGCAATATCCGCCAGCGCATGACCAATAGGCAAACCGTACTTCACGACGTTTTCCCCTTCGGTGATGGGGCGTATGGCAAATTTATGCCCACGTGAAATCGCCTGTCGCAACGTGACTGTCTCATTTTCGACAGTCACGTTGGTACCTTCGGTCAGATCCGCCAGTGCTACGACAACGTTATCCAGCGAATGGATTTTGATGTATTGCATATCAACCTCAAACGGCCTTAGTTCAGTTCAATGGCGAAGTAGTCACGCGCATTGTTAAAGCAGATGTTTTTTACCATTTCGCCCAGCAGCTGAATATCCGCTGGCGCTTCGCCCGCAGCCACCCAACGGCCAATCATCTGGCACAGAATGCGGCGGAAATATTCGTGACGGGTATAGGACAGGAAGCTGCGGCTGTCGGTCAGCATCCCGACAAAGCGGCTTAACAGGCCCAGTTGTGCCAGTTGCGTCATCTGACGCTCCATGCCGTCTTTCTGGTCGTTAAACCACCAGCCGGAACCGAACTGCATCTTGCCTGGCATCCCTTCGCCCTGGAAGTTACCGATCATGGTGCCCAGCACTTCGTTATCACGCGGGTTCAGGCAGTACAGGATGGTTTTAGGCAGCAGATTCTGTTCGTTCTGTTTGCTCAGCAGTTTTGACAGCTCTTCCGCCAACGGACGGTCGTTAATAGAGTCAAAGCCCACATCCGCGCCCAGCAGTTTGAACTGACGCTGGTTGTTATTACGCAGCGCACCAATGTGATACTGCTGTACCCAACCGCGACGGGCATATTCTGCACCAAGGAACACCAGTACCGCGGTTTTGAACTGGGCAACTTCATGCTCGCTTAACTGCTCACCGGACAGACGACGCGCCAGGATGCTGTCCAGCTCGGCTTCGTTTGACTCCGCGAACAGCACCACATCAAGCGCGTGGTCAGACACCTTACAGCCGTGTGCAGCAAAGTGATCCAGACGTTTGGTCAGGGCGGTTTGCAGGTCAGTGAAACGACGAATGTCGGTATCAGACACTTCCGCCAGCTTCGCCATATAGTCATTAAAGGTTGCCAGCTCAATGTTGAACGCTTTATCCGGACGCCAGCTTGGCAGCACTTTGATATCGAAAGAGGTGTCTTTCGCCACAACCGCGTGATGCTCCAGCGAGTCGATTGGATCGTCGGTAGTACCCACCATCTTCACGTTCATCTGCTTCATGATACCGCGCGCGGAAAACTTATCCTGTGCCAGCAATTCGTTGCACTGGTTCCAGATTTCATCAGCCGTGGTTGGGGAGAGCAGTTTGCCGGTAATACCAAACGGACGACGCAGCTCCAGGTGCGTCCAGTGGTATAACGGGTTGCCAATGGTGTGCGGCACGGTCGCTGCCCAGGCGTCGAACTTCTCGCGGTCAGTCGCGTCACCGGTACACAGGCGCTCAGCCACACCGTTGGTGCGCATTGCGCGCCATTTGTAGTGGTCACCTTTCAGCCAGATGTCATACAGGTTTTTGAAGCGATAATTTTCGGCAACCTGCTGCGGAGGTAAATGGCAGTGATAGTCGAAAATTGGCTGGTCTTTTGCGTAGTCGTGGTACAGCCGGCGAGCAAATTCAGTGTCTAGCAGAAAATCTTCAGTCATAAACGGAGTCATTTATCGTCTTCCTCTTAACGAGTGCGTCAAAAAGCTTATGTTCAGATGCTGCAAAGTTATCACACCAATTTCCAGAGACCGAAGTTTTTTTCGTGAGTTAGATCAATAAACGTCAACAAATAAATTACCCTCAACGGAGTAAACCCTCTCGCAGCCCGCACCAGAACTGGCTTTGCGTGCAGAACATAATATCCCCACAAAGAATCACACTTTTGTGATGTCACTCACCTTTTAAAGTTGTATGACAAGTTATCTTTTCGCCGTCGCAACAATTAGCCGACGGAATGCATTACTGGTGTGAAAAACATCGGATTTAACGGTACGGATACCGACTTATGCACGATTACTTATGGCAAGGTTCGGGCCGTTCCGGGAAATTATCCCGGTTACGCCCCTCCCGTTACACAACAGCTCCCGGAAACGGTTGAGAGGTTGCCGTGCCCCGGCACGGAAATAACATAACGATGAGGTTTTACATGCGTAAAATTAAAGGGTTACGTTGGTACATGATTGCACTGGTGACGTTGGGCACCGTGCTGGGCTACCTGACACGTAACACCGTGGCAGCAGCGGCTCCTACGTTGATGGAAGAATTGCATATCTCCACACAGCAATACTCTTACATCATTGCTGCTTACTCCGCGGCTTACACCGTAATGCAGCCTGTAGCAGGTTATGTTCTTGATATTCTTGGTACTAAAATCGGGTATGCGTTCTTCGCGGTCGCATGGGCCATTTTCTGCGGTGCAACAGCACTGGCAGGCAGTTGGGGCGGTCTGGCACTGGCGCGCGGTGCGGTAGGTGCAGCTGAAGCCGCCATGATCCCGGCAGGCCTGAAAGCCAGCTCCGAGTGGTTCCCGGCGAAAGAACGTTCTATTGCGGTCGGTTACTTTAACGTGGGTTCTTCCATTGGTGCGATGATTGCTCCGCCACTGGTGGTCTGGGCTATCGTGATGCACAGCTGGCAGATGGCGTTCATCATCTCTGGTGTCCTGAGCTTTGCATGGGCAATGGCGTGGCTGATTTTCTATAAACACCCACGCGACCAGAAAAAACTGTCTACTGAAGAACGTGATTACATCATTGGCGGTCAGGAATCTCAGCACCAGACCAACAACGGCAAAAAAATGACTGTCTGGCAGATTCTGGGCACCCGTCAGTTCTGGGGTATCGCACTGCCACGCTTCCTGGCAGAACCAGCCTGGGGTACGTTTAACGCCTGGATCCCACTGTTCATGTTTAAAGTGTATGGCTTTAACCTGAAAGAGATCGCGATGTTCGCCTGGATGCCAATGCTGTTCGCTGACCTGGGTTGTATCGTGGGGGGTTACCTGCCACCGCTGTTCCAGCGCTGGTTTGGTGTGAACCTGATTGTCTCTCGTAAAATGGTTGTTACCATGGGTGCACTGCTGATGATTGGCCCAGGTATGATTGGTCTGTTCACCAGCCCATACGTAGCAATTGGCCTGCTGTGTATTGGTGGCTTTGCTCACCAGTCCCTGTCTGGCGCACTGATTACGCTCTCATCAGACGTCTTTGGTCGTAACGAAGTGGCAACGGCAAACGGCCTGACCGGTATGGCTGCCTGGACCGCGAGTACCATGTTTGCTCTGGTGGTTGGTGCTCTGGCAGATACCATCGGCTTTAGCCCACTGTTCGCCGTACTGGCTGTCTTCGACCTGCTGGGTGCGATAGTTATCTGGACAGTGCTGAAAAGCAAATCGGCAGAAGAGTTGCAGAAAGAGTCCGTTGGGGGACCCGCAACGCAGAGTTAGCGTTGATGATGTTATGCCGGGTGACGGCTTCGCCTTACCCGGCCTACAAAATCCAATAAAACCGCAGGCCGGGTCAACCCGGCGAGTACAGCAAGAAAGCCGCCTTAGGGCGGCTTTTTTCATGGCGAAATCTGGAGACTGGCTCGCAAAAGTGGTATAACAAATAATCCGTCGTACCCTGCCTGGAGCGCATATGGAAATCACCGAATCACGTCGTTTATATCAGCAACTTGCTGCCGAGCTGAAAGATCGCATCGAGCAAGGTGTCTATCTTGTCGGTGATAAACTGCCTGCTGAACGCTTTATTGCTGATGAGAAAAGCGTGAGCCGCACGGTGGTGCGTGAAGCCATCATTATGCTGGAAGTCGAAGGCTATGTTGAAGTACGCAAAGGCTCCGGTATTCATGTGATTTCCAACCAGGCAAAACACTCCCCGGTGCCGGACGAAAGTCTGGAGTTCGCCAGCTACGGGCCGTTTGAGTTGCTTCAGGCACGTCAGCTGATCGAGAGCAATATTGCCGAATTTGCCGCCACGCAGGTGACCAAGCAGGACATCATGAAACTGATGGAAATCCAGGAGAATGCGCGTAAGGAAAAATGCTTCCGCGATTCAGAATGGGACTTGCAGTTCCATGTTCAGGTTGCGCTGGCAACGCAAAATACCGCCCTGGCAGCAATTGTTGAAAAAATGTGGACTCAGCGCGTTCATAACCCGTACTGGAAGAAATTGCACGATCACATCGATTTGCGCACCGTGGATAACTGGTGCGACGATCACGACCAAATTCTTAAAGCGCTGATTCGTAAAGACCCACACGCGGCAAAACTGGCCATGTGGCAGCACCTGGAAAATACCAAGCAGATGCTGTTTAACGAAACCAGTGATGACTTCGAATTTAACGCCGATCGCTATCTTTTTGCTGATAATCCTGTCGTTCATCTCGATACGGCGGCCAATCTCGCAAAATAGTTCCCCTTTCCGCTGACAGGCGCTTCGCTGCGCCTTTCGGCGCAGGTGGGTAAGCAAAACATATATAGTGTCAGCCTTTGTAAATCCCCTCGCTCACCTTCATTGCTTAAGCCAAAATCATTCCGCCCGTACAAAATCTGTGACGCAGAACGTTGGGCTTTGTTACAATTGGATTCAATTTGCTCTCTTGTAAGTTAGTGCTTGCATACCAGCCATTTAACAGGGAACAGTTCTGGCCACCACCAATGTGTCCGCGAGCGACCATAATGAAATCATAAAAATGTCGCCGTACTGTTTTTCCCGGATAACAGGCGTGACGTTAACCGATTTCCAGGAACACTGAATGGAACTTTTGACCCAACTACTACATGCCTTATGGGCTCAGGACTTCGAAACGCTGGCCAATCCGTCTATGATTGGGATGCTCTATTTCGTTTTGTTTATGATCCTGTTTCTTGAGAATGGATTGCTTCCTGCCGCCTTCCTGCCTGGCGACAGTTTGTTAGTGCTGGTTGGCGTGCTTTGTGCCAAAGGTGCAATGGCATTCCCCCAGACCATCCTGCTATTAACTATTGCTGCAAGCCTCGGCTGCTGGGTGAGCTATATCCAGGGACGATGGCTGGGTAATACGCGCATCGTGCAAAACTGGCTTTCGCATCTCCCGGCGCATTACCACCAGCGGGCGCACCACCTGTTCCACAAACATGGGCTTTCAGCGCTGCTGATTGGCCGTTTCATCGCGTTTGTACGCACCTTATTGCCCACCATTGCAGGGCTTTCTGGCCTGAGCAGCACACGCTTCCAGTTCTTTAACTGGATGAGTGGCCTGCTGTGGGTGCTGATCCTGACGACGTTAGGCTACGCACTTGGCAAAACGCCTGTGTTTATGAAATATGAAGACCAGTTAATGTCATGCCTGATGCTGCTGCCAGTTGTGCTTCTGGTCTTTGGTCTGGTCGGTTCGCTGGTTGTCCTGTGGAAGAAAAAATACGGAGCCAAGGGATAACAATGGTCATTTCACCGTTATCCCTGCGCCGCTTGTCTTACGCATTGATTGTGCTGGTATTCATCAGCGCAATGCTGCTGGTATGGACGGCGCTCCAGCACCAGGAATCCACACTGGCAATCCGACCGGTGAATCAAGGAGCCAGCGTGCCAGACGGTTTTTCCATCTGGCATCACCTGGATGCAAACGGGATCCGCTTCAAGAGCATCACGCCGCAAGATGATGTTTTACTGATTAAATTTGACTCCAGTGCGCAAAGCGCGGCAGCCAAAGCCGTGCTCGACAGAACGTTGCCGCATGGATACATCATTGCTCAGCAGGAAGATGACAGCCAGCCAGCGGCCTGGTTGTCACTACTGCGCGACACATCACACCGGTTTGGATAATCTCCAGGATTCTGAATCTTTTCACTCACTTTGGTGATTACCCCGTTTACTTACTATGCTTAAGTACGCGGAGCATCATATCTATGTTCTTCGCATGACTTTGGACATCGGCGCACTCCCCGGACGTGCTGCAAACAATGGAAGGTTCCAATAATGAAATACCGCATCACCCTGGCTCTGGCCCTTTTTTCATTAAGCACAGCCTCTTTCGCCACCTCCCTGTGTCTGGAGAAGGAGAAAGATATTCAGCGAGAAATCAGTTATGCCGAAAAGCATAACAATCAGAACCGAATCAATGGCTTGAAAAAAGCGCTTAGCGAAGTGAAAGCTAACTGTTCCGACAAAGAGCTTCGCGCCAGCCACCAGAAGAAAATCGCGGCGCAAAAGGATGAAGTTGCCGAGCGCCGTCGCGATCTTCAGGAAGCGAAAGAGAAAGGGGATGCGGATAAAATTGCCAAACGCGAGAAGAAACTGAAAGAAGCGCAAGACGAACTGAACGCGCTGGAATCCCGCGATTATTGAGTTAACGGAAGTCTCACAGGAGAAAATCATGTCAAAAGATACTACGTCAGAAAACCTGCGCGCTGAGTTGAAATCCCTGGCGGATACCCTTGAAGAAGTGCTGAACTCCTCTACCGATAAATCAAAGGAAGAAGTCAGCAAACTGCGCAGTAAAGCCGAGCAAGCATTGAAAGAGAGCCGTACCCGCCTGGGTGAAACCGGTGATGCCCTGGCTAAGCAGACCCGTGAAGCGGCTGCACGCGCTGACGAATACGTTCGCGATAACCCATGGACTGGTGTAGGCATTGGTGCCGCTGTTGGTGTGGTTCTGGGTGTCCTGCTCACGCGTCGTTGATTATGGAAGATAATCGTCATACTGAAGGTCCGGCAAAGAACATTATTGGCATCGGACAGCGGATATTAACCACGCTCGTCGGTATTGCTGAAACGCGTATTCGTCTGGCCGTGGTTGAACTGGAAGAAGAGAAAGCCAATATCTTCCAGATCCTGCTGATGCTCGGTCTTACACTCCTCTTTGCCGCATTTGGCCTGATGAGCCTGCTGGTACTGGTTATCTGGGTTGTCGATCCTCAGTATCGTCTGAATGCCATGATTGCGACCACCGTAGTGTTGCTGTTGGGTGCTGTGATAGGTGGTATCTGGACGCTGCAAAAAGCGCGCAAATCTACGCTACTGCGTCATACCCGTCAGGAGCTTGCAGCCGACCGCACGCTACTGGAGGACGACAAGCCATGAGCAGCAAAACCGAGCTCAGGCAGCGAAAAGCGTTTCTGTTAAGCCAGATCCAGCAGCAACGGCTGGATCTGGCCGCCAGCCGTCGCGACTGGGTGGATGCGACACGCCCTCTGGATCGTAGCTGGAATACCTTCCTGAACCTGCGTTCATGGGTACTGGTCGGCAGCAGCGTGATGGCAATCTGGGGTGTACGTCATCCCAGCAAGCTGATTCGCTGGACGCGTCGCGGCTTTGGTGTCTGGAGCGCCTGGCGTCTGGTAAAGGCAACCCTTCGTCAGCAGCAACTGCGATAGTCTTCTCGCCGGGTGGCGCTGCGCCTCCCCGGCAAAATCCCCCTTACTCAATATCTTTGATAAAGATTGACAGTTTTCCTTGCTAACAATTGTCACTCGTCACGTTTATGATTCTCTCCATCGACAGCAAAGACGCGGTATCTACCCGAATTTGCACACAAATAAAGATCAGCCGCTCATGTGGTTTCCTGGAGAGTAAAATGAAAAAATTAGAAGATGTTGGTGTACTGGTAGCACGCATTCTGATGCCAATTCTGTTCATCGTTGCAGGTTGGGGCAAAATCACCGGTTATGCGGGTACACAACAGTATATGGAAGCAATGGGCGTGCCGGGGTTCCTGCTGCCACTGACCATTCTGCTTGAGTTCGGCGGCGGCCTGGCAGTACTGTTCGGCTTCCTGACCCGTACCACTGCACTGTTTACCGCGGGCTTCACACTGCTGACAGCATTTATCTTCCACAGCAACTTTGCGGAAGGTGTGAACTCCCTGATGTTCATGAAAAACCTGACTATCGCTGGCGGCTTCCTGCTGTTGGCTGTGACCGGTCCTGGCGCATTCAGCATCGACCGTGTTCTGAATAAGAAGTGGTAAGCACGCTATACTGATTTAAAAAAGCGAGGAGATATCTCCTCGCTTTTGCTATCTGACGGAGGAGGAAAAAATGGGACAACTCGTAGACGGCGTCTGGCAGGATGTCTGGTATGACACTAAATCCACCGGAGGACGCTTCAAGCGCTCTGTTTCGGCCTTCCGTAACTGGCTTACCGCCGATGGCGCGCCAGGCCCCAGCGGTGAAGGTGGTTTTGCAGCCGAAAAAGACCGTTATCATCTCTACGTTTCACTCGCCTGCCCGTGGGCACACCGCACGCTGATGGTGCGTAAACTCAAAGGTCTGGAATCATTACTGCCTGTCTCAGTTGTTAATCCGCTGATGCTGGAAAACGGCTGGACATTCGACAGTGATTTTCCTGCCGCAACGGGTGACGACCTTTACCATCACGATTTTCTGTACCAGCTCTATCTGCGCGCAGATCCGCACTATACCGGCCGCGTCACCGTACCGGTGCTCTGGGACAAGAAAAACCAGACGATCGTCAGTAATGAATCGGCTGAAATCATCCGCATGTTCAACACCGCATTTGATGCGCACGGCGCCCGCGCCGGTGATTACTATCCGGTTGAGCTGCGCGATAAAATTGATGAGCTGAACAGCTGGATCTACGACAACGTGAACAACGGTGTCTACAAAGCCGGTTTTGCCACCAGCCAGGAAGCCTATGACGAAGCGGTCGCGAACGTCTTTACATCGCTGGAGCGCCTGGAGCAGATCCTCGGTCAGCATCGCTACCTGACGGGTGATCGCCTGACGGAAGCGGACATCCGTCTGTGGACTACGCTGGTACGTTTTGATCCGGTCTACGTTACCCACTTTAAGTGCGATAAACATCGTATCAGCGACTATCTGAACCTGTACGGGTTCCTGCGTGACATCTACCAGATACCGGGCATTGCTGAAACGGTCGATTTTGGCCATATCCGCACCCACTACTACCGCAGCCATAAAACCATCAACCCAACGGGCATTATTTCTATTGGGCCATGGCAGGATCTGGATGAGCCGCACGGGCGCGACGTTCGATTTGGATAAATATTTAGGGCATCAATAGATGCCCTTTTTTAATTCACAATATCCATCTATCCTTACTTTGATTGCTTAGAAAACAAGTGATTGACTGATCATTGAGGCAAGGAAAAAATGGACTGGTATTTAAAAGTACTGCGCAACTACATTGGATTTGGTGGCCGTGCCCGCCGCAAAGAGTACTGGATGTTCGTTCTGGTGAACTTCGTCCTGATCATGGTGCTGGGCATTGTCGATAAAATTCTCGGCTGGGAACGGGCTGGCGGTGAAGGTGTTCTCACTACAATTTATGGCCTGTTGGTTCTGCTGCCATCATGGGCCGTGCTGTTCCGCCGGCTGCATGACACCGACCGTTCGGCCTGGTGGCTACTGCTGCTGTTGATCCCGATTATCGGCTGGCTGGTGATTCTGGTCTTTAACTGTCAGAGCGGCACGCCGGGTGAAAACCGCTTTGGTGCCGATCCTAAACTCAACGCCTGATTCGTTGCCCGGTAGCTTTTGCTTACCGGGCCTACGAACCTATTTATTGTAGTGGGCAAACAGCTTCGGTATTTCTCGCAAACACCACGACTTCGCTTCTCCCATGCTGTCACGGCGCCACGCCATAATAATATCGACCTCACTGGTGTACTCCGGACTCACCACGCGCAGCCGTCCTTCGGCGATATCTTTTTCGACGAAGGGATAAGGCATGGTCGCCATCCCGAGGCCAGCCAGCAGCGCCTGGCGCTTATCTTCCAGCGATGTCACCGTCAGACGCGGCTGCTTATCCAGCAGCTGTACCGTTAATACCGGGCGCTCACGCGCGGTATCTGCTACCGCCACACCGCGATATTTCACGCGTGTCACTTCAGACAGCGGCTCAGGCTCCTGGTGGATCGGATGATTCGGTGCGGCGACGTAGACGTTCATCACACTGTAAAGCTTACGGGAGTTGATTTCAGACGATGAACGGAAGTGCATATCCGGTGCAATCACGATGTCCGCCCTGCCCGTTTCCAGACGCTCCCATGCCCCCGCCAGCACTTCGGTAATGATCGACAGCTGGGTGTTGGCTTTATCCGCCAGGCGGTCCACCAACGGGAACAGCGCCTCAGTAGGCACGAGTGCTTCAGTTACCAGCGTCAGATGCGTTTCCCAGCCACGCGCCAGCGCTTCGGCGTCGGTGGTTAGTTTATCGGCCGCTTCCAGCAGCACACGGCCACGCTCCAGCAGCATCCGGCCAACGTTGGTGAATTTTGTTCTATGACCGGAACGATCGAATAACACCACATCCAGCTCTTCTTCCAGCTTCTGCATGGTGTAGCTCAGCGCAGACGGAACGCGCCCCAGTTCATCTGCCGCAGCGGCAAAGCTGCCACGCCTGTCAATCGCGTCCATGACGCGAAGCGCCTCAAGCGTCAATGCTCTTTCTTTTGCCATTTCGTTCTCATTCAGGAAATTTGAACATACCAGGCAGAATATCTGGCTAACAATGAAGCGTCCATACCTTTACCATTGTTTTAGTGTAAAGAGAGGTCAAGTTTTATGATTACGACAAGAACAGCTAAACAATGCGGACAAGCTGATTTCGGTTGGCTCCAGGCCCGCTACACCTTTTCCTTTGGACACTACTTTGACCCAAAACTCCTCGGTTACGCATCACTGCGCGTATTGAACCAGGAAGTGCTCGCCCCAGGCGCGTCCTTCCAGCCGCGCACGTATCCGAAAGTCGATATCCTGAACCTGATCCTGGAAGGCGAAGCAGAATACCGCGACAGCGAGGGCAATCATGTCCAGGCGAAGGCTGGCGAAGCGTTGCTGATTTCAACGCAACCCGGCATTAGCTACAGCGAGCATAATCTCAGCAAAGAAAAGACGCTGACCCGAATGCAGCTGTGGCTGGATGCCTGCCCTGAGCGGGAAAATCCGCTACTACAGAAGATAGATCTGAAGGGCGATAAACAGCAGCTGCTTGCATCGCCTGATGGCAGCAACGGCAGCCTGCAACTGCGCCAGCAAGTGTGGCTGCACCATATCGAACTGAAAAAAGGTGAGCAGGTGAGTTTCCAGCTCCACGGCCCGCGCGCCTATTTACAGTCGATTCATGGCACGGTACATGCAGTGACGCACACGGAAGAAAAAGAAGCGCTCACCTGCGGTGACGGGGCGTTTATTCGTGATGAAGCGAATATTACGCTGGTGGCCGATACGCCGCTGCGCGCGCTGTTGATTGATTTGCCGGTATAACGTAAAAACCCTCTCCTCCTGGAGGAGAGGGGAAACACCTACACCTTACTCGCCATTATCTCAATGATCTGCCGGTCTGTTGCCTGCATCGAGCGGCACGCCAGTGAGCACAGATTAGCGATAGACTGCTCAACATCGTGCGCGACAATCCCTTCATTGCCTGTCACAGCTGAATCATCCAGCGCCATCATCACCGCCTTCCAGGCGCTCCCGACGCTGGTTGATACCTTCATCGCGCAGCTGTTAGACGCTCCGTCACAGATAATCCCGCTGACATCACCGATCATGCTGCTGATGGCCATCGCAATCGTCTGGTAACGCCCGTCCATCAGCCACGCCATTCCTGCCGCCGCGCCCATGGCCGCCGTTGTTGCAGCGCACAGCGCCGACAAGCGCGGAAGCTGGTAATGGATATAGATGGCCGCCAGATGCGACAACATCAATGCCCGGGCAAGACGTTCATCATCAGCCTGAACATACTCAGCCACCACCACAACCGGCATAGTCGCGGTGATCCCCTGATTGCCCGAGCCGGAGTTACTCATAGCTGGTAACGTTGCGCCACCCATTCTGGCATCAGAGGCCGCACTGGTGCGGATAATAATGTCTGAACCTATATCCTGCGCCATCCATCCACGCGCGCGCTGTTTATGCAGAGTGGCACCAATGTGCAGCCCCCACTTTCCGCTTAGCCCTTCGCGAGAGAGCGCATCGTTCAGACGTGCCGCTTCCAGGATAAAGCGGATCGCATCGAACGGTACCTGCTTCACAAATTCGACGATCTGCGACAGCGTGGTGTGTGAAAACACCGCCAGCGGATCGCCGCCCATCTCATCGGGCTGCTCGTTAAGGACAAAGCGCGTTTCACCCTGACAAACGATCTCCACGACGCGGGTATGCCCACCGGCAATGGTGACCATTGCAGATGTGTTGCCAGCTTGAACGCAGGCGCGGGAATAAAGGATCTCATCGCAAGGTTCTTGCAGCTTCACCTGTACCCGTCCGGCTTGCAGAAGTGCTTTTGCCTTTGCCAACGCGTCGCCTGAGGCATCTTTCAACACCTCCAGCCCGGCCTGCGCGTTACCGCCAATAGCGCCCAGTGCTGCGGCAATGGGTAGCCCGACCATGCCTGTTCCCGGTACCGTAACGCCAAGCCCGTTTTTCATCAGGTTTGGCGACACCCACGCATCTATCTGCGTGACCTCACCGGGAAGTTGTTCCGCGGCAATGGCACAGGCCAGCGCCAGTGAGACAGGCTCTGTACACCCCAGCGCAGGTTTAACTTCTTCCTGCACGGCACGAATAAAATGGTTCCATAAAGGGTTGATTTGCTCAGACATCGTTACGACCTTTATTGCTCCTCAGGAGAACGCGAGGAAAGGAGAAACACAAAGCAGCAGCCCGGTGATGACAATAATCACCAGAGATACGCCTTTATATTTATGTAGCGCGGGGACTTTGTAGACCAGCCACGCTGGGATCAGGCAGCCAACCATTCCAAAGATAGGGCTACAAATAGAAGTGAAGCTCAGGACCGGTGCGTTTAAGACAATGGCGCTCCAGGCGAGCAGGATGGCGAACAGCATGATCCCACGCTGAACGGTACGTTCATTGATATTCTCTGCCGGCATTCTGCGGCGCAGGATATTCATCACAATGCCCTGCGTGGCTTCGCGAAAGCCGAGATAAACGCCGAAGAAGGCAGTCATAACGGCGAAAATATTCAGGATCACGCTGACGATTTTGACCCAGCCCGCACCGTCGCCGCTAATAAACTGTGCAGCGATCGCCAGAGCCGAAATATTTTGCTCATAGGCTTTTACCGCCTCATCGTGACCCATCGCCAGCGTGAAGGAGACGGCATAGAAGAAAACCGTCACAAACAGCACGCCAAAGGCAATATTCATCGCTCGTAGCGCTTTGTGTCGCGCCACTTCAACCGATTTTTCCCGGGAACGATAAGAGATAACCATCGGGCTTAAGGTCTGGATAAACAGAATCGACGTTAAGGTGAAAGGCAGCGTAATAATGGCGTTTTTGATCAGCAACCCCATCGGTGGCAGCATACCGACGTTGGCTAAATGCCAGAGGCCAATCATCGACAGCCCCAGAGCGGCAACCACAAATAGCTTGGTGAGCACCATCAGGCTGGAAACTTTGAACAACAACTTTTCACCACGAGATGAAATAGCCACCAAAATACAAATCAAAAATAAACCGTAGAACGGGTTTTCTGAAAGCAAACCGTCGGTGATGCCGAAGGTGTGCAGATACGAAGCGCTGTCGTTAGTGATGGCGGTGGAATAGACAAACATCCAAATCACCAGCATCACAAAATAAAGTGCCCCTAATAAAATCCCCCAGTTTTTCCCCAGATAACCGCTAATCACGCTCGGGTAATCTTTGCACTCCGGGGATTCCGCCAGCGTATTAATAAACAGGCGCTGGAACAGATACATGGCCGGATAACCAATAATCGACGAGAGCAAAAAGACCCACAGCCCCATTAACCCCACCTGCACCGGGAGAAAAACGATCCCCGCGCCGATGGCCATCCCGATACTCATAATGACCCAGCCCGTGTCGGTGCTGTCGAATTTAATGGCCTCGCACCATTCGCTTTCACTCATCCCTGCCCGCCTTGCCGCGGGAGAGTCGTTCACAATCACACTGCTATTTGTTGCCGTATCCATAAGGCACTCGCTTATTTTGTAGGGTAAACAGTTGTTTTTATAAGGTTCTGCCCACCAGCGATAATGAGCCAGACGTTTGCAGGTGCTTGTTATTAGAGTGAAAAGATCATACCTGGAGAGAGGGAGAAAAAAGTCACAAGTTTTATGTGGCTTTTACGTAATGGGAGGAAAAATTACTTCGATATATAGAAATTAAGCGTGATTTTTCTAAAAGTGATGGGGATCAAGAAATAAAAAACCCGCGCCAGGCGCGGGTCAGAAATCATTCAGCCAGCGCATTCGCCATATCGGTTCGAATCTGCTTACGCTGTTCAGGCGTCAGCACCTGGCTTACGTCGAAGTAGTATTTCACGCGGTAGTAGCGGGTCTGTTCTTCAATTTTGCTGAAAGCCGCCAACTGGCTTTTCACCGTGCTTTCATTCCATTTTCCGGCCTGGAACATGTCGATTAACGCGCCATCTTTCACGCCCGTCATTGGGATTTTAGCGACGTTTTGTTCCAGCGCCTGATGCAGCGATTCAATCTTCTTCACCTGCTCGTTACTGAGCTTCAGGTGCTGTACCAGCGGATCCTGCGAAGGCGACGGCGCGGCTTCAACATTGGCCGCCTGTGCCGTAAAACTGCACACTGCCAGCGACGCAGCAACCAAAGCAATACGGGTCATTTTCATCATCTTACTGTCCTTAAATACTGTTTACGTGGAAAACAGGTGCATTGTTTTTCAAGAGCGGATGAATATGTGTGAATAATTATATAAACAATTTTGTATGTTAAGCGGACAAAAAAAGCCCCCTGCTGGAAGGGGGCATGGTTGCTGGCTTATATCAGATCGCTTGCGTAAACGTCCTTGAAATCACATCCTGCTGCTGCTCACGCGTCAGCGCATTAAAACGCACCGCATAGCCTGAAACGCGGATCGTCAGGTTCGGATAATTCTCTGGATGTTCGATAGCATCCATCAGCATTTCCCGGTTCATGACGTTGACGTTCAGATGCTGCCCGCCTTCGATGGCCGCTTCGTGATGGAAATACCCGTCCAGTAACCCTACCAGGTTGGTTTTGCGCACCATTTCATCTTTACCCAGTGCCTGCGGCACAATCGAGAAAGTATAGGAGATGCCATCTTTCGCGTAAGTAAACGGCAGCTTCGCCACTGAGGTTAATGATGCCACAGCCCCTTTCCGGTCGCGCCCGTGCATCGGGTTTGCCCCCGGGGCGAACGGCGTGCCGCCGCGGCGTCCGTCCGGTGTGTTACCGGTCTTCTGGCCGTAAACCACGTTAGAGGTAATGGTCAGAATAGACTGGGTCGGCACCGCGTTGCGGTAGGTTGGCAACGCCTGAATTTTCTTCATAAAACGTTCAACCAGGTCGCAGGCAATGCTGTCCACACGGTCATCATTGTTGCCGTACTGCGGGTAATCGCCTTCTATTACGAAGTCGACCGCCAGGCCGGTGTGGTCACGCACCGGTTTCACCGTGGCGTATTTAATGGCCGACAAGGAATCAGCCGCGACCGACAACCCCGCGATCCCACATGCCATCGTGCGATGTACATCCCGGTCATGCAGCGCCATCAGCGAGGCTTCATAGCTGTACTTATCATGCATGTAGTGAATAAGATTCAGTGCGCTGATGTACTGCACCGCCAGCCAGTCCATAAAGTGATCCAGGCTCGCCATAACGGTGTCGTATTCCAGCACATCATCCAGCAGTGGTTCGGTTTTCGGTCCGACCTGGATTTTCAGCTTCTCATCCACCCCGCCGTTGATTGCGTACAGCAGCGTTTTAGCAAGGTTGGCACGCGCGCCAAAGAACTGCATCTGCTTGCCAATTACCATCGGGCTAACGCAGCAGGCAATGGCGTAGTCATCGCTGTTGAAATCGGCACGCATCAGGTCGTCATTCTCATACTGAAGTGATGAGGTAACAATCGACACCTGCGCGGCGTATTTTTTGAAAGCAATCGGAAGTTGTTCCGACCAGAGAATGGTCAGGTTTGGCTCTGGTGCAGGCCCCATGGTGTGCAGCGTGTGCAAATAACGGAAGCTGTTTTTGGTTACCAGCGTGCGGCCATCCAGCCCCATACCGCCGATCACTTCTGTAGCCCAGATAGGATCGCCTGAGAAGAGAGTGTCGAATTCCGGGGTGCGCAGGAAGCGTACCATGCGGATCTTCATGATGAAGTGGTCAATCAACTCCTGCGCCTGCACCTCATTTATCCTTCCGGCGTGCATATCGCGTTCAATATAGATATCGAGGAAGCTGGCCGTACGCCCGAGCGACATCGCCCCGCCGTTCTGCGATTTCACCGCCGCCAGATAGGCAAAATAGACCCACTGCACCGCTTCCTGCGCATTCATCGCCGGACGAGAAATATCAAAGCCATAGTTCGACGCCATCTGCTGAATTTGCAGCAATGCGCGCTTATGTTCAGCCAACTCTTCACGCAGGCGGATCGTGGCTTCCAGATCTTCACCGCGCTCCAGTTTTGACTGAAGATCCGCGAACTGGAGTTCACGCTCACGCACCAGATAGCTAATGCCATACAACGCCACGCGACGATAGTCCCCAATGATGCGCCCACGTCCGTAACCGTCCGGTAGGCCCGTCAGCACCCCCGATTTACGACAGCGCATCATCTCCGGTGAGTAGACATCAAATACGCCCTGATTATGGGTTTTACGCAGGTCGGTAAACAGATATTCAAACTGCGGATCCATCTCGCGCCCGTAGGCTTCAAAAGAGCTGCGGATCATGTTGATCCCGCCATACGGATGCAGCGCGCGCTTGAGCGGTTTATCGGTTTGCAGGCCGACGATCGTCTCCAGATCTTCGTCGATGTAGCCCGGCCCGTGGGCGGTAATGGTGGTAGCGATATTGGTGTCGAAATCCACCGGGGCATGGGTGGTATTCTCCTGGCGAATACCGACCATCACCTTCTGCCACAGCGCCGTCGTTGCAGGCGTCGCCTGCGCGAGGAAAGCTTCATCGCCTTCATAAGGGGTGTAGTTATGCTGAATAAAATCGCGCACGTTAACGGCGTCTTTCCATTCTTCACCGCGAAACCCGGCCCATGCATCACTGTAGGGTGCAACGCTCGTATCGATTGTTACTTTCATGACATTCTCGCTTTATCAGGCGTAAGCCGCAGCCGGGGTCACCTTTCCAAGACGGAGGGCGTCCAGCGCGATCATTTTTTCTTCATTAGTTGGGATCACCGCGCAGGCCACGCGGGATAAATCAGTGGAAATAACGCGCTCACCCGCACTGCCCGGTAGCGCGTTTTTGGCTTCATCCAGGATGATGCCAAAAACCTTCAGGTGCTCTGCCACCAGGGCGCGAATGAGGATTGAGTTCTCGCCAATGCCTCCGGTAAAGACCACGCCATCCAGACGATGCAGTGATGCCGCGTGGCCGGCGATATGCCGCGCAATGCGATGGACAAAGGTGTTTATCGCCAGCTGTGCCCGCTGATGCCCGTTATGCCAGGCCTTTTCCAGGGTGCGCAAATCGGACGACAACCCGGAGATCCCCAGCAGGCCGGACTCCTTATTCACAACGCGCTCCAGATCCTCAAAAGATTGCCCCGTTTGCTGGCCAATCCACGCCATCGCGCCAAAATCGACATCCCCGCAGCGCGTGCCCATCACCAGTCCTTCCAGCGGCGTCATTCCCATGGAGGTATCCACGCTTTCGCCGTTACGCACCGCGCAGATAGAGGCGCCGTTACCGAGATGAGCGATGACCAGACCGCTGTCATCTCCTGATAACGCCAGCAACTGATGCGCCTGCCCAGAAACATAGCGGTGAGAAGTGCCATGGAAACCGTAGCGACGCACGCCCAGCTCTTCAAAATAGTGATAAGGCAGTCCGTACAGATACGCTTGCGGTGGCAGCGTCTGGTGGAAACTGGTATCAAACACCGCCACCTGCTGCACGCCGGGGAATAACTGCTGTGCGGCTTCCACACCGCTTAAGTTGGCGTAGTTATGCAGGGGCGCTAGCGCGGAAACCTGGCGAATCTGTTCAATAACCTGTTCGGTGATAAGGGTCGACTCGCTGAAGAGTTCACCACCGTGAGCAATGCGGTGGCCAATTAAGGCCACACTGCTCATCAGGTTGCGTTTTTCCAGCTCCAGGGCGATGGCAGCCAGCGCCCCTTCGTAGTCATGGTGAGCCAGTCTGGCTGGCTCACCCCCATTCACGGAAATAAAGGCTTTTTCAGTATTGATACCGTCTGCAATGCCCGTCACCAGGGCATCGCAGCTGCTGGCGTCCAGTACCGAAAACTTAACAGAGGACGATCCGCAGTTAATAACCAGTACTACCGGAAATTCAATCATGGTGTGACTCCGCTCATCCTGAGCTTTGATTTAGAACAGTTTGTATACGATATTCAAAATGGTCAGCAGGCCGACAACGGTGACAAAAATGTTCTCCGTTCTGCCTTTGTATTTCGCCAGCGCTGGGGTCTTGCGGATGGCATACATTGGCAGCAGACACAGCAGAGAGGCGATGATTGGCGCGCCCATAGCTTCGATAAGGTCGAGAATGTTCGGGTTGGCGTAGGCCACAATCCAGGTAGAGCCCATGATGAAGACCATGCTGATGGTGTTCAGTTTGCCCACCGAAACTTTCTTCTTATCGCCCTTGTAACCAAACTTCAGGACAAGGCCGTTCATCCCTTCCAGCGTGCCGAGGTAGTGGCCGAAGAAAGATTTGAAGATAGCGACCAGCGCAATGATCGACGCACCGTATTCCAGAACCGTCGCAAACGTAGATTTAGTTCCTGACATCGACGCAAAGTGGTTCGCCAGGTATGAGAGCACCGGGATGTTCTGCGCTTTGGCTTCCGCCATGTTCTCCGGAGAGAGCGTAAACAGGCAGCTAAAGGCGAAGAACATCACTACGGCGACCATCAACAGGCTGGCGCGACCGATGATTTTGGAACATTTTTGCTCGGTGAACTCTTTGCCGAACTCCGGTTCGTACTCTTCACGTTTCGACACCACGAATGAAGAGACGATAGGTGAGAAGTTAAAGGAGAAGACCATGATGGAAATCCCCAGCCAGACGGTAACCAGAATACCGTCATGCCCGGTAAAGGCAATGTCACTCAGGTTGACCTGGTCGATAACTGCGGAGTTCCAGTATGGGATCAGCGACAGGGAAATCAGCACCAGGCTTGCGATAAACGGGAACACCAGGAAGCTCATGACCTTCACCATCAGGTCTTTACCAAACCAGATAACAAAGGCCATTAGCAGCAACAGGAACAGCGCCACGAAGCCGCGGTTCAGCGCAGGCAACTGGAGCTGATTTTCCCAGAAGGTCATGAATGTGTTGGTAATGGTGACGCCGTAAATCCACAGCAGCGGGCAAATGGCAAAGAAGTAGAGGAAGGTGATCACCACCCCGCCGGTTTTACCAAAATGCTCTTCCACTGTCTCGGTGATGTTGCCGGAAACATTGCTACCGGACAGGCACAAACGCGCCAGCGCGCGGTGGCAATAAAACGCAATCGGGAAGGCGAGTACCAGCATCAGCAGGATGGGAATCAAACCGCCAAAGCCTGCACGAATGGGGAAGAACAGCACGCCTGCGCCAATGGCGGTACCAAACAGGCCGAGCGTCCAGGTGGTATCAGACTTACGCCAGGTGGACGTTTTTGTCTGGCCAACGATAATGCTTTCAGTGTTGCTCATAGGTCATCCTTTTATGCGTCAACAAAGCCGGTAATTTGGGAAACGCGGGACAGGTCGATATTGCCGCCGGAAATAATGCACACGGTTTTACGGCCCTGAATATAATGATCAAGCTTGCCGCTTAATAACGCCGCACACGCCAGTGCGCCAGCACCTTCAGTGACCACTTTATTTCGCTGAATGAGGGCAATCATACTGTTGCGAATATCGTCTTCACTGACCAGTACAATGTCGTCAACTAATTCACGAACAATTTCGAAGGTTAAATTCCCCGGACGAGAAACATCGCAACCATCGGCTAATGTACCGGTGGTACGGTGATTCATTATTTCTCCGGCATAATAGGATGCTGCCATACCGTGAACATTTTCAGACTGTACGCCAATAATATTAATGGTTGGGTTAATGGATTTAATGGCTGTTGCAATCCCGGCAATTAAACCACCGCCGCCAATGGGCACAATCACGTTATCGACATCGTATAAATCTTCGAGGATTTCCAGACCAATGGTGCCCTGTCCGGCAATGACTTTAGGGTCGTCATAAGGCGGGATAAAAATACGCCCTTCCATCTCAACAATTTCACTCACTTTGGCAATGGTGTCGTTGAAGTTCTCACCGTGCAGCACCACTTCTGCCGAGTAGTCACGTGTTGCTGCGACTTTGGATTTCGGCGCGCCCATCGGCATCACCACTTTGCCGTCGATACCGAGCATCGCGCAGGAAAGAGAGACGCCCTGCGCGTGGTTGCCCGCTGAACATGCCACCACACCTTTACGTTTTTCGGCATCGGTCAACGAACTTAATTTATTAAATGCACCGCGAATTTTAAAGGAACCGGTACGCTGCATATTTTCAAACTTCAGGAATATCTCACCTTTACAACGTTCGCTGAGATAGTTTGAGCGCGGCATTCCGGTTTTATATATTTTTCCTGCCAGTCGTTTTCTGGCGTCCTGAATATCTTCAATTGTCACCGGGAGATCGTAGGTAATGTGCATAATATCCTCGTTATAATAATTCATTTTTTTCAGGCAAGATCAGGGTGTCAGAGTTTTAACAAGTTAAACTCTGGGTGTTTTTAAAAAGGGTTAAACGTATTGTTGTTAACGTTAGTAATGAATCATCGTCGTCGTTCACTGTTCAGTGAAGAATATTGTTTTGCCAGTTCGACTAATACTGACGCCGATTTTTTAATACTGTAATTTTTAGACCACACCGCGGCATAACGCGCTACGGGTAATTCATCTTCAACCGGCAGTATAATAAACTGGTCTGAGCCAAAAGGCGCAATCATGTCGCGCGGGATCACCGTCAGGTAATCGGCATTCAGTACCAGGTTGTAGATGGTGACGACGGAATCGGTCTGGACGATGTTTTCAATGCTGATGTGGTTGTCTTGCAGGGTGGTCAGGAGTTCTTTGTAGTAGCCCATATCGGTTTGCGGCATCACCCACTGTTCATCCGTGAGCGATGCCAGTGTAGTCGATCCGGTGCATGTTCGGGATTTGCTGGCCACCAGCACAAATTCGGATTCAAACAACGGCTCAACATGCAGATCCTGAAGCAACATTTCATCACTCAGGGTACCAATCGCAAAGTCGAGTCGCCCGTCGCGAATGGCTGGCAGGAAAGAGGAGAGCTGCGCTTCATACATAGAGACTCGCGCTTTTGGGAACACTTCCTTGAATTTTTTGATCATTTCCGACAGGAAGGTGAAACCAATCAGCGACGGATAGCCAAAGGAAACATCCATAACGGTGCTGAAACTGAGGCTGTTAATTTCACTCACCATGTTTTTCATTTCGCGGGTGATCGACTCAGAGTAGGACAGCAGCACCTGGCCTGCGGCAGTCAGTTTTACGCCGGTGTTTTTGCGAACCATCACTTCAACACCGAAGTAGGACTCGATATCGTTGATAATTTTGCTGACAGCGGGTTGCGTCAGGCCCAGTTGTCTTGCTGCAGAACCTATGGAGCCACTTTTAATGACTTCCTGAAATACCACGAGGTGCTGTGTTTTCGGTAGAATAATAGTGTTCATAATATTCTGCGCTTATTTCCATATGACGGGGAAGGATTCTACTCAATATCGTTGAGAGGGGTATGTGCTGTTACTCACAATTTGCCTTTTCATACCGTTGCCCCACACTATCAAAACCCATTAAAAACTATATATATCAATTAATTGCATCATTATGAAAACATAATTACGCTGATATTGATCAATAAATACAGGCGTAATAAATTAATTTTATGGCGATAACATGAGCAGAACCATTCTATTTACCAATATCAATAAAGACTATCTTTCAGGCAATTAAAGGCTAATAAGTAGTCATTATTAATTTAAACGATTTTTATGCTTTATCAAAATTATCAATAATAATTTGCCGAAACAAACGGAAAGAGTGGAATACGTCACACATTTACAGGACAAATGTATTCATTTTCAATATATACACACCAATTAAGAAAAGAATAATCCCCATTAAAGCAACAATCGCTACAACTTAACAACACTGTAAAGTGAAGGTTTTTTAGCGTGAAATTTTGTGATTTCGATCGCTAACGGCGAGCGGTAAGATACTGAAGCGATAAAAACAGTGAAATGTGCTAAGTGTCGCAAATTTGAGAATTGATATCGTTTGTAAACATTGCCGGGCGGCGTTTAAAAGCAAAAACCCCGCCGAAGCGGGGGTTCTTTAAGAAGTTGAAGCTGACCGATAAAGCGGGTTCATTCAACTCGTCGGGTATCTACGGCGCTGGCGTTGCCTTCTGTCGCAGACTGTATCTCAGTTGGTGTTGCAGATAAAGTTGGTTTACAAGCAAAAGAAAGGCCGGGACAAAACCCAACCGTTCAACTCACAGATTGAATTCGCCAAAGCAGGGTTACCCTACCTTTCGACCTTGCCGGAATGCTTCGCGCGCTTCGTTCAAGCTCATGATATTAGCTCCACCAGCATAATCAGGATCACCGCTCTGAACTGAATCATTTTCCCAGTCACAGACAGGGCATAATTCAAAACTTCCCTCTCCGCTAAACTCGAACTGCTCACAACAGGGGCATAACATCTTGGCCTCAAAAATTTGCGACTTATTCATCTCGAAAGCCGGGTTTTCCATTGGCTTTACGCCATTCTTTGATTTCTTGAACAACCGCGACCGGACCACCTTTCCCTTCTTCTGGGTAATATATCAAATCAGAACCTGACGGATGTTCAGAAAGCCGCTCAAACTCTGCTACAGCAGCCATATGAGCCTTTTCTGAGGGATAGGTATCCATACAAATATCTTCAACAAAACTCAGGAATTCAGCTTCAGTAAAATCAGTGATTTCTTTATGCGTTGCCATTTTATTTTCCTTGGTGAATTTCGATGTGCCGCTTTGGTGTAGTGACACCTAAATTATCGACGTCATAAACTGCACCACCATTTCTGATTTCTTCAATATGATGAAGTTCATACTTGACCCTTTGCCCGATGCTATCGGGTTTTCTTGCGTAGGCGGATCGACCATTTTTCATCGTAGCTAAGTTGCGTGGATCAAATTGCTTTGACAGTTCAGGGTCTTTGCTGACCTCTTGCCAGAATGCTTCCCTGAAGCCATCAAAGTTGGAGAATGTACGACCACGCAGTTTATCTGCTATCTGAGACGGTATTGGTGATCCGTTACCCTGTCCCGCATCAGCTAACCAGGTGCCAGTAACCTTCTGGCCTTTGCCTGTGACTTGCCCCGGATTGTTGCGAATATAGATATAAATCGGCGGGATGTCTGACACGGGCAGGATCAGAATATAATCCGCGAAATTTTTCTCATCCGGTGCCGGAGTTGTTGTGCTGGTGATCTGAGTTCCATCCGGTAACGGGTTAACAAGGATGGTTCCCGGTAGCCGTGGCGGTGTCTGGTTGCCTGTGTTTGATGGTGTGTTAACTCCCGAACTGTCCGGAGTCCAGATGATTGTTACTGGGCTTTCTTCCTCAGTGGTGAAGGTGTACGCCTCATAGCGGCGGTCCCATTCCATCTTACGGACTCGCACCATATCTTTACCCGGTGGCGTGTGATATCCACGCGGTACGGGATTTCCGTTGGTGTCATTCTCCCACGAATAGCGAACACGCGTAGGGGCTTCCCTCATTTGTGCAAGCCGCATACGGTCGATGAAGTCCTGTTCTCCTTCATTGAGTTTGCCGGGCATCATGCCTACTAAGAATCCGGCAACGGAGGCACCAACGCCACCAGCGGCAATTTCCGCACCTCGTACCGCCCATGTTCCATATGTAGCAAATCGCCCGGCAACTTGTTCCAGAACGCCTGCCCCTGCGGTGGCTGTCTGTGCTCTGGTCGCGCTGACAGCGGCTGCGACTGCGGCCTGGTATTGTAACTCTTCGTGATTGCCGTTTAGCCACTTATAAAGAGCGCTGCGCTTCTTCGGTTTAGGGATATCTTCCGGGGCTTGTGGTTTTTTCTTTGCCGTCTGTGCGTGCTGTGGCGCATCTGAATCTGTTACAGCATCGGCAGCAGGTGCTGCCCGGAACAGGCCCATCTCTGCAAAATTAGTATGAGGTTCTTGTTGTTTCCCTGCATCTGTATTCCCTGAGCCACGCTCGCGGGATTTAGCGAAGACAGGGACAGGCAGCAGTACAGCAGTGCTAACCACTGGTGATGAACGTGAGGAAACGATTGTCGGCGGTGTGGTTACAGTTACCGATGCCATTTTTCCGGATTCACTGTGCGATTCATAGGTTTGTACGGTTATCTGCGGGATGATTTTTGCATTACAGGGGCAACTGCTGAAACTGTCCAGACTGCCTGCAACAAGGCGACCATCCGTCTTAATCCATCCAATGCCACCGACGATGCGGTAGGTATTGCCATCTTTACCACATGATACCCGATCACCCATCCGGGCAACTGAAGTCCCATTGGTTCTTCTGTTTGGTGCTCCTTCCAGCACACGACCGCCACAAGTGGTGGGATCGTACATATGAAGGATATATCCCTTAGCCATAACTCCCTCTAATTACAGTATATTAATCTCCATACGGCATTCATTGTACAAATAATAACCACAAAAAAGAAAGGGTTTTCGCTTTAAATAAAACCGCATTTTGAATAATTTACAAGGTGAATATTTCCTGCTTTTTCATTCACTTTATGAAGTGTCAAAGGTTTAGCTATAGGGGCAATGCTTTGACCTGGTGACGTAGGTAAAGGTATAAATGCTGCTGGACCGACCCCGCACTGCTGGCTGAATCGCAGCCCAGAGAGGCACGAAAAAGGCCGCCTGACGGGAGTCTGAAATGAAGGCTGTAGCGGTTGCCACGCTTTAGGACATTCGAGATGGAACAGCCGTTGGTGTGCCTCGTTTGTATCACAGTCTGTGTCACAGTTTTGCCTTAGTAAGCCTGAGACACACCAACGTATTGTTTTTGAATGAGTTGAAGCTGACCGATAAGCCGGGTTCTGTCGTTGGACAGTCATTCATCTAGGCCAGCAATCGCTCACTGGCTCAAGCAGCCTACCCGGGTTCAGTACGGGCCGTACCTTGTGAACCCCTATTTGGCCTTGCTCCGGGTGGAGTTTACCGTGCCACGGACTGTTACCAGCCGCGCGGTGCGCTCTTACCGCACCCTTTCACCCTTACCTGATCCCACTTGCGTGGGCCATCGGCGGTTTGCTCTCTGTTGCACTGGTCGTGGGTTTCCCCCCCAGGCGTTACCTGGCACCCTGCCCTATGGAGCCCGGACTTTCCTCCCCTCCGCCCGTCTCCCCCCGAAGGAGGACGACGACGAAGCGGCGACTGTCTGGTCAGCTTCGGCGCGCAGTATAGAGGGTTTGCGCGCCGCTGTCACCCTTGCGTGCGCATCCCCATCTGCAAAGTCGCCGCGATATTGCGTGAGGCGCGGTAAATGTTGTCGAATGCTCCCCGGAAAGCCTCTTCCAGCGAACCAATGCTGGTCAGTACACTGAACACCGCATCGATACCGTACAGGTGTACAACGCCCACGTCTTTGGTCAGGCTACCGGCGATACCAATCACCGGCTTGTGGTATTTTTTGGCGACATTCGCCACGCCGACGGGCACTTTGCCGTGAATACTCTGGCTGTCGATCCGCCCCTCTCCCGTCACAACCCAGGTGCAGTCGTGAATATGTTCTTCCAGGTTAAGCGCCTGAGTGACTATCTCAATACCGCTACGCAGCTCTGCGCCCAGGAATGCCATCAAAGCCGCACCCATTCCCCCCGCAGCACCCGCGCCCGGAACATGCTTCACGTCGATTCGCAGGGACGTTCTAATCACGTCCGCATAGTGGCTAAGATTGGCATCCAGCTCCAGGATCATCCCCTCATCCGCCCCTTTCTGCGGGCCAAAGATACGGGATGCCCCTTTTTCCCCCACCAGCGGGTTCGTCACATCACACGCCACGCGAAGGGTGCAGCTCTTCAGACGCGGATCAAGGCCTGACAAATCAATACTGTTGAGCGCCATCAGGCTACCGCCACCGTAACCAATCTCTTTGCCGTTGGCATCGCAGAGTTTTGCGCCCAGCGCCTGCACCATGCCAGCCCCACCGTCGTTCGTTGAGCTACCGCCAATACCGATAATGATATTGCGTGCGCCTTTATCCAGCGCACTGAGGATAAGCTCTCCGGTACCGCGTGAGGTGGTGACAAGTGGGTTACGCAGCGCAGGAGGCACAAGTGCCAGGCCGCTTGCCGCCGCCATCTCGATAAATGCAGTCTTACCATCGCCGGACATGCCCCAGCAGGCATTCACCTTTTCGCCCAGGGGCCCGGTCACAACGGCATGATGCTCCGCGCCCTGGGTTGCGGCAATCATCGCTTCGACCGTGCCTTCCCCACCATCGGCAACAGGAACAGAAACATAAAGTGCATCGGGGAAGATCTCCCGAAATCCTTTTTCTATCGCCTGAGCTACCTCGGTGGCAGAAAGGCTTTCTTTATAAGAGTCTGGAGCGATTACGATTTTCATAGTTGTAGCCTGTTACTGCACTCGGCAAAAATATCGGGCGCGTTCCCGCGCCCGTTTTTATTAGCGAGAAACTTCTACCTTCGCCAGTTTTTCGTAGTAACACGCAATCGCACTGTGATCTGCAGTGCCCAGACCATCGGCACGCAGCGCCTGCATCATCTCCATTACCGCCGCGGTCAGTGGCAACTGTGCGCCCACGCCGTGAGAGGTATCCAGCGCATTCGCTAGGTCTTTAATGTGCAGGTCGATACGGAAGCCTGGCTTGAAGTTACGATCCATCACCATTGGCGCTTTCGCATCCAGAACGGTGCTGCCTGCCAGACCGCCACGGATAGCCTGATACACCAGATCCGGGTTCACGCCCGCTTTGGTCGCCAGTGTCAGCGCTTCGGACATGGCGGCAATGTTCAGCGCCACAATCACCTGGTTTGCCAGCTTGGTTACGTTACCTGCGCCGATTTCACCGGTGTGTACAACAGATCCCGCCATCGCTTTCAGCAGGTCGTAGTATTTGTCGAAAATCGCTTTATCACCGCCCACCATCACCGACAGCGTGCCGTCGATCGCTTTGGGTTCACCACCGCTTACCGGGGCATCCAGCATATACACGCCTTTCACTTTCAGCGCTTCACTGATTTCACGGCTCGCCAGCGGGGCGATAGAACTCATATCAATCACTACCAGGCCCGGTTTGGCGCCTTCGATAATGCCGTTCTCACCCAGAGCAACCTCTTTCACATGCGGTGAGTTTGGCAGCATGGTGATGATCACATCGCACTGCTCGGCAATGGCTTTGGCGGTAGTTGCTGTTTCTGCCCCTGCGGCAATCACTTCAGCAACCGCTTCTGGATTACGGTCAGAAACCACCAGTGAGTAACCTGCTTTAATGAGGTTTTTACTCATTGGTTTACCCATGATACCCAGGCCAATAAAACCAACTTTCAGTGTCATAATTGCGTCTCTCTCTTTCTCTCAGGGGTGGTTATTTCTTAAAGGAATCAGCCAGTTTTTGCGTGGCAGAGCGGAATACGCCCAGATCACTGCCGACGGCAACAAACGTCGCACCCCATTCCAGGTAACGACGGGCATCGGCTTCAACCGGGGCCAGAATGCCGCACGGTTTGCCGTGCGCTTTGGCACGGGCAAAAATATGCTGGATGGCGCGTTGTACTTCCGGGTGAGACGCATTACCAAGGTGTCCAAAGGCGGCAGCCAGATCGCTTGGGCCAACGAAAATACCGTCAACGCCCTCGGTCGCCGCGATGGCATCGACGTTATCGACACCCTGCTGGCTCTCAATCTGCACCAGGATAGTGATGTTCTTGTTGGACTGCGCAAAGTAGTCCGGCACGGTGCCAAACATGTTGGCGCGGTGAGAAACAGACACGCCGCGAATACCTTCTGGCGGGTAGCGTGTTGATGCCACGGCCTGCACCGCTTCCTCGACATTTTCCACAAACGGGATCAGGAAGTTGTAGAAACCGATATCCAGCAGGCGCTTGATGATCACCGGTTCGTTAGTCGGGACGCGAACGACTGGCGCGCTGTTGCTGCCTTTCAGCGCCATCAGCTGTGGGATAAAGGTGCTGATATCGTTCGGCGCATGTTCGCCGTCCAGTACCAGCCAGTCGAATCCCGCCAGGCCGAGCACTTCTGTGCTGATTGGGCTTGCCAGAGCTGACCAGCAGCCAATCTGGATCTGGTGTGCCGCGAGGGCCGCTTTAAACTTATTCGGGAAGATTTCGTTACTCATCGCTTATACCTTTGCTTATTTCTGCAATTCCATACGTTTGATGTCGCCGACTACGAACAGGTAGCAGACCATCGCCATCAACGCTGAACAGCCAACGAATACCAGTGGAGTCACAATGGACGCCACGTTACCAAAGACGTTAAACACACCACCGCACAGGCCCACTATCTTTTTTGGTGCCGTGTCGGAAATCACCGACCAGCCCAGCCAAACGCGGAGAAGATATAGCCCATCGATACGGCACCCAGTTGCAGCTCCTTCGCCACTTCAGTACCAGCAATTGACAGCGTCGCACGGTCAGCGTAGTTAATCGCCGTAACGATAAATATAATCAGTAGAATTAAATATCGGGTAGGCACACCCTTTTTAGCTTCTACAGCAGTATCCAGTATCATGTTTATTTCCTCTGGCATATCGATAAATTTATATTTATAATTTTCAGAAATAATATTTCCTGATTATTTATCGATAGCAGGCAATATCAGGTAATTAACCAGATGCAATGGAATCGTGATTAAGTATAATCATCACCCGGCTGCCGCACATTGTTTTAATGCTCAATTATTACTCCAAATCTCAATATTATATTGAGCATATGCACAAAGCACTGGGCGCTGATGCACAGAATCACGTATTACTGACCAGGACGCGCGATCTCTGGCTTTGTTGAGTGATCTGGATCACATTCCTATCCTTTAAGTCCTGACATTCTTTATTTAAGAAAGCAGCATCTTTATTTGCTAATAAGAAAATAAACACCCAATCAGCTGCATTTATTATCAGACACTTTGCTGGAGAATACTGAACAATGGCCGACATTGAAATCCGACAAGCGTCGCCGACGGCGTTCTATATAAAAGTACACGACACAGATAATGTGGCGATTATTGTCAACGACAATGGTTTAAAAGCCGGAACCCGATTCCCGGACGGGCTGGAACTGATTGAGCATATTCCACAAGGACATAAAGTTGCCCTGGTGGATATCCCTGCTCATGGCGAAATCGTTCGTTATGGCGAGGTCATCGGCTACGCGGTTCGTGCCATCCCGCAAGGAAGCTGGATTGAAGAGTCCCTGGTTGAGCTGCCAAAAGCACCGCCGCTGAATACGCTGCCACTGGCGACCCGCGTTCCTGAACCGTTGCCGCCGCTGAAAGGCTATACCTTCGAAGGTTACCGCAATGCAGACGGCAGCGTGGGTACCAAAAACCTGCTCGGCATTACCACCAGCGTACACTGCGTGGCGGGCGTGGTGGACTACGTGGTAAAAATCATCGAACGCGACTTGCTGCCGAAATACCCCAACGTAGATGGTGTGGTAGGCCTGAACCACCTTTACGGCTGCGGTGTGGCCATCAACGCGCCGGCGGCCGTTGTGCCTATTCGTACTATTCACAACATCGCCCTGAACCCGAACTTTGGCGGCGAAGTGATGGTGATTGGTCTGGGCTGCGAGAAGCTGCAACCAGAGCGCCTGCTGCAAGGCACCGAGGATGTAAAAGCCATTCCGGTGGACGATGCCAGTATTGTCCGTTTGCAGGATGAGCACCATGTCGGTTTTAAATCGATGGTCGACGATATTCTTCAGGTTGCAGAACGCCATCTGGATAAACTGAACAAGCGCCAGCGTGAAACCTGCCCGGCCTCTGAGCTGGTGGTCGGCACGCAGTGCGGCGGCAGCGATGCGTTTTCCGGCGTAACGGCGAACCCGGCAGTCGGCTATGCCTCTGACCTGTTTGTACGCTGCGGCGCAACGGTGATGTTCTCTGAAGTCACCGAAGTGCGTGACGCCATCCACCTGTTGACGCCACGCGCCATCAATGAAGAGGTGGGTAAACGCCTGCTGGAAGAGATGGCCTGGTACGATAATTATCTCGATATAGGCCAAACCGACCGCAGCGCCAACCCGTCTCCGGGTAACAAAAAAGGCGGCCTGGCGAACGTGGTGGAAAAAGCCCTGGGGTCGATTGCCAAATCCGGCCAGAGCGCCATTGTGGAAGTGCTCTCTCCCGGCCAGCGCCCAACCAAACGCGGCCTGATCTACGCCGCAACGCCAGCCAGTGATTTTGTCTGCGGCACGCAACAGGTGGCGTCCGGCATTACGGTGCAGGTCTTTACCACCGGGCGCGGCACGCCGTACGGCCTGATGGCGGTGCCTGTCATTAAAATGGCAACTCGTACCGAGCTTGCCAACCGCTGGTATGACTTAATGGACATTAACGCCGGGACCATTGCCACCGGGGAAGAGAGCATTGAAGAGGTGGGCTGGAAACTGTTCCACTTTATTCTGGATGTGGCAAGCGGACGCAAGAAAACCTACTCTGATCAATGGGGATTACATAACCAGCTGGCGGTGTTTAACCCGGCTCCTGTGACCTGATTCCCCCTCATCCTACCCTCTCCCCATAAGGGAGAGGGTAAAAAAACTTAAACCAGCACCACGTCAATCCCGCTTTTCCGTAACCCTTCCAGACTCTCTGCAGGAATACCTTCGTCGACAATAATCATATCAATCCGTTGCGTATCAATGATTTTATGCAGGCTTGAGCGGTTAAATTTGCTGGAGTCAGTGACAACGATAATGCGCTCGGCAACCTCGCACATTTTGCGATTCAGACGGGCTTCGTCTTCGTTATGTGTGCTCACACCGCGATCGAGATCGATGGCGTCGACGCCCAGAAACAGCAGGTCAAAATGGTAATTCTGTAAGGACTGCTCCGCCTGGTCTCCGTAGAAGGATTGCGATTGACGCCGCAAATGCCCGCCGGTCATCAGCAGTTCCACCCCCTCCGCTTCCAGCAACGCATTCGCCACGTTCATCCCGTTTGTCATGGCAATCACCTCCGTGTGCTGACGCAGCATTCGGGCAATTTCAAATGTCGTGGTACCGGAGTCCAGGATGATACGGTGCCCGGGTTTCACCAGCGCAGCAGCGGCCTGCGCGATACTGCGCTTCACCGCCGTATTCAGCGAGCTTTTATCCTCCACGGAAGGCTCAACGCCCGGCATATTGCCTTCGCAAATCAACGCGCCGCCATAAGCACGAACAGCAATGCCCTGCTTCTCAAGAAAGGCCAGGTCGTTGCGGATCGTCACCGTCGAAACGCCGTAAAGATGAGAAAGATCGTTAACCTGCACGCTTCCCTGCGCCCGCAACCGCTGAATGATCTGCTCTCGCCTTTCACTGGTGCCTGTGACGCGCTTTTCCGCGGATGAATCGGTGCTGCTCATACGAGCTCCTTAATAAATAAACTTTCGTTTCATTTCGTTTTGACTATTAAGGCCTTTCTTTTACGGGAATGCAACCCCTCTCAGGCAGGTGGACGCAAGATAGCCTGGCGCTGAAACCTTTCATTATGTTTCTTTTGTGAAACAGATCGGAAAACTATTATCTTTCGTTTTATTTTTATACCACCATGATGCAGGATTAAATGAAACAAAACGAAAGATAAGAGTCATAACCATCCGAAACGGAGAGGAAAGTGAAACATCTGACAAAATTGGTGGAACAACATAAACGGGGGAATGCAAACGGGATCTATGCCGTCTGTTCCGCACATCCACTGGTACTTGACGCTGCAATTCGTTATGCGCATTCGCATCAAACACCGCTTCTGATTGAAGCCACCTCCAACCAGGTGGATCAGTTTGGCGGTTACACCGGCATGACACCTGCTGATTTTCACGGGTTTGTCTGCAAGTTGGCAGAATCTCTTGGTTTCCCGACGTCACAACTTATCCTCGGTGGAGACCATTTAGGCCCCAACCGCTGGCAAAATTTGCCTGCTCAACAGGCGATGGCAAATGCCGACGATCTAATCAAAAGCTATGTTTCAGCCGGATTCAAAAAGATCCACCTCGACTGCAGCATGTCCTGCAAAGACGATCCGGTTCCTCTGACCGATGCGATCGTCGCCGATCGCGCCGCGCGTCTGGCTAAGATTGCCGAAGAGACCTGCCGCGCACTGTTTGGTGTATCCGATCTGGTTTACGTTATCGGCACGGAAGTTCCGGTTCCCGGCGGCGCGCACGAAACGCTTACCGAGCTTGAAGTCACCACGCCAGATGCGGCCCGCGCGACGCTTGAAGCGCATCGGCACGCCTTTGAAAAGGAAGGATTAAACGACATCTGGCCACGCATTATTGGTCTGGTGGTTCAGCCTGGCGTGGAATTCGACCATGCGCATGTCTGCGACTATCAACCGCAGAAAGCCGTCGCGCTAAGCAAAATGGTTGAAACCTACGACACGCTGGTATTTGAAGCGCACTCCACTGACTACCAGACCCCGCAAGCGCTGCGCCAGCTGGTAAACGATCACTTCGCGATTCTGAAAGTCGGCCCTGCCCTGACCTTTGCCCTGCGTGAAGCCCTCTTCTCTCTGGCCGCTATTGAAGAGGAACTGCTGCCAGTAAAAGCCAGCTCTGGTCTGCGCCATATTCTGGAAAACGTGATGCTCGACCGACCGGAATACTGGCAGAGCCATTACCACGGTGACAGCAACGCCCGACGACTGGCGCGCGGCTATAGCTACTCCGACCGTGTGCGCTATTACTGGCCTGACAGCCAAATTGACGACGCTTTTGAACAGCTGGTGCGAAACCTGGCAGACGACCCCATACCGCTACCACTTATCAGCCAGTACCTGCCGCTACAGTACGGCAAAGTTCGCGAGGGTGCTCTCAAGTCAACACCACGGGAACTCATCATCGACCATATTCAGGACATACTCCAGCAGTACCACGCCGCCTGCGAAGGCGTAACGACTCAAAACGCATAATTAGAAAAGAGGAAAACGCTATGCCAAACATTGTCTTATGCCGCATTGATGAACGCCTGATCCATGGTCAGGTGGGCGTGCAGTGGGTGGGGTTTGCAGGGGCGAACCTGGTACTGGTCGCTAACAATGAGGTAGCTGAAGATCCGGTTCAACAAAACCTGATGGAAATGGTACTCGCGGAAGGGATCGCCGTGCGTTTCTGGTCACTGCAAAAAGTGATCGACAACATTCACCGCGCCGCCGACCGCCAAAAAATCCTGCTGGTCTGCAAATCACCCGCCGACTTTTTGACACTGGTTGAGGGCGGCGTGCCCATCACCCGGATCAACGTCGGAAACATGCACTACGCCAATGGCAAACAACAAATTGCCAAAACGGTATCTGTCGACGCGAGCGATATCGCTGCGTTCAACGGCCTGAAATCTGCCGGAGTGGAATGCTTCGTTCAGGGCGTGCCAACAGAAACTGCTTTGGATCTCTTTAAACTGCTCTGAGGGATTCACAATGGAAATCAGTCTGTTGCAGGCTCTGGCGCTGGGCGTTCTCGCCTTTATCGCCGGTCTGGATATGTTTAACGGCTTAACGCACATGCACCGCCCGGTGGTGCTTGGGCCGTTGGTCGGCCTGATTCTGGGCGATCTGCACACCGGTATTTTGACCGGCGGTACATTAGAGCTGGTCTGGATGGGGCTGGCCCCGCTGGCGGGCGCACAGCCACCTAACGTGATTATCGGCACGATCGTGGGCACCGCGTTTGCCATAAGCACCGGCGTGAAACCAGAAGTGGCCGTTGGCGTTGCCGTCCCGTTTGCCGTCGCGGTACAGATGGGGATCACCTTCCTGTTTTCCGTTATGTCTGGCGTGATGTCCCGCTGCGATCGCATGGCAGCAAACGCCGACACCAACGGCATTGAACGGGTCAACTATCTGGCGTTGCTGGCACTCGGTATCTTCTACTTTCTGTGCGCTTTCCTGCCGATCTACTTCGGCGCGGAACATGCGAAAACCGCTATTGACGTCCTGCCAGCACGGTTGATTGACGGCCTCGGCGTCGCCGGCGGCATCATGCCAGCCATTGGCTTTGCCGTGCTGCTGAAGATCATGATGAAAAACGTTTACATCCCTTACTTCATTATCGGCTTTGTGGCTGCGGCCTGGCTCAAGCTTCCGGTACTGGCGATCGCGGCTGCGGCCCTGGCAATGGCGCTGATCGACCTGATGCGTAAATCACCTGAACCGACGGCACCTGCGGCCCGGAAAGAGGAATTCGAAGATGGCATCTAATCAAACAACGTTACCGAGCGTGTCTGAAAGTGAAGAGACACTACTGACTGGCGTTAACGAAAACGTCTACGAAGACCAAAGCATCGGTGCTGAACTGACGAAAAAGGATATTAATCGCGTGGCCTGGCGTTCCATGCTGCTGCAGGCATCGTTCAACTACGAACGTATGCAGGCATCCGGCTGGCTGTACGGGTTGCTCCCTGCGCTAAAAAAGATCCACACCAATAAACGGGATCTGGCGCGCGCCATGAAAGGCCATATGGGCTTCTTCAACACCCACCCTTTCCTGGTGACTTTTGTTATCGGCATCATCCTGGCGATGGAGCGCTCTAAACAGGATGTGAACAGCATCCAGAGCACCAAAATTGCCGTCGGTGCACCGCTCGGCGGCATTGGTGACGCCATGTTCTGGCTCACCCTTCTGCCCATCTGCGGCGGTATTGGCGCAAGCCTGGCGCTACAGGGATCGATTCTGGGTGCAGTGGTCTTTATAGTGCTTTTTAACGTTGTACACCTCGGCCTGCGTTTTGGCCTGGCACACTACGCGTATCGAATGGGCGTAGCGGCAATACCACTGATCAAAGCCAACACCAAAAAAGTGGGCCATGCGGCCTCCATTGTCGGGATGACGGTGATTGGCGCACTGGTGGCAACCTATGTCCGCCTCAATACGACGCTCGAAATCAAGGCGGGTGATGCCGTTGTCAAACTGCAGGCTGACGTTATCGACAAGCTCATGCCCGCGTTCCTGCCGCTGGTCTACACCCTGACCATGTTCTGGCTGGTTCGCCGCGGCTGGAGTCCACTGCGTCTGATCGGTATCACCGTGCTGCTGGGCGTTGTGGGTAAATTCTGTCACTTCCTGTAAAGCAAAGAGGTTGCGATGTTAGGCATTATTTTGACGGGTCACGGTGGTTTTGCCAGTGGGCTTGAGCAGGCCATGAAGCAGATCCTTGGCGAGCAACCGCAGTTCATCGCCATTGATTTTCCTGAAACATCCACCACCGCGCGGCTGACTGAGCAGCTGGAACAGGCGGTAAACGGGCTCGACGAGCAGCACGATATTGTGTTTCTCACCGACCTGCTGGGCGGCACACCGTTTCGCGTGGCGTCGACCCTGGCCATGCAGAAACCGGGCAGCGAAGTGATCACCGGCACCAACCTGCAGCTTCTGCTGGAGATGGTGCTGGAACGCGACGGATTAACCAGTGAAGCGTTTCGTCTGCAGGCGCTGGAATGCGGGCATCGTGGGCTGACCAGCCTGGTGGATGAGCTTACACGCTGCCGTGAAGAAGCCCCGGCAGAGGAAGGGATATGAGCCAGCTGTTACGCGCTCGTCGTGTGCTCACTGAACAGGGCTGGCTAAACGATTACCAACTACGCATTGACGATGGCGTCATCACCGCGATTGAACCCATCCCTGCGGGCATGACGGTGCGGGATGCTGAATTGCTTTGCCCGGCGTATATCGATACTCACGTACACGGCGGCGCGGGCGTGGACGTGATGGATGAAGCACCTGACGTGCTGGATACCCTGGCGATGCATAAAGCGCGTGAAGGAGTGGGCGCATTTCTTCCCACTACCGTCACCGCGCCGCTTGAAGCTATCCGCGGCGCACTCCGGCGAATTGCCCGGCGCACCCTGTCCGGTGGGCCTGGCGCGGAGGTTCTGGGCAGCTATCTGGAAGGCCCGTACTTTACGCCGCTAAACAAAGGGGCGCATCCGCCAGCGCTGTTCCGGGAGCTGGATATTGCTGAGCTGAACGCCCTGGCTGACGTTTCGCAAAATACGCTGCGTGTGGTGGCGCTTGCCCCGGAAAAAACCGGCGCGGTGCAGGCAATCCGGCACCTGAAACAACGCGGTATACGCGTAATGTTAGGCCACAGTGGAGCCACCTATGCGCAAACCCTTGCGGCTTTTGACGCGGGTGCGAATGGCCTGGTGCACTGTTATAACGGCATGAGCGGGCTACATCATCGGGAACCGGGTATGGTTGGCGCAGGGCTTACGGACAAGCGAGCCTGGCTGGAGCTGATAGCCGACGGACATCACGTCCATCCGGGTGCCATGCGCCTGTGCTGCTGTTGTGCGAAAGATCGCGTGGTACTGATTACTGACGCAATGCAGGCTGCGGGTATGCCGGACGGGCGCTACACCCTGTGCGGGGAAGCGGTCAGTATGCAAAACGGTGTCGTGCGTACCGCCGCTGGTGGCCTGGCAGGGAGTACGCTCTCGCTGGACGCCGCCGTACGCAATATGGTGGAACACGCGGACATCTCTGCTGAAGACGCTATCCACATGGCCTCTCTGCACCCTGCCCGGCTGCTGGGTATAGCTAACCTGCTTGGATCGTTAGCACCGGGCAAACGTGCAAATCTTATTGCGCTGGACGGTGGTTTACACCTCCAGCAGATTTGGATTCAGGGTCAGGCTCTCCCCCTTTAGCCCTTTCATTGTGTCTCCTGTTGGCCTTACGAAACCCGATCGTAAGGCCTTTCTTTTCCTTTCCTTCTTCATTGCCTTTCCCTTTGCGATCACACTTTTCGTTTTATTTCTTTTCTTTCATTGAACTTTCGATTTCTTTTCTATAAATTTTATTTAACTGCTTACGTGAACAAGTGAAACGAAACGAAAGATAGCGACATATTTGCCAAGCGTCTGATGTGGAATTCACGCGACTAAGGACTGAGTTATGCCAGAAACGTACACCCCCACCTCCGCCACAACAGGCACATGGACTGAAGAAGAGATCCGTCAACAGCCTTCCTGCTGGCTCCGCTCTCTCAATAATATCGATAGCCTGCGTTCATCGATCGATAGCTTCCTGGCTCCACTGCTACACAAGAACGATCTGCGGATCGTCCTGACCGGCGCAGGCACTTCCGCCTTTATCGGCGATATCATTGCGCCGTGGCTCGCGAGCCACACCGGGAAAAACATCACCGCCGTACCCACAACCGATCTGGTCACGAACCCGATGGATTACCTCAGCGCGTCGCATCCGTTGCTGCTGGTCTCTTTTGCGCGCTCCGGCAACAGCCCGGAAAGTGTGGCAGCCGTTGAGCTGGCAAACCAGTTTGTGCCGGAGTGCTACCACCTGTCGATCACCTGCAATGAGGCGGGCAGCCTGTATAAGAACGCCGTCGACAGCGAGAATGCATTTGCCCTGCTGATGCCTGCCGAAACGCACGATCGCGGGTTTGCCATGACCAGCAGCATTACCACCATGATGGCGAGCTGCCTGGCAGTATTCGCGCCGGAAACGATCAACAGCAAAACCTTCCGCGACGTTGCCGAACGCTGCCAGGCGATCCTCGCCTCACTCGGTGATTTAAGCTGCGGCGTCTTTGGCAACGAGCCCTGGAAAAGGATCGTTTATCTGGGAAGCGGGGGTTTACAAGGTGCCGCACGCGAATCAGCGCTGAAGGTGCTGGAGCTGACGGCAGGCAAGCTGGCGGCATTCTACGACTCCCCAACCGGCTTTCGTCACGGGCCTAAATCACTGGTAGACAAAGAAACGCTGGTGGTGGTGTATGTCTCCAGCCACCCGTACACGCGTCAGTACGATCTGGATCTGCTGGCCGAACTACGCCGCGATCGCCAGGCCATGCGAGTCGTGGCCATTGCCGCCGTTACGGATCCAGTAATTGAAGCGGGCCCGCATATTCTGCTGCCATCTTCCCGTCCGTTTATCGATATGGAACAGGCGTTCTGCTTCCTGATGTACGCCCAGGTCTTTGCGCTCACGCAGTCGCTTAGCGTAGGCAACACGCCAGATACGCCATCCGCCAGCGGTACGGTTAACCGTGTGGTACAGGGCGTTGTTATTCATCCATGGCAGGCTTAAGAGGATCTGATTATGAGTATCATCTCGACGAAATATCTCCTGCAGGACGCACAGGCAAAAGGCTACGCCGTTCCGGCGTTCAATATTCATAATGCAGAGACTATCCAGGCGATCCTCGAAGTGTGCAGCGAAATGCGATCGCCGGTGATCCTCGCAGGCACGCCGGGCACCTTTAAGCATATTGCGCTCGAAGAGATTTACGCTCTGTGCAGCGCTTACTCCCTCACTTATGACATGCCGCTGGCGCTGCATCTCGACCATCACGAATCGCTGGACGATATTCGCCGCAAGGTCAACGCCGGTGTGCGCAGTGCGATGATCGACGGCAGCCACTATCCGTTTGAACAGAACGTGAAGCTGGTGAAGTCCGTCGTCGATTTCTGCCACCTCAACGACTGCAGCGTCGAGGCCGAACTGGGCCGTCTGGGCGGTGTGGAAGATGACATGAGCGTGGACGCCGAAAGCGCCTTTCTGACCGACCCGCAGGAAGCGAAGCGCTTTGTCGAACTGACCGGTGTAGACAGCCTTGCTGTTGCCATCGGCACCGCGCACGGCCTCTATACCAAACAGCCAAAAATCGACTTCCAGCGATTGGCTGAAATCCGCGAGGTGGTCACCGTGCCGCTGGTGCTGCACGGCGCGAGCGATGTCCCCGATGAGTTTGTTCGCCGCACCATTGAGCTTGGCGTTTGTAAAGTCAACGTGGCAACTGAGCTGAAAATCGCCTTCTCTGACGCGGTCAAAGCCTGGTTTGCCGAAAACCCGCAGGGCAACGATCCGCGCTTCTACATGCGGGTTGGCATGGACGCCATGAAAGAGGTGGTCAGAAGCAAAATCACCGTTTGTGGTTCCGCAAACCGGCTACTGCTTCCGGCGGAAGCCTGATCCCATCGCGCATTACATCAATAACTAAAAAATAACTATAAGCCTCGCAAATATGAAGGCGCGTCCTTAAGCCGGACAGCGTCTTCCTTTATCCTAAAAATCCGAGGAGTCCCTACATGACAAAGGAAAAGTCCTTTAAATCAAAAGCGTGGGAGTTTTTTCAAAGTCTGGGAAAGACCTTTATGTTCCCGGTATCCCTGCTGGCCTTTATGGGGCTGCTGTTAGGTATCGGTAGCTCTGTTACCAGCCCTTCCACCATCAAGAGTTTTCCCTTTCTGGGCGGCGAGCTAACGCAGCTCACCTTTGGTTTTATTGCCATGGTCGGCGGCTTTGCCTTTACCTACCTGCCGCTGATGTTTGCCATGGCGATCCCTATGGGCCTTGCGAAACGCAACAAGGCCGTGGGCGCGTTTGCCGGGTTTGTTGGCTATATGCTGATGAACATGAGCATCAACTATTATCTGACCGCAACCCACCAGCTTGCTGATGCCGCGACCATGAGACAGGTTGGGCAATCGATCGTTTTGGGGATCCAAACCCTGGAGATGGGCGTGCTGGGGGGCATCGTGGTTGGCGTCATCACCTATTTCCTGCATGAGCGTTTTCAGGATACGGTCTTACACGATGCTTTCGCTTTCTTTAGTGGCATTCGCTTCGTGCCAATTATCACCGCCCTCACCCTTTCGCTGGTCGGTCTGTTCATCCCTTTGTTGTGGGAATACGTGGCGCTGGGGATTGCCGGAATCGGTCATATCATCCAGAGCACCAGCGTTTTTGGGCCATTCTTGTACGGCGTAGGCGTGCTGTTGCTTAAGCCTTTTGGCCTGCACCACATCCTGCTGGCGATGGTGCGTTTCACCCCAGCGGGCGGCATTGAGATGGTGAATGGCCATGAGGTCGCCGGTGCGCTGAATATCTTCTACGCCGAGCTGAAAGCCGGTCTACCGTTTAGCCCACACGTCACCGCGTTCCTGTCGCAGGGCTTTATGCCGACCTTTATCTTCGGCTTACCGGCTGTGGCTTACGCCATCTATCGCACCGCTCGCCCGGAGAACCGCCCGGTGATTAAAGGGCTGCTACTTTCCGGCGTGCTGGTTTCCGTCGTCACCGGTATTTCAGAACCGATTGAATTCCTGTTCCTGTTTATTGCCCCGGCGCTGTACGCCTTCCACATCGTGATGTCTGGCCTGGCCCTGATGGTGATGGCCTTGTTGGGCGTAACCATCGGCAACACCGACGGCGGAATCCTCGATCTACTGATCTTCGGCGTGATGCAGGGAATGTCGACCAAATGGTACCTGCTGTTCCCGGTCGGTATTGCCTGGTTTGCCATCTACTTCTTCGTCTTCCGCTGGTACATCCTCAAGCACGATATCAAAACGCCTGGCCGTGAAGTAGACACACAAGGTGCGCTGCAGGCCGTGGAGGCTAACACCCGTGCGCGCGGAAAATCGAAATATGATCATGGGCTGATTCTGCGTGCGCTCGGCGGCAAAGAGAACATTGATTCGCTCGATAACTGCATCACCCGGTTGCGTCTGGTGGTGAAAGAGATGGGCCTTCTCGACCAGCAGGCATTGAAAGCGGCTGGCGCGCTGTCGGTGGTGGTGCTTGATGCTCATAGCGTTCAGGTGATTATCGGCCCGCAGGTCCAGAGCGTCAAAACCGGCATTGAAGCCTTAATTTAACAGGGGGTAGTTGTGTTTGATTTCGACAAAATCATCGAGCGTAAAAGCGATAAGTGCCGCAAGTGGGATCATGCGTTTGTCTGCTCGCGCTTTGGTGATGTCCCGGAGGGATTTATCCCGCTGTGGATCGCAGACATGGATTTCACCTCACCGCCCGCCGTCATTGAGGGCTTTCAGCGCATCGTGGAGCATGGCACCTTCGGCTATACCTGGTGCTTCGACGAATTCTACGACGCGGTTATCGCCTTCCAGCGCACCCGCCATCAGGTTGAGGTGGAGAAGTCGTGGATCACACTGACCTACGGCACCGTTTCCACGCTGCACTACACAGTGCAGGCGTTCTGTGAGGCTGGCGACAGCGTGATGATGAACACGCCGGTCTACGATCCTTTTGCGATGGCGACGCAACGCCAGGGCGTGCAGGTACTTGCTAATCCACTGCGCGTGGAGGAGGACCGCTATCAGCTCGATTTTAATCTGGTCGAAGCCCAGCTCAAAGCCCACCGTCCAAAGCTGTGGTTCTTCTGCTCGCCGCATAACCCTTCGGGCCGAATCTGGCGTGCGGATGAGATACGTCAGGTGTCAGATCTCTGTAAGCGCTACGGCACGATTCTGGTAGTCGACGAAGTTCATGCCGAGCACCTGCTCGACGGCAAATTCGTCAGTTGTCTGGCCTCTGACTGCGCCGCACAGGACAACCTGATTGTACTGACGTCCCCGAACAAAGCGTTCAATCTCGGCGGACTGAAAACTTCCTACTCGATGATCCCTGATGCTTCGCTGCGCCAGCGTTTCCGCCAACAGCTCGAGAAGAATTCCATTACCTCACCCAACATGTTTGGCGTATGGGGGATTATCCTGGCCTACCAGCACGGCCTGCCGTGGCTCGACGCGCTAAACGGGTATCTGCGCGGTAACGCCCACTACCTTGCGGATGCCATACAGACCCACTTCCCGGCCTGGAAAATGATGAACCCGGAATCCTCGTATCTGGCCTGGATAGACGTCAGCGCAGACGACCGCAGCGCCACAGAATTGACCCAACATTTTGCCCAACAGGCCGGTGTCGTCATTGAAGACGGCAGCCACTACGTGCAAAACGGCGAGAACTACCTGCGTATCAACTTCGGCACCCAGCGCTACTGGCTGGAACAATCCATCAACCGAATGCTGAAGCATTACTAATAAGGAATCTTACCCTGATGAAAAAAGTGCTCACACTCTCGATGCTTGCCCTGTTTGTTTCTCATGGCGCGCTGGCGGCGAACTACGCGCTGGATAATGACAACATCGCCCTCTCATTTGATGACGCCAGTTCAGCGGTGGTGGTGAAAGACAAAAACTCCAATCACCCGCTCTCACCGCAGGAGCTGTTCTTTTTAACGTTGCCGGATGAGACCAAAATCCACACTGCGGATTTTAAAATCAAACACGTAGAGAAACAGGACAGCGCGATTGCCATCGACTTTACCCATCCGGATTTTAACGTAACGGTGAAGCTGAACCTGGTGAAGGGAAAATATGCCAGCATCGACTACACCATTGCAGCCGTTGGTCAGCCCCGAGACGTGGCGAAAATCACCTTCTTCCCGACCAAAAAGCAGTCGCAGGCACCTTACGTTGACGGGGCAATCAACAGCTCGCCGATCGTTGCTGATTCATTCTTTATCCTGCCGGATAAGCCCATCGTGAATACCTACGCTTATGAAGCGACAACCAATCTCAACGTCGAGCTGAAAACGCCGATTCAGCCGGAGACACCGGTCAGTTTCACCACATACTTCGGTACCTTCCCGGAAACCAATCAGCTGCGCCGCAGCGTGAATCTGTTTATCGATGCCGTGCGTCCTCGTCCGTACAAACCTTACCTGCACTACAACAGCTGGATGGATATTGGCTTCTTTAATCCGTACACGGAACAGGATGTACTGGGCCGCATGGATGAATGGAATAAAGAATTCATTGCTGGTCGCGGCGTGAAGCTGGATGCATTTCTGCTGGACGACGGCTGGGACGACCGTACCGGACGCTGGCTGTTTGGCCCGGCATTCAGCCACGGCTTTGGCAAAGTCAGGGAAAAAGCCGACAGCCTGCACAGTTCAATCGGACTCTGGCTTTCACCGTGGGGCGGCTACAACAAGCCGCGCGACATTCGCGTTTCACACGCGAAGGAATACGGCTTCGAAACTGTGGACGGGAAACTGGCCTTATCAGGTCCGAACTACTATAAAAATTTCAACGAGCAGATCATCAAGCTGATTAAAAACGAGAGGATTACCTCGTTTAAGCTCGACGGAATGGGCAACGCTAACTCACATATCAAGGGTAGCCAGTTCGCCTCAGATTTTGATGCCTCGATCGCCCTGCTGCATAACATGCGAAGCGCAAATCCGAATCTGTTTATCAACCTGACGACCGGCACCGATGCCAGCCCGTCCTGGCTGTTATACGCCGACTCTATCTGGCGTCAGGGCGATGACATCAACCTGTACGGACCCGGCACGCCCGTTCAGCAATGGATGACCTATCGCGATGCCGAAACCTACCGCTCCATTGTGCGCAAAGGCCCGCTCTTCCCGCTCAACTCGCTGATGTATCACGGTATCGTCAGCGCGGAGAATGCCTACTACGGCCTTGAGAAAGTGCAAACTGACAGCGATTTTGCCGACCAGGTCTGGAGCTACTTCGCCACCGGAACCCAGCTGCAGGAGCTGTATATCACCCCGTCGATGTTGAACAAGGCGAAGTGGGATACCCTGGCGCAGGCTGCGAAATGGTCGAGGGATAACACCAGCGTGCTGGTGGATACGCACTGGATTGGCGGGGATCCAACCGCGCTTCAGGCTTACGGCTGGGCATCCTGGAGTAAAGCCAAAGCGATCCTCGGCTTGCGTAACCCGTCGGATAAGCCGCAAAGCTACTATCTGGATCTGGCAAAAGACTTTGAAATCCCGGCAGGCAATGCAACACAGTTTACGTTGAAAGCCGTTTATGGCAGTAACGCTACCGTACCGGGTGAGTATAAAAATGCGGTGGTGATTACGCTGCAGCCGCTGGAAACGCTGGTGTTTGAGGCGACGCCAGGGAGATAAAACATGCCCTGCTGGCAGGTCAAGCTATAACCTGCCAGCTTCCTCCTTTCCTTGCCTCAAGGGGTTTTAATTTACCTTTCGATTGCAAGTTTCTCAGATAACGTTCCACGGTACGGGAAGTCACGCCCAGCACGGATGCCAGCATTGCAGCGGTCATCTGCGGTTGAACAGTAAGGAGCTCAAGGATAGCGGTCTCCTTTTCCGACATTTTTTCCGACATAATCGTCGGTGCCGCGATTCCTTCGCGCAGAGCTTCTGCCATGTTGTGCAACATAAACTCGACGAAAGCAGTGCAATCACTCAACCGATCACATTGCCCTAAAATCTGGTAATAGCACTCTTGCTGGAAATGAATCAGCGTCTGCCAGATCCGCCCAATGCCCCAGCAGTTCACCAATCTCAACAACCTGATTGAGAATCGATGGTGTGATAGTAAATGGAGGCTGATAGCGGCTCATGCGTTTACTCTCCCTGCTGCTCCAGCGCATACTTATACAACGCATTTTTCTTCACGCCGTGAATTTCCGCCGCCAGCGCAGCCGCTTTCTTGAGTGGCAGCTCGCTTTGCAGCAGCGTCAGGGTGCGGATGGCATCAGCAGGCAGTGCGTCATCTTCTGCTTTGTGGCCTTCAACAATCAGTACCATCTCGCCTTTACGACGGTTTTCGTCTTCTTTTACCCACGCCAGCAGCTCGCCAACAGGGGCACCGTGGATGGTTTCCCAGGTTTTCGTCAGCTCACGCGCCAGCACCACGTAGCGGGCTTCACCCCAGACGGTGACCATATCGTCCAGGCTTTCCAGTAAACGGTGGGTAGATTCATAGAAAATCAGCGTGCGCGGTTCGGTTTCCAGATCTTTTAGCACGTCGCGGCGGCCTTTTGATTTCGCCGGCAGGAAGCCTTCATAGCAAAAACGATCGGACGGCAAACCCGCCGCACTCAATGCGGCAATCGCGGCGCACGGTCCCGGCAATGGTACAACGCGAATACCCGCTTCACGACAGGTACGCACCAGATGGTAGCCAGGATCGTTAATCAGCGGTGTTCCGGCATCGGACACCAGGGCGATGTTCTGCCCCTCTTTCAGTTTCGCCACCAGCGTGTCAGCTTTTTGTTGCTCATTGTGATCGTGCAGGGCAAACATTCGGGCGTTAATGGCGAAGTGTTGCAGCAGTAAACCGGTATGGCGGGTATCTTCAGCAGCAATTAAATCAACGGCTTGTAATACAGTGAGGGCACGTTGGGTAATATCAGACAAATTCCCGATAGGAGTAGGTACAATATAAAGCTGGCCTTGAGAATTATCTGCCGTTTCGTGTTGTTTCATTGTTTAGTCCGTATTGCCGATTTAATATTGAGCATTGCGTAAAAAAAATCACTGGATACAGTATGGTACCGTTAACGTTTCTTCGAACAAAAGCCGCGCGCAGCGTGCCTCTGCTGCTGGCAGCCCTGATCTTTGCAGGCTGTGGCACCCAGGCACCCGATCAAAGCGCTGCCCATATGCAGGGATCCGCGCAGGCTGATTCTGGCTTTTATCTGCAACAAATGTCGCAGAGCTCAAATGATACCAAGACCAACTGGCAATTACTCGCCATTCGTGCACTGCTGAAAGAAGATAAAACCCAGCAGGCCGCCGATCTGTTCAACCAGCTGCCGCAAGATCTTAACGACACGCAGCGTCGTGAGCAGGTATTGCTTTCAGCAGAGCTGAAAGTGGCACAGAAAGATTATGCGGCCGCCAAAAAGATCCTCGGCGACATCGACGTCAGCGCGCTGGATAAAAACCAGCAGGCTCGTTTCTGGCAAGCAGGTATCACCGCAGAACAGGGCCGTGCTTCCCTGCCGCTGCTCCGCGCACTGATTGCCCAGGAGCCACTGCTTAGCGCTGCCGACAAACAAAAAAATATCGATGCCACCTGGCAGGCGCTCTCCTCAATGACGCAGGAACAAGCGCAGCAGTTGGTGATCAACGCCGACGAAAACGTATTGCAGGGCTGGCTGGATCTGCAACAGATGTGGTTTAACAACCGCAACGATCCGAACATGCTGAAAGCCGGTATTACCGACTGGCAGACTCGCTACCCGCAAAACCCTGGTGCGAAAATGCTGCCAACGCAGCTGGTTAACGTGCAGAACTTTAAACCTGCGTCCACCAGCAAAATCGCCCTGCTGCTGCCGTTAAACGGCCAGGCGGCGGTATTCAGTCGCGCGATCCAGCAGGGTTTTGAAGCGGCGAAAAACGGCACAACTGCCGTTGCAGGCAATGCCGTGCCAGAGCAAGCCGCGCAGGCTGCTAACGTCAACACCGTGGTCAGCCCTTCCGCTGCGGAAACCAGCGACCTGACGACAGCACAAACGCCAGCCCAGGGAACTCTGCAAAACCCGGTCACGGCGCCAACAACGCCAGCCGCGACTACACCAGCAGCGGCGCCGGTACAGACACCAGCGGCAACGCAGGCTGCACCTGCCACTCAGGCAGCACCTGCAACAACTGCACAGCCGCAGGCGACTGAACAACCTCAGACGACACAGCCTGCCCAACAACCGGCAGCACAGCCTCAGGCTGTGGCGACAACCGGCGCAAATCCGGGTGCAGAGCTGAAAATCTACGACACCAGCTCACAGCCGCTCGATCAGGTTCTGGCGCAGGTTCAGCAGGACGGTGCCAGCATCGTGGTTGGCCCATTGCTGAAAAACAACGTCGATGAGCTGATGAAAAGCAATACCACCCTGAACGTCCTGGCGCTTAACCAGCCAGAGCAAGTTCAGAATCGTGCGAATATCTGTTACTTCGCTCTCTCTCCGGAAGATGAAGCCCGTGATGCGGCGCGCCATATTCACGAGCAGGGTAAACAAGCGCCACTGCTGCTCATTCCGCGCAGCACGCTGGGTGACCGCGTAGCGACTGCATTCGCACAAGAGTGGCAGAAACTGGGCGGTGGCATTGTTTTACAGCAGAAGTTTGGCTCAGTGTCTGAGCTGAGAGGCGGTGTCAACGGCGGTGCGGGCATTTCGCTCAGCGGCAGCCCGGTTTCGGCAAGCCTGCCACAACAGCAGGGTGTCACCATTGGTGGCTTGAACATTCCTGCCCCACCGACCGATGCGCAAATCAGCGGTGGCGGTAAAGTTGATGCTGCTTACATCGTCGCGACCCCGGAAGAGATCGCGTTCATCAAACCGATGATCGCCATGCGTAACGGCAGCCAGAGCGGTGCAACACTGTACGCAAGCTCTCGCAGCGCACAAGGCACGGCTGGCCCAGATTTCCGTCTGGAAATGGAAGGCCTGCAATACAGCGAAATTCCAATGCTGGCGGGCAGTAACCCGGCACTGATGCAGCAGGCGCTGGGCGCCGTGCGTAACGACTACTCTCTGGCACGCCTGTATGCCATGGGTGTTGATGCATGGGCGCTGGCAAACCACTTTACTCAGATGCGCCAGGTGCCAGGGTTCGAACTCAACGGCAACACCGGCGATTTGACCGCCACTCAGGACTGCGTGATTAACAGGAAGTTATCATGGCTCAAATACCAGCAGGGGCAGGTCGTCCCGGCCAGTTAAGCCGTAAACAGACCGGTGACGCGTGGGAAATCAAAGCGCGTCGCTGGCTTGAAGGCAAGGGACTGCGCTTTATCGCCGCCAACGTTCGCGGACGGGGCGGCGAAATCGACCTTATTATGAAAGACGGTCAAACGACCGTGTTTGTCGAAGTACGCTTCAGGCAGTCATCGCAATTTGGCGGGGCTGCCGCCAGCGTGACGCCCGCCAAACAACAAAAATTATTACAGACAGCCCTCTTGTGGCTTGCCCGCCATAATGGGAGCTTTGATACTGTGGATTGCCGGTTCGATGTGGTAGCCTTCACCGGAAACGACATTGAGTGGCTGAAAAACGCGTTTGGCGAAGACACCTGAATACGATTTAAAGGGATAACGTGCTCGAAAGAATTAAAGTGTGCTTCACAGAAAGCATTCAGACTCAGATTGCAGCGGCGGAAGCCCTCCCGGACGCGATTTCTCGCGCAGCGATGACGCTGGTACAGTCCCTGCTTAATGGCAACAAAATCCTCTGTTGTGGCAATGGCACATCGGCCGCCAACGCACAGCATTTTGCTGCCAGCATGATAAATCGCTTTGAAACAGAACGACCTAGTTTACCTGCCATTGCACTAAACACCGATAATGTGGTCTTAACAGCGATTGCTAACGATCGTCTGCATGACGAAATTTACGCGAAGCAAGTGCGCGCCCTGGGTCACGCCGGAGATGTTCTGTTGGCTATCTCCACGCGTGGTAACAGCCGCGACATCGTCAAAGCCGTTGAAGCAGCTGTCACCCGCGATATGACTATCGTGGCGTTAACGGGTTATGACGGCGGTGAGCTGGCAGGCCTTCTGGGGCCGCAGGATGTGGAAATTCGCATTCCTTCTCATCGCAGCGCACGCATTCAGGAAATGCACATGCTAACGGTGAATTGCTTATGCGATCTGATCGATAACACGCTTTTCCCTCACCAGGATGATTAAGGAGTATTCATGAAGGCTTTATCGACCCTCGCAGTCCTGATGTCTGCACTGCTACTTCAGGGATGTATTGCTGCGGCTGTTGTGGGTACCGCAGCCGTTGGTACAAAGGCAGCAACCGATCCTCGCTCCGTGGGTACTCAGGTTGATGACGGTACACTGGAACTGCGCGTAAACAGCGCACTGTCGAAAGACGAACAGATTAAGAAAGAAGCGCGCATCAACGTAACGGCGTATCAGGGCAAAGTACTACTGGCAGGCCAGGCACCGAATATGGAACTCGCCTCCCGCGCCAAACAGATCGCGATGGGTGTAGAGGGTACGACGGAAGTCTTTAACGAAGTGCGTCAGGGTCAGCCGATTGGTCTTGGAGACGCATCGTCCGATACCTGGATCACCACCAAAGTCCGTTCTCAGTTACTGGGTACTGACCAGGTGAAATCTTCCAACGTGAAAGTCACCACCGAAAACGGCGAAGTGTTCCTGCTGGGCCTGGTCACCGACCGTGAAGGGAAAGCGGCTGCCGATATCGCCAGCCGGGTAAGCGGCGTGAAACACGTCACCACCGCGTTTACCTACATCAAATAACCACACACCTGACTGTAGGCCCGGTAAGCGCCAGCGCTACCGGGCTTTTTTTATATCAGCGCAATACTGCCCACAATCACTCCACTCAATGCCACCAGACCCGCAGTCAGCCACAGGGCTTTGGCCGGGAATGACTTACGCAGCATGATAAGCGACGGCAGGCTGATCGCAGGCAAGGTGATAAGCAGCGCCAGCGCCGGAGCAGTCCCCATGCCAGCCAGCATCATCGTCTGAACAATCGGGATTTCAGCGGCCGTAGGGATAACAAACAGACAGCCTGCAATGGCCATCGCAATCACCCACAGCATCGAGTTATCGATAGCACCATCCGCATGAGGGAATAGCCAAACCCGCGCAGCCCCAAGCACCAGAACCGCCAGGATATACACCGGGATAGTGCTCCAGAACAGCTGCCAAAGTGCTTTGCCCCAACGCGCAAAGAAGCTGCCCTGTGGCTCGGCGATGGTCACGTCCACAGACACAGGCTCAACGGTCTTGTCTTTCACCAGGTTCTGCACAAGCGTTGCGACCACCAGCACCGTCAATAACCCTGCAACAAGGCGGATAAACGCAAAATGCCAGCCGAGGACAAACCCCATGAACACCAGTGTAGCCGGGTTCAGCAACGGGTTACCCATCCAGAATGCCAGTGCACCGCCCATTGAAACGCGCTGGCGGCGCATTCCGGCCGCGACAGGCGCTGCGCAGCAAGAACACATCATGCCAGGCAAAGAGAATATCGTCCCCAGAAGCGTGCCCTGAAAACGCGGCTGCCCTAAGGTTTTCACCAGCCAGTTACGCGGGATAAGCACCTGAATCAGTGAGCCTAAGAGCACACCCAACACTGCAGCTTTCCAGACGGCAAGGAAATAGACCATCGCGTAATCCCACGCCGCCTGAAGCGGGCTGGAATCAGCCTGAGCAAGAATGGATTTGCCGATACTGTGCGTTTCGGCGGCAGTGAATGCTTTTCCGTAATAGGGCTGCCACTTCACATACCAAAGACCAACGATAACAACGAGAAAGAAGAGAGCGGGTTTCCACCATTGAAATGGCGTAGCCGCCTGAGATGAAGACTGACCAGTCATAGCATTCCCCAGGGAGTGTTAATAAGCCCGAAGATACTACGCCTCACCTCGCGCAAGTTCACGTAATTTTGCCGATGGGATAATGTTAACGCCCTCCTGCGATGGCGACAGCGCCTCTTTCAGCATTGCACGTGCGACATCACGCGCATGAATTGATTTCCAGTTACCGGGAAGGATCCGAAACAAAGGCGCAAAAATCGACTCGTTAAAACGACGCTTGTCGCGGTGCCCCAGCAGCATGGAGGGGCGAACAATCGTCAGATGTTCCCATTTCTGCGCAATCAGCGCGGCTTCCATTTTTCCTTTCACTTTGTTGTAAAAGAATGGCGAGTTTGCGTTTGCCCCCATCGAACTGACGACCACCAGATGTTTGGCCCCGAGCCTTTTCGCCCTGAGTGCGGTATCCACAACCAGCGCGTAGTCAGCGTGAACAAACGCCGTTTTACTGCCCGCTTCACGGCGGGTCGTGCCCAGACAACAAAAGGCGATATCAATTGGGTCGCACACATGAGCCAGTGCATCGCTCAGTTTCGGCGCATGAGGATTAAAAACACCGGGCATGGCGGCAAGCGGACGACGCGTCGGGGCGGCGATGTAGTTCACTTTTCGCTCCTGAATCAGCATACGCAGCAGATACCCACCCACCAGCCCGGTCGCACCTGTAATTAGTACCTGACTCATACCTTACTCCTGACGCAGCCAGTGGATCTTTTTACCAAACCCCAGTGTGTTATCTGTAAATTTTAGTTCATCAAGGCGGATTTCCCACACCGGCGCTTTAAGCGCAATGGCGACAGGAAAACGACGATTGTAGCGCCCGCGTTGCGCGTCGCTCTCTTCACCATCAAGACGACGGATCTCACCTTTGAACTGGACGCCACGGATCAAAGCGACCGTTTTCGGCTGGCCGTTAACCGTACCAGCGACCTTCGCCAGCTGGCCTGTCATCTGCGCATGACGTGTTTTATCTTCACTTAAGACGTAGAAGGCCACGCGCTCAGGATCGTAGTAGTAGAACGCATTCGCACACCACATTTCACCGTCATCATAAACACACCAGGTGACGACATGTTGTTTCGCCAGCCAACGGTTAATGGCCGTCAGTGTTTCCATTTTTCTTGTCTCTCATGCTAAGGTGCGTTCACCTTAACATACTGAATCTGTTTACTGTGTCCTGGTTTCTTTATCTTGTCCGCACCGCTGATAACGCACTCTATACCGGGATAACCACGGATGTGGAGCGGCGTTTCCTGGAACATCAATCGGGGAAAGGGGCAAAAGCGCTACGCGGGAAAGGGGAATTGCGGCTGGTCTTTTCGGCTCACGTGGGCGATCGTTCGCTGGCGCTCAGGCTGGAATACCGCATCAAGCAGCTGACGAAGCGCCAGAAAGAGCGCCTCGTCACCGGAGACGGGTACTTTGAGGCGCTACGTGAGAGCCTGATTAAAAGCGATTGAAATGGTCGTGGTATTCCACCAGTCCGTTTACGCCATTCAGGGCATCATCTGCCAGGCGGTGAAGCTGGAACGCAGACTCGGTGCCCGGCCAGCGACAGCGCAGATCGTAATGCGCCGCCTGTTCAAAACCTAAACGACCATAGAACGCAGGATCACCCAGCGTGACAACGGCGGCATAACCGAACTCATTCAGCGAATCCAGTCCTTCATAGACCAGTTGACGGGCAACGCCCTGGCCACGGTAGCTTTCGTCTACCGCCAGCGGTGCCATTCCCACCCACTGAAGCTCCTCACCCTGAACCGTCACCGGGCTGAATGCCACATAACCGACAACCTGACCTTCATCATCGGTGGCAACCAGACCCAGGGTGATCAGGCCATCTTCGCGGAGATCGTGGACCAGTCGGGCTTCGGCATCGCTCGCAAAAGAACGGCGTAATAACCCATCGATACCCGGTGCATCAATCCCAATTTCAACTCGAATCAGCATGGCTCACCTACTGAAGTGTGTTTACTTTCAGGCGGGGTTTTCAGCCCGGCCTCTACAAAATCAGCCATTTGCAACAGAACCACGCGCAGCGCTTTCGGCATCTGCTCCAGTTCAATGGCATCCATCAAATTTTTCACGTACAGGCCAAGCTCTGTATCCCCTTCGATAACCAGACGACGCTGGAAGAAGAGTGTGTCAGGATCTTGCTTACGCGCGACGATCATCAGCAGATCGCTGGCGTTAGCGCTAAAGCTTACGTCTGCCTCAGCAGATTCCCGAACAATCAGCTGATCATTCTCTACCGAAGTAAACCAGCGCAGCCCGATATCGCGGACTTCAATACTCAACCAGCGGCCATCAAGGAATTCCAGCTCACCTTCCTGTAACGCCTGGCGGAATTGCCAGCTCAGTACTTGTTCCAGAACCTGGCGTTTCAGCGCGAATGGCGTCAGTTTTACCGGCACGCTCAGCATTGATGGACCAAATTGTACGAGGCGTGAACGCAGTTTATCCAGCACGAGCTTTACTCCCTGAAATCTATAGTCCTGTTATTTTGCCATATCCTGAGGCCAACATAGCGGCGTAAATCAACAAACCGTCGTCCGGCGTGAGCCATTATTGGTGTCATCAATACGCCATTAGCTGCCTTAAATCAAAAATTGTCGCGTATGGGTTAATTAAAATCCCAGTTCGTTAACAATTTTGCGATCGCCAAGATCGAGATTATCAGGACAAATTATGGAGCTGCTCTGCCCTGCCGGAAACCTTCCGGCGCTTAAGGCGGCCATCGAAAATGGTGCCGATGCGGTTTATATCGGGCTGAAAGATGATACCAACGCCCGCCATTTTGCTGGCCTCAACTTTACGGAGAAAAAGCTTCAGGAAGCCGTTAACTTCGTCCACCAGCACCGCCGCAAGCTACATATTGCTATCAATACCTTTGCCCATCCTGATGGCTACGCCCGTTGGCAACGCGCAGTGGACATGGCGGCACAGCTAGGGGCCGATGCGCTGATCCTGGCCGACCTCGCTATGCTTGAGTATGCAGCAGAACGTTATCCGCATATTGAGCGTCATGTCTCTGTTCAGGCATCCGCCACCAACGAAGAAGCCGTTCGCTTTTACCATCGCCATTTTGACGTGGCCCGCGTGGTACTGCCGCGTGTGCTCTCTATTCATCAGGTTAAGCAACTCGCTCGCGTCACGCCAGTTCCGCTGGAAGTTTTTGCGTTCGGCAGCCTGTGCATCATGGCGGAAGGACGTTGCTATCTCTCCTCATATTTAACCGGTGAATCCCCGAACACTGTGGGGGCCTGTTCCCCTGCCCGCTTTGTTCGCTGGCAGCAAACGCCGCAAGGGCTGGAATCCCGCCTGAATGAAGTGCTGATCGACCGTTATCAGGACGGCGAAAACGCAGGCTACCCGACGCTGTGCAAAGGCCGTTATCTGGTCGATGGCGAGCGCTATCATGCACTGGAAGAACCCACCAGCCTCAATACGCTGGAGCTGCTGCCGGAACTGCTGGCGGCAAACATTGCTTCCGTGAAAATCGAAGGTCGCCAGCGTAGCCCTGCCTATGTGAGCCAGGTAGCGAAAGTCTGGCGTCAGGCCATCGATCGCTGCATGGCAGACCCACAAAACTATGCGCCGCAACCCGCCTGGATGGACACGCTCGGTTCAATGTCCGAAGGCACGCAAACTACGCTGGGCGCGTATCACCGTAAATGGCAGTGAGAAGACCATGAAATATTCATTAGGGCCTGTGCTTTACTACTGGTCAAAAGAGACACTGGAAGATTTCTACCAGCAGGCGGCGACAAGCAGCGCCGATGTGATTTACCTCGGCGAGGCAGTATGCAGCAAGCGCCGGGCAACAAAAGTGGGTGACTGGCTTGATATGGCCAAAAGCCTGGCGGGAAGCGGCAAGCAGATTGTGCTCTCAACCCTGGCGTTGGTTCAGGCCTCATCCGAACTGGGCGAGCTGAAACGCTATGTGGAAAACGGTGATTTTCTGATAGAGGCAAGCGATCTTGGCGTGGTGAACATGTGCGCCGAACGCAAACTGCCGTTTGTCGCCGGACATGCCCTGAACTGCTATAACGCCGTCACGCTGCGTCTGCTGCTGAAACAAGGAATGACGCGCTGGTGCATGCCGGTCGAACTCTCCCGCGACTGGCTGGCAAACCTGCTGACACAGTGCGAAGAGCTGGGTATCCGTAACCAGTTCGACGTGGAAGTGTTGAGCTATGGCCACCTGCCGCTGGCCTACTCTGCGCGTTGTTTTACCGCGCGCTCTGAAGACCGCCCGAAAGACGAATGCGAAACCTGCTGCATCAAATATCCAAACGGACGCAGTGTGCTGTCGCAGGAAAATCAGCAGGTCTTTGTCCTGAACGGTATTCAGACCATGAGTGGCTATGTTTACAACCTCGGCAACGAACTGGCATCGATGAACGGGCTGGTGGACATGGTGCGCTTATCTCCGCTGGATACCAACGTGTTTGCGATGCTGGATGCCTTCCGCGCTAACGAAAATGGTTCGTCTCCGCTGCCGCTTACCGCTAATAGTGACTGCAATGGTTACTGGAAGCGTCTCGCCGGCCTGGAACTTCAGGCCTAAAAAAGGCTCACTTTGTTAACAACGGTTACTAAACTTTGATGCAGTATTAAAGACTGACCGTCGACAAAGTGAGCTGCTATGACCGCTAAAACCATTCCATTTTCGGTGCTGGACCTGGCACCGATCCCTCAAGGTGCCTCCGCGAGAGAAGCCTTTTCGCACTCACTTGCTCTTGCTCAACTGGCCGAAAAACGCGGCTATCACCGCTACTGGCTGGCTGAGCATCACAATATGGTTGGTATCGCCAGCGCTGCCACCTCAGTGCTGATTGGTTATCTGGCAGCGAACACCACGACTCTGCACCTTGGTTCCGGCGGCGTAATGCTGCCTAACCATGCCCCGCTGGTGATTGCCGAGCAGTTTGGCACGCTGAATACTCTCTATCCCGGCCGAATTGATTTAGGGCTTGGCCGCGCGCCTGGCAGCGACCAGCCGACCATGCGCGCACTTCGCCGCCATATGAGTGGTGACATTGATAACTTCCCGCGTGATGTTGCTGAGCTGGTGGACTGGTTCGATGCGCGCGATCCGAACCCGCACGTGCGCCCTGTGCCGGGCTACGGCGAAAAGATCCCGGTATGGCTGCTGGGGTCGAGCCTGTATAGTGCTCAGTTGGCAGCACAGCTCGGCCTGCCGTTTGCATTTGCCTCACACTTTGCACCCGATATGCTGCACCAGGCACTGCATCTCTACCGTACGAACTTCAAACCGTCTGAACGGCTGGAAAAACCGTACGCGATGGTGTGTATCAACATCATTGCGGCCGACAGTAACCGCGATGCAGAATTCCTGTTTACCTCTATGCAGCAGGCATTTGTGAAACTGCGTCGCGGTGAAACGGGCCAGCTGCCACCACCGGTGGAGAATATGCACCAGTTGTGGTCTGCTTCCGAGCAGTATGGCGTACAGCAGGCGCTGAGTATGTCTCTGGTGGGTGATAAAGCGAAGGTGCGTCACGGGCTGGAAGCGGTGCTGCGCGAGACACAGGCGGATGAGATTATGGTTAACGGGCAGATTTTCGATCACCAGGCGCGTTTGCACTCGTTTGAGCTGGCAATGCAGGTGAAAGAGGAAATGTAGAGGAGTGCGTTTCGTTGCCCTCACCCCAGCCCTCTCCCACAGGAGAGGGTGAAAAGAGGCGTTTACTGATACACCGGCAACAGGTTAAAGCTCGACAGCACATGCACCAGCGCGTTGCCGACACCAAACACCAGAATCAGCGCAATCATCGGCTTGCCGCCCCAGACGCGGAATGTTGGGCTACCGAAGCGCTTACGTGATTTACGCGCCAACAGCGCGGGAACAATTGCCGCCCAGATGGTCGCCGCCAGCCCCGCATAGCCAATGGCGTACAGGAAACCGTTCGGCCACAGCAGGCCGCCCACAATCGGCGGCAGGAAGGTCAGCAACGCGGTTTTGAAGCGCCCCATCGCAGAATCATCAAAGCCAAACAAATCCGCCAGATAATCGAACAGGCCTAACGTCACGCCAAGGAACGAGCTCGCTACCGCAAAGTTGGAGAACACTACCAGCAGGAGATCCAGGCTTCGGCTGTTCAGCACACCGCTCAGTGCCTGAACCAGCACATCAATGTTTCCGCCCTTCTGAGCAATCCCAATAAATTCCTGACGCGGGATATTCCCCATCGTTCCCAGCAGCCAAATCACATACAACCCCAGCGCCAGCAACGTGCCGTAGACCAGGCACTTCACAATGGTGCGCGGATCTTTACCGTAGTACTTCATCAGGCTCGGTACGTTACCGTGGTAGCCAAATGACGCCAGACAGAACGGCAGGGTCATCAACAGGTACGGCGTATAGGAAGTATTGGCTTCTGCCACGTTAAAGAGCGTAGTCGGGGTAACGTGCCCGAGCAGGCTGCCGAAGGTCAGGAAGAAGGTAATCACCTTTGCGCCCAGCACAATCGCCGTCATGCGACTTACTGCTTTGGTGCTTAACCAGACAATAAACGCCACGCCCAGCGCAAAGCACAGCCCTGCCAGACGTGCCGGGACGTTCAGGGACATCTCCGAGAAGGTGTGATGCAAAATCGAACCGCTCGCAGAAATGTATGCGTAGGTCAGAATATAGAGCACGAACGCGATGGAAATACCATTCACAATGTTCCAGCCTTTCCCGAGCAGATCTTTAGTGATGGTGTCGAAACTGGAACCAATACGGTAATTCAGGTTCGCTTCGAGGATCATCAGCCCGGAATGCAGCATACAGAACCAGGTGAAGACCAGCGCCGCCAGCGACCAGAAGAACCACGCACCGGACATGACCACCGGCAGCGAGAACATCCCCGCACCAATGATGGTTCCGCCGATAATCACTACGCCGCCTAACAGCGAAGGTGATGTTTGTGTGGTGGTTAGTGTCGCCATACAGCCATGTCTCCAGTTAAAAATGTTGGTCCTGCATTTTAATGCGCTGCACTGTACCAGTACAAGAGTACAAAGGAAATAAAAAAAGCCCCGATAGATGCTATCGGGGCTGTATATTTTACTTTACGTCAGAAGCGTAAGGTTTACGCGTCACGGCGACGGCTGGAACCTTCATCGCGACGTGGACCACGGCTTTCACGACGTTCGCCGCTGAAGCGACCTGCGCCTGGCGCACCACCTTCACGACGAGGAGGACGACCGCCTTCACGACGCTCACCGCCACCGAAGCTACGACGTTCGCCAGATGGACGATCACCACCACGACGTTCGCTACGCTCACGCGGCTGAGCATCACCCATCAACTGCATGTTCATCGGCTTGTTCAGGATGCGAGTACGAGTAAAGTGCTGCAATACTTCGCCCGGCATACCTTTTGGCAGCTCGATAGTAGAGTGAGAACCGAACAGCTTGATGTTACCGATGTAACGGCTGCTGATGTCGCCTTCGTTAGCGATCGCGCCAACGATATGACGTACTTCAACGCCATCATCACGACCCACTTCAATGCGATACAGTTCCATTTCGCCTGCGTCACGACGCTCACGACGTGGACGGTCTTCGCCACCACGCTCTGGGCGGTCAGCACGCGGACCACGGTCATTACGATCGTTACGGTCGCCACGACGTTCGAAACGCTCGTCACGGTCGCGGAATTCACGCTTAGGACGCATCGGTGCATCTGGTGGAACAATCAGAGAACGCTCGCCCTGTGCCATTTTCAGCAGCGCAGCAGCCAGTGACTCGATATCCAGCTCTTCGCCTTCAGCGGTTGGCTGAATCTGCGCCAGCAGTGCACGGTACTGGTCCAGATCGCTGCTTTCCAGCTGCTGCTGTACTTTCGCGGCGAATTTTTCCAGACGGCGTTTGCCCAGCAGGTCTGCGTTTGGCAGCTCAGCTTCTGGAATAGTCAGCTTCATGGTGCGTTCAATGTTACGCAGCAGACGGCGTTCACGGTTCTCAACGAACAGCAGCGCACGACCCGCACGACCCGCACGACCGGTACGACCGATACGGTGAACGTAAGACTCGGAATCCATTGGGATATCATAGTTAACAACCAGGCTGATACGTTCAACGTCCAGACCACGTGCTGCCACGTCGGTTGCAATCAGGATATCCAGACGACCGTCTTTCAGACGCTCCAGAGTCTGCTCACGCAGGGCCTGGTTCATGTCGCCGTTCAGCGCTGCGCTGTTGTAGCCGCTACGTTCCAGAGCTTCAGCCACTTCCAGAGTCGCGTTTTTGGTACGAACGAAGATGATCGCCGCATCAAAATCTTCTGCTTCCAGGAAGCGTACCAGCGCTTCGTTTTTGCGCATACCGTACACAGACCAGTAGCTCTGGCTGATGTCCGGGCGAGTGGTTACGCTGGACTGAATACGCACTTCCTGCGGATCTTTCATGAAACGACGGGTAATGCGACGGATTGCTTCTGGCATTGTTGCAGAGAACAGAGCGGTCTGATGACCTTCCGGGATCTGCGCCATAATGGTTTCTACGTCTTCGATGAAGCCCATACGCAGCATTTCATCTGCTTCATCCAGTACCAGACCACTCAGTTTAGAGAGGTCCAGAGTACCGCGCTTCAGGTGATCCAGCAGACGACCCGGCGTACCGACGACAATCTGAGGACCCTGGCGCAGGGCGCGTAACTGCACGTCATAACGCTGGCCGCCGTACAGGGCTACCACGTTTACGCCGCGCATATGTTTAGAGAATTCCGTCATTGCTTCAGCAACCTGAACAGCCAGTTCACGGGTCGGAGCCAGGACGAGGATCTGCGGTGCGCGCAGGTCCGGATCGATGTTGTTCAGCAGCGGCAGCGAGAATGCCGCAGTTTTACCGCTACCAGTCTGGGCCATGCCCAGCACGTCACGACCAGAGAGCAGATGTGGGATACATTCTGCCTGGATCGGAGATGGTTTTTCGTAACCCAGATCGTTAAGGGCTTCAAGGATAGGAGCCTTCAGGCCCAGATCTGCAAAAGTGGTTTCGAATTCAGCCATGTAGTACAAGTGCCTCGATATTAATGGCGGCCAGTCTACTTAGCTCATCGTGAAAATGATTAGCAATTTTCATTGAAAAGTGTGAACCGGCTCAAAGTAGGTGTATTGACGAACAACAACGCCCTCACCAGTTAAGGTGATGGCAATCAAAAGATTACGGGCTGATGTTTATGTCGTCAGCTATTGCTGGTCCGATTCTGCCAGGTCGTCTTGCTCCTGGCCCAAGAGCGATAATTCCAACAATGCATAACGGTGCTCAACGAAGTTGTGTACGTTGTTAGCAACCGCTAATTTGAACAGTGCCGTAGCGCTGTCCTTATCCCCCAGACTTAGGTAGTACTTACCTAAATAGAAGTTGGTTTCACTGAGATGCTCAGCGAGCGAGGTGTTATCCGTTGCGTCTGCCTTGAGTCTTTCCATCAGCGTTGCTTCGCTAATGTTACCCAGGTAGAACTCGACAATATTCCATCCCCATTGTTCCTTGTCCGACTTGTCGAAGCGTTGTTGTAACGCGTCTTTTGCCTGTTTTTCATTGAGCTTCTGCTCAACGATATAAAGCCACAGGCTACGGAAAGGATCATTAGGATCGTCATGATAAAACGCCAGCAGATCATCTTGCGCTAACTTATCACGACCGCCGTAGTACAATGCGATACCGCGATTCAAGTGCGCGTAGTTATAAGTTGGATCAAGCTCAAGTACAGAATCAAACGCTTCATAGGCAGCATCAAAATTGCCTGCCTGCGTTAAATATATGCCTAAATAATTGAAAACTTCAGGCATATCAGGTCGAATTGCCAGCGCTTGTGAAAAATCATTTCGCGCTAATGCCCTCAGACCGAGACTATCATACAACACTCCGCGCTCATATAAAAGCTGTGCGCGTTCATCATCGGTTAAAGCCCGACTGGCAAGAATTTGTTCCATGCGTGCCAGAATCACTTCCTGTTGCAAAGTCGGTTGCAATGGCACTGCGAGGACTTCGCTCTTACGCCAGGAAGAGTTGCTGCATCCTGCCAGCGTTAAAGCTGTCGCAACGAAACACCAGCGCAAAAAAGGCTTCATTTCCCACTCCCGAAGACAACTATTGGATGAACGTCCTGTCCCCCGGCGGCTTAACAAGGCGTCCTGCCTGATAATAAGCCCTCCGCAAAGCGGAGGGCAAATGGCAACCTTACTCGCCTTGCTGTTCTGCTGCCGGCGCTTCTGGCGCAGCTGCAGGCTGAGACTGCTCGGTGGCTTCTTTAATGCTCAGACGGATACGGCCCTGGCGGTCAACTTCCAGAACTTTAACCGGTACTTCCTGACCCATTTGCAGGTAATCCGTCACTTTCTCTACGCGCTTGTCAGCGATCTGAGAGATGTGAACCAGACCTTCTTTACCGCCACCGATGGCAACGAATGCGCCAAAGTCAACGATACGGGTCACTTTACCAGCGTAGATACGGCCCACTTCGATTTCTGCAGTAATTTCTTCGATACGACGAATAGCGAATTTCGCTTTCTCGCCATCGGTTGCAGCAATCTTCACGGTACCGTCATCTTCGATTTCGATGGTGGTGCCAGTTTCTTCGGTCAGAGCACGGATAACAGAACCGCCCTTACCGATAACATCTTTGATCTTGTCTGGATTGATCTTGATGGTGTGGATACGTGGAGCGAACTGAGAAATGTCGCCACGCGGCGCGTTAATCGCCTGTTCCATCACGCCCAGGATGTGCAGACGCGCACCTTTAGCCTGATTCAGAGCAACCTGCATGATCTCTTTGGTGATACCTTCAATTTTGATATCCATCTGCAGTGCAGAGATACCGTCGCGGGAACCCGCAACTTTGAAGTCCATATCGCCCAGGTGGTCTTCGTCGCCCAGAATGTCAGACAGTACAACAAAGTTGTCGCCTTCTTTCACCAGACCCATTGCGATACCCGCAACAGCAGCTTTGATTGGCACGCCTGCATCCATCAACGCCAGAGATGCACCACACACGGAAGCCATGGATGAAGAACCGTTGGATTCGGTGATTTCAGAAACCACACGCACGGTGTATGGGAATTTATCCGCTTCTGGCATCACAGCCAGCACGCCGCGCTTCGCCAGACGACCGTGACCAATTTCACGACGCTTCGGCGAACCAACCATACCGGTTTCACCTACGGAGTACGGAGGGAAGTTATAGTGGAACAGGAAGCTGTCAGTACGCTCGCCCATCAGTTCGTCGATGTTCTGTGCGTCACGCGCAGTACCCAGGGTCGCAGTAACCAGCGCCTGAGTTTCGCCACGGGTGAACAGTGCAGAACCGTGAGTACGTGGCAGTACGCCAGTACGAACGTCCAGACCGCGGATCATGTCTTTCTCACGACCATCGATACGCGGCTCGCCTGCCAGTACGCGGCTACGAACAGCATTTTTCTCGATTGCGTGCAGAATTTCGCTCAGCTCGTTAGCGTCCAGAGATTCATCTTCAGCAACCAGCGTAGCAATGGTTTCAGATTTGATGACATCAATCTGCGCGTAACGCTCTTGTTTGTCGGTGATGCGGTATGCATCGCTCAGACGTGCGCCCGCCAGTGCAGCAACGCGTGCATTCAGCGCGTCGTTTACGGCTTCTGGCTGCCAGTCCCAACGTGGTTTACCGGCTTCTTTCACCAGGTCGTTGATGTTCTGGATAACAATCTGCTGCTGCTCGTGGCCAAATACCACGGCACCCAGCATCTGGTCTTCGCTCAGCAATTCTGCTTCGGACTCAACCATCAGAACAGCGGCTTCAGTACCCGCAACAACCAGGTCCAGCTTACTCTCTTTCAGCTCTTCCTGGGTTGGGTTCAGTACGTACTGGTCGTTGATGTAGCCAACGCGCGCGGAACCGATTGGGCCATTGAATGGAATACCAGACAGAGACAGGGCAGCGGATGCACCGATCATTGCCACGATATCCGGGTTAACCTGCGGGTTAACGGAAACAACGGTCGCAATAACCTGAACTTCGTTTACGAAGCCTTCCGGGAACAGCGGACGAACCGGGCGGTCAATCAGACGCGCAATCAGGGTTTCGCCTTCGCTTGGACGGCCTTCGCGACGGAAGAAGCCGCCTGGAATTTTACCGGCAGCGTAAGTACGCTCCTGGTAGTTAACGGTCAGCGGGAAGAAGTCCTGACCTGGTTTTGCTTTTTTCTGGCCAACAACAGTCACGAAGACTGCGGTGTCATCCATGCTTACCATTACGGCAGCAGTAGCCTGACGCGCCATCATGCCGGTTTCCAGCGTGACGGTGTGTTGGCCATACTGGAATTTACGAACGATCGGATTCAGCAAAGTTCTGTCCTTTCTTAGATGTTTGACAGCACACCACCGGCGTGCTGACGATTTAACCCGATCTTCTTCGCATCCTCGCGACTAATGACAACCGACACCCCCATGGGTGAAGCCTCTCATTAGCCGCGCGAACCTCTGCAATGAAGATCATTTATAGCAACAATACAATAGTTTCCAGTGAATTGCTGCCGTCTGGTTGAAAAAAGGGGCCATCAGGCCCCCTTTTCTGAAACTCGCAAGACTTAGCGACGCAGACCCAGACGCTCGATCAGCGCGGTGTAGCGTGCAACATCTTTACGTTTCAGGTAGTCGAGCAGTTTACGACGCTGAGAAACCATGCGCAGCAGACCACGACGGCTGTGGTGATCTTTTTTGTGCTCTGCAAAGTGACCCTGCAGGTGGTTAATCTGTGCAGTCAGCAGTGCAACCTGAACTTCGGTAGAACCGCTGTCGTTAGTACCACGACCAAACTCAGAAACGATTTTAGCTTTAGCTTCAACGCTTAGAGACATTTTCAAACTCCAAAATATAAAGAATGTAAGGATGCCGATCTCTAATTCAGCAATCCCAGTGTACGACCAGCAGATTGTTAAACAATTTGCAGATCGTTAAGCGGCGATATTCTACTCGTCTCCCCTGTTTATCGCAAGGTGAGACGTTATCACCGTTAGCCTTCAACCGGGTATTCAACCACCAGACGGCGCGGCGCGACACGCCCTTCGCCATCCATTTCACCCATGCCGATAAACTTACCGTCATCGCCTTCAGTTACACGGACCAGGCCTTCCAGTGGTGCCTCGGTGGTGCGAACAGGGTTACCATTTTTAAAATAAACGGAAGAGGTTAACGGCAGATTTACAACCGGGAAATCTGCAGCCGGGCTGTCCATCGGCATTAACAGTGGATCAAGCAAATCCGCAGGAGAAACTCCCTGTGCTTCCGCCTGCTCAACCAATGCGCGAAGATGCTCAAGGGTCACCATACGTTCAACAGGGTATTTGCTGACAGCAAGGCGACGCAGGTAAATCACATGCGCACCACAGCCCAGCTTTTCGCCCAGATCGTCGATGATGGTACGAATATAAGTGCCTTTCGAGCAGTGAACTTCCAGCTCCAGTTCGTCGCCTTCGTGACGAATGAAAAGCAGTTCATACACGGTAATCGGACGAGCTTCACGCGGGACATCAATGCCCTGGCGTGCATATTCGTAGAGCTTCTTGCCCTGATACTTCAGCGCCGAATACATCGACGGCACCTGCATCGTGTCGCCACGGAAACTTTCCAGCGCGGCATCGAGTTGCTCTGCACTGAAAGTTACAGGGCGCTCTTCAACAACCTGACCATCCGCATCGGATGTGTCCGTACGCTGGCCAAGCTTTGCGATCACGCGATAGCGCTTATCGGAATCAAGCAGATACTGGGAAAACTTGGTTGCTTCCCCCAGGCAAACCGGCAACATTCCGGTCGCCAGAGGATCCAATGCACCAGTGTGCCCCGCGCGGTTAGCGTTAAAAATACGCTTAACCTTTTGCAATACGTCGTTGCTGGAGGCGCCTTGCGGTTTATCCAGCAGTAACACACCATGCACATCGCGACCGCGACGACGAGGACGACTCATCAGTCCTCCTTGCTGTCGTCCGCAGGGTTCACACGACGTTCATCGTCATGCTTCACCACGCTGGTCACCAGGTTGGACATACGCATACCTTCGACCAGTGAGTTGTCGTAGAAGAAGGTCAGTTCTGGCACGATGCGCAGGCGCATTGCCTTACCCAGCAGAGAGCGGATGAAGCCAGAGGCTTCCTGCAATGCTTTGATGCCGTTTTTAACTGCGGCTTCGTCCTGATCGTTCAGGAAAGTCACGAATACCTTGGCGTAGGCCAGGTCGCGGGACATTTCCACACCAGACACGGTGGTCATCATACCCACGCGTGGGTCTTTAATTTCACGTTGCAGAATGAGTGCGATCTCTTTCTGCATTTCCTGCGCGACGCGCTGTGGGCGACCAAATTCTTTCGCCATAATAAATTCTCCAGACAAAAAAGGGGCTAAAGCCCCTTTTTAAAATTATTGCCGGGTGGCGCGAGGCGATCCCGGCTTACTCTCGATCGTTACGCAATGGTACGCTGAATTTCGATGATCTCGAACACTTCGATCATATCGCCAACGCGAACGTCGTTGTAGTTCTTCACGCCGATACCACATTCCATGCCGTTACGGACTTCGTTAACGTCATCTTTGAAGCGGCGCAGGGATTCCAGCTCGCCTTCGTAGATAACCACGTTGTCACGCAGAACGCGGATTGGGTTGTGACGCTTGATGTTACCTTCGGTAACCATACAGCCCGCGATCGCACCGAATTTCGGTGATTTGAACACGTCACGAACTTCAGCCAGACCGATGATCTGCTGTTTCAGCTCAGGAGACAGCATCCCGCTCATTGCGGCTTTCACTTCGTCGATCAGGTTATAGATGACGGAGTAGTAGCGCAGATCCAGGCTTTCGGATTCAATAACTTTACGCGCAGACGCGTCAGCACGAACGTTGAAACCAACCAGAATTGCGTTAGATGCAGCAGCCAGGGTTGCGTCAGTTTCGGTGATACCACCTACACCAGAACCGATGATCTTCACTTTCACTTCGTCAGTAGACAGTTTCAGCAAGGAGTCGGAGATCGCTTCCACAGAACCCTGAACGTCTGCTTTCAGAACGATGTTCACTTCGTGAACTTCGCCTTCGGTCATGTTGGCAAACATGTTCTCGAGTTTAGATTTCTGCTGACGAGCCAGTTTAACTTCACGGAATTTGCCCTGACGATACAGTGCAACTTCACGCGCTTTCTTCTCGTCACGAACTACGGTGACTTCATCACCCGCAGCCGGTACACCGGACAGACCCAGGATTTCCACTGGAATGGATGGACCCGCTTCCAGCACTTCCTGACCCAGTTCGTTACGCATCGCACGCACGCGGCCGTATTCGAAACCACACAGAACGATGTCGCCTTTGTTCAGCGTACCTTCACGAACCAGAACCGTTGCAACCGGACCACGACCTTTATCCAGGAAGGATTCGATTACCGCGCCGCTCGCCATACCATTACGGATCGCTTTCAGTTCCAGAACTTCAGCCTGGAGCAGGATAGCGTTCAGCAGGTCGTCGATACCGGTACCCGCTTTTGCCGATACAGGAATGAACTGCGCTTCGCCGCCCCACTCTTCCGGCATAACGCCGTACTGAGACAGTTCGTTCTTAACGCGATCCAGGTCAGCTTCTGGCTTATCAATTTTGTTCACTGCAACAACCAGAGGCACCTGCGCCGCTTTCGCGTGCTGGATAGCTTCAATGGTCTGTGGCATCACGCCATCGTCTGCTGCAACAACCAGAACAACGATATCCGTTGCCTGAGCACCACGAGCACGCATTGAGGTAAACGCGGCGTGGCCTGGGGTATCCAGGAAGGTGATCATGCCGTTATCAGTTTCTACGTGGTATGCACCGATGTGCTGGGTAATACCACCCGCTTCACCGGATGCCACTTTCGTCGAACGAATGTAGTCAAGCAGAGAGGTTTTACCGTGGTCAACGTGACCCATGATGGTCACTACTGGTGCACGCGGTTCTGCCGCAGCGCCAGTGTCACGGTCGCTCATTACTGCTTCTTCCAGCTCGTTTTCACGGCGCAGGATAACTTTATGGCCCATCTCTTCTGCAACCAGCTGTGCAGTTTCCTGGTCGATAACCTGGTTGATGGTAGCCATTGCGCCCAGTTTCATCATCGCTTTGATGACCTGAGAGCCTTTAACCGCCATTTTGTTAGCCAGATCGCCAACAGTGATGGTTTCGCCAATCACAACGTCACGGTTAACAGCCTGAGCTGGCTTCTGGAAGCCCTGTTGCAGTGAAGAACCTTTACGTTGTTTGCCGCCTTTACCACCGCGAATGGCCGCACGGGCTTCTTCACGGTCAGCTTTAGACTCGGCGTGTTTGTTGCCTTTTTTCGCTGGGCGCGCAGCTTTAGTATTACGGCCACGGCCACGACCGCCTTCAACTTCACGGTCGTTGTCGTCTTCAGCCTGACGCGCGTGCTGAGAAGTGGTCACGTGATAATCGCTGGTGTCTTCAGTCGGCTCAGCGGTATTCACACCATTCTTCTCATTTTCTTCTGCCATGCGGCGCGCTTCTTCAGCCACGCGGCGAGCTTCTTCTTCCAGCTTACGGCGTGCTTCTTCTTCCGCTTTACGCTTCAGATCGGCTGCTTCATTTTCACGGCGGGCTTTTTCAGCCTGGGCAGTTTTGGTCATTTCGTCGGTCTGTTGATTGCTCACTTTGTCTTTTTCCGCAGCGTCACGCTTCACTTTATCACTTGTGTCGCGTTTCGCTTTTTCTGCGGCCTCACGTTCAGCTTTTAATTCTGCCTCGCGTTTGGCAGTTGCTTCTGCCTCACGCTGAGCTTGTTCTTCCGCTTCACGCTGTGCCTGCTCTTCCGCGGCAAGGCGTTCTGCCTCTTGCGGATCACGTTTTACAAAGGTGCGCGTCTTGCGGACTTCAATTTGTACCGATTTGCTTTTACCACCGGTACCTGGGATATTCAACGTGCTGCGGGTTTTTCGCTGCAACGTCAGCTTGTCAGGCGTTGAACCGTGTTCACGGTTCAAATGCGCTAACAAGGTTTGTTTTTCAGTCGCAGTCACCGAGTCATCAGCGGACTTTGGGATCCCTGCATCAGCAAATTGCTGTACCAGGCGGTCCACAGAGGTCTGAATCTCGGCAGCCAGCGATTTTACAGTTACATCAGTCATGCTGTTCCTTCCTGCTACAGTTTATTACGCTTCGTCGCCGAACCAGCAAATATTACGTGCGGCCATGATGAGTTCGCCGGCTTTCTCGTCGGTTAAACCTTCGATATCAGCCAGGTCATCAACGCCTTGCTCAGCGAGATCTTCCAGCGTACAAACACCACGGGCAGCCAGCTTGAACGCAATCGCACGATCAAGACCTTCCAGATTCAGCAGGTCATCAGCCGGCTTATTATCGCCAAGGCTTTCTTCCTGAGCCAGTGCCAGGGTGGTCAGTGCGTTTTTAGCGCGTTCACGCAGGGCTTCAACGGTTGGCTCATCCAGACCGTCAATTTCCAGCAGCTCTTTCATTGGCACATAGGCCAGTTCTTCCAGCGAGGAGAAGCCTTCTTCAACCAGGACGGTGGCGAAATCTTCGTCAATATCCAGGTATTTAGTGAAGGTATCAATCGCTGCATGGGCTTCAGCCTGATGCTTAGCCTGCAGGTCATCAACGGTCATCACGTTGAGTTCCCAACCGCTCAGCTGTGAAGCCAGACGAACGTTCTGGCCATTACGGCCGATAGCCTGCGCCAGGTTACCCGCTTCAACGGCGATATCCATGGTGTGCTTGTCTTCGTCAACCACAATAGATGCGACATCAGCCGGCGCCATTGCGTTGATAACGAACTGCGCTGGGTTGTCGTCCCACAGGACGATATCGATACGCTCGCCGCCCAGTTCAGTAGAAACAGCCTGAACACGCGCACCGCGCATACCTACACATGCACCCACTGGATCGATACGCTTGTCGTTGGTTTTCACAGCGATTTTCGCGCGAGAACCAGGATCACGGGCAGCGGCTTTAATTTCGATAACTTCTTCGCCGATTTCCGGCACTTCGATACGGAACAGTTCAACCAGCATTTCTGGTTTAGAACGGGTCACGAACAGCTGCGCACCACGTGCTTCAGGGCGAACGGCATACAGAACACCACGGATACGGTCGCCAGGACGGAAGTTTTCACGCGGCAGCATGTCTTCGCGCAGGATAACGGCTTCAGCGTTACCCGCCAGCCCTTCGGATTTGACTTCCAGAGAGATGTTGTCGCGGTTAACTTTCTTCACCACGCCAGTAACGATTTCGCCTTCCTGGTCGCGGAACTGATCGACAACCATTGCGCGCTCAGCTTCACGTACTTTCTGTACGATAACCTGTTTCGCCGTCTGAGTGGTGATACGGTCAAAGGTCACAGATTCGATCTGATCTTCAACGTACTCGCCAACGTTCAGACTTTCGTCTTCGAAACGCGCTGCTTCCAGCGTGATTTCTTTGGTTGGCTGAGTCACTTCTTCAACAATCACCCAACGACGGAATGTATCGAAGTCACCGCTTTTACGATCGATTTCTACGCGAACATCGATCTCTTGTTCGTATTTTTTCTTGGTTGCTGTAGCCAGTGCACTTTCCAGCGCTTCGAAAATTTTCTCACGCGGCAGTGATTTCTCGTTGGAAACGGCTTCAACAACAGCCAAAATTTCTTTGTTCATCGCGGGCTTTTCACCTCAATCCAGACTGTTAAAAGTGGGGAACCAGGTTCGCCTTCTGGATATTACTCAGCGCGAACACTTCATCTTTGCCTTCGACTGTCACCGTGATCATTTCACCATCAACGGCTTTGATAATACCCTGCCATTTGCGGCGGTTCTGTACGGCCATACGCAGAACGAGAGCCACTTCTTCACCGGTAAAGCGCACATAGTGCTCGGCCGTGAACATCGGGCGATCGAGGCCAGGTGAGGAAACTTCCAGGTTATAGGCAACGGTGATCGGATCTTCGACATCCATTACCGCGCTCACCTGGTGGCTAACATCAGCACAATCATCAACATTGATGCCATCTTCACTATCAATATAGATGCGCAGCGTCGATGTACGGCCGCGAACGAATTCGATGCCGACCAGTTCGTAGCCCAGTGCTTCGACCGGTGCAGTAATCATCTCTGTTAATTTTTGCTCTAATGTGGACAAGCCCACCCCCAAGACATAAAAAAAGGGCATAAAGCCCAGTTATTCTGTAGTCAGATAACAAAAAACCCCGATAAATCGGGGCTTTAGATAACTGAACCCTATAGCCGCAACTGCGGCCTGGAGCACTTTCTGAAAGAATTTTTTCAAATCCAGCTACGAAGGCTCTAAGTCTTCACAGTATATTTGAAAAAGAACTTTATGGGAAAGTGGTTGCGGGGGCCGGATTTGAACCGACGACCTTCGGGTTATGAGCCCGACGAGCTACCAGGCTGCTCCACCCCGCGCCTGAAACGTGGCAAATTCTACGCCTTTTGGGTAGAAAATGCAAATAATGCTGGGATTTGGTACCGAAGACGGGACGTAAAATCGGCGTTCAGTATATTGATAGTTAACCCTGCCTGTCAACCCTGCAGCCTATGCGTTTTGCTGAATACGCCATTGCGCACTATTCTGTTCAGGCATCCTTGCAACAACTGGCTTGCAGCGAGGGAAATTTTTACAAAAAGCACATGAATCTCTTCCGGTCACCGGCAAAAGATGATTAAATGAAAACTCACTTATTTTGCATAATCATGCAGTGAGAGCGAAAGCGGTCTCTAATCAGTCAATCAAGCAGGGTTTTATTTTATGACGACGATTCTCAAGCATCTTCCGGTAGGACAACGTATAGGCATCGCCTTCTCCGGCGGTCTGGATACCAGCGCTGCACTGCTGTGGATGCGCCAAAAGGGAGCGGTTCCTTATGCATATACTGCGAACCTCGGTCAGCCAGATGAGGAAGATTATGATGCGATCCCTCGTCGTGCCATGGAGTATGGCGCAGAGAACGCACGTCTGATTGACTGCCGCAAGCAGCTGGTAGCTGAAGGTATTGCAGCTATTCAGTGCGGCGCATTCCATAACACCACTGGCGGCCTGACCTATTTCAACACCACCCCACTGGGTCGTGCTGTTACCGGCACCATGCTGGTTGCTGCGATGAAAGAAGATGGTGTGAATATCTGGGGCGATGGCAGCACCTATAAAGGTAACGATATTGAACGTTTCTATCGTTATGGCCTGCTGACGAACGCCGAACTGCAAATTTATAAGCCGTGGCTGGATACTGACTTTATCGATGAACTGGGCGGTCGTCATGAAATGTCCGAGTTTATGATCGCCTGCGGTTTTGACTACAAAATGTCTGTCGAGAAAGCCTACTCCACCGACTCCAACATGCTGGGCGCAACACACGAAGCAAAAGACCTGGAATTCCTGAACTCCAGCGTAAAAATTGTTAACCCAATCATGGGCGTGAAGTTCTGGGATGAGAATGTAAAAATCCAGGCTGAAGAAGTGACCGTTCGCTTTGAGCGCGGCCACCCGGTAGCCCTGAACGGCCAGACTTTTGCTGATGATGTGGAACTGATGCTGGAAGCTAACCGCATTGGCGGCCGTCATGGGCTGGGTATGAGCGATCAGATTGAAAACCGTATCATTGAAGCGAAAAGCCGTGGCATCTACGAAGCCCCGGGGATGGCGCTGCTGCATATCGCTTACGAACGACTGCTGACCGGTATTCACAACGAAGACACCATCGAGCAGTATCACTCTCATGGCCGTCAGTTGGGTAAACTGCTGTATCAGGGTCGCTGGTTCGATCCACAGGCGCTGATGCTGCGTGATTCTCTGCAACGTTGGGTGGCAAGCGCAATCACTGGTGAAGTTACGCTGGAACTGCGTCGCGGTAACGACTACTCAATTCTGAACACCGTGTCTGACAACCTGACTTACAAAGCTGAACGTCTGACTATGGAAAAAGGCGAGTCTGTGTTCTCTCCTGATGACCGTATTGGCCAGTTGACCATGCGTAATCTGGACATTACAGATACCCGCGAGAAGCTGTTCAATTACATTGAAAATGGCCTGCTTTCCGCAAACTCCGGTAATGGCCTGCCGCAGGTTGAGAATCTGGAACATAGCGATAAGAAGTAATCGCTAATCAGAATGGAAAAAGGCGCCTGATGGGCGCCTTTTTTATTTGGATTTTCGTAGGCCCGGTAAGCGCAGGGCAACATGGCGGGTGGCGCTGCGCTTACCCGCCCTACAAAAGACAAAACTACAGACGAAAAAAAAGACGTCTTTCGACGTCTTTTTTCTGGAATATTGGTACCGAGGATGGGACTCGAACCCACAAGCCCGTTAGGGCACTACCACCTCAAGGTAGCGTGTCTACCAATTCCACCACCTCGGTACAGATACTGCTTTTAGTGCGGGATATCGCTGGTCGGCTTAGCCGGTTCAGCTGGCTGAGTAGTCTGCTCAGTTTTTGCTGGCGCACTCAGGTTTTCCCACTCGCTTCCTTTACTGGTCTTGTTGCTGTTGATATTGCCCAGCGCCAGACTGATGATGAAGAACAGCGTGGCCAGAATCGCAGTTGTACGGGTCATGAAGTTCGCAGAACCACTTGAACCAAACAGCGTACCGGAAGCGCCTGCTCCGAAGGAGGCTCCCATATCAGCGCCTTTACCTTGTTGCAGCATGATCAGCGCTACGAGAGCGATGGCTACAATAAGGAAAATAACTAAAAGAGCTTCGTACATAATCAACCTGTTCCTTGCGGATTTGCCGCATACCAATGCTTCGACCAATTAGCAGGATTTTTGTTTCCCACTGAAGCGGGTGTGAATACTAACCAATGCGGATGACCTTCGCAAGGGCATTTTCAGTGCATTGTATCAACTGCGGAAAAAAACAGCAAAACGCCATTAATTGCACAAAACAAAGGCGGCAAGCGCCGCCTTTTTAAACACTTAACATGAAAAATTATGCAGCTTTCACGGCATCAGCAATACGGTGAGCAAACTCCGTTACCTGCGCTTCATCTTCACCTTCCACCATGACGCGGATTAAAGGTTCAGTACCTGATTTGCGAAGTAATACGCGACCACGGTTACCCAGTGCCGCTTCAACATCCGCCATCACCGCTTTCACATTTGCATTTTCCAGCGGATCGCCATGTCCGTCAGTGAAACGAACGTTAACCAGCAGTTGCGGGAACATTTTCATACCGCTGCACAAGTCATGCAGGCTCATATGGTTGCGCACCATTGCCGCAACGACCTGGAGCCCCGCAACAATACCGTCACCGGTAGTTGTTTTGTCGAGCAGGATAACGTGACCTGAATTTTCAGCGCCAATACGCCAGCCTTTCTCCTGGAGTTTTTCCAGCACATAGCGGTCGCCAACTTTGGCGCGGACAAACGGAATACCCAGCTGTTTCAGTGCCAGTTCAAGACCCATATTGCTCATCAGCGTGCCCACTGCGCCACCGCGCAGCTGGCCCTGACGCAGCGCTTCACGCGCAATGATATAAAGGATCTGATCGCCATCGACCTTATTCCCTTCGTGGTCGACCATAATGACACGGTCGCCATCGCCGTCCAGTGCAATACCAAGATCCGCTTTTTCTGCCAGAACACGGGCCTGCAAGGCACGAACATCCGTTGCCCCGACTTCTTCGTTGATATTCAGACCATCGGGTTCACAACCAATAGTGATCACTTTCGCACCCAACTCGCGGAAAACATTCGGAGCAATGTGGTAAGTCGCGCCGTTTGCACAATCCACCACAATCTTAAGGTGCCCCAGGCTCAGTTCATTCGGGAATGTGCCTTTGCAGAACTCAATATAACGACCGGCAGCATCGACGATGCGGCTGGCTTTACCCAACTCAGCAGAATCGACACAGGTGATCTCTTTTTCCATTTCAGCTTCGATGGCTTCTTCGACTTCGTCCGGGAGCTTAGTGCCGTCGATCGAGAAGAATTTGATACCGTTGTCATAAAATGGATTGTGGGACGCAGAAATAACAATTCCAGCTTCAGCACGGAAGGCGCGTGTCAGGTAAGCAACCGCAGGCGTTGGCATTGGGCCCGTGAAAGAAGCGGATAACCCCGCAGCAGCCAGACCGGCTTCCAGGGCAGATTCCAGCATGTAGCCTGAAATACGGGTATCTTTACCGATAATGATTTTACGAGAACCATGACGTGCCAGCACTTTACCTGCCGCCCAGCCCAGTTTCAGGACAAAGTCAGGGGTGATTGGTGCATCGCCTACGCGCCCACGGATACCATCGGTACCAAAATATTTACGATTACTCATAGCGTTTATTTCCCTTCGCCGCCAGTGTGGCTTCAACCACACGCATGGCTTCTACTGTCTCTTTGACGTCATGGACACGAATAATGTGCGCGCCTTGCATCGCCGCAATGACCGCGCAAGCCAGGCTGCCGCTCAGACGTTCGCTCGGCCCCACATTCAGTAACTGCCCAATCATCGACTTTCTCGACATCCCCACCAGCAGCGGCAGGCCGTACCGATGAAATGCTGATAAGCGCGTGAGCAGCTCATAATTATGGGAGAGATTTTTACCGAAACCGAAGCCCGGGTCGAGTATCAATTTCTCTTTTGCGATACCCGCACGTTCGCACCGTTCGATATGTTCAATAAAAAAGCGATTCACATCAGCAAATACATCGTCGTACTTAGGTGCTTCCTGCATCGTTTTCGGTTGCCCTTGCATATGCATCAGGCAAACCGGTAAGCCGGTTTCCGCGGCGGCGTCCAGAGCACCCGGTTCAGTGAGCGAACGAATGTCATTGATAATGTGAGCACCCACTCTCGCCACTTCGCGGATAACTTCCGGTTTGGAGGTATCGACAGAGATCCAAACCTCAAAACGCCGCGCAATGGCTTCGACCACAGGGACTACGCGCGCCAGTTCTTCTTCCACTGAAACATCCGCCGCACCAGGGCGTGTTGATTCCCCACCGACATCAATGATGGTAGCACCTGCGTTAATCATCAAATTTGCGTGCTTAACAGCCTCGATAAGCGTGTTATGCGTGCCACCGTCAGAGAAGGAGTCAGGGGTGACATTCAGGATCCCCATCACATGCGGATGTGAAAGATCGAGATGCGAGTCCTGGGCGAAAAGTTTCATGGCGAAATCCCTGGTATTAAAGTGGGTTAACAAAAAAGAAAAACCCCGGAGCAAGCTCCAGGGTTTCAGGTACAGACAATATCATCAACAGCAGAGGCTTACTTGTCGCCCAACTGTTCTGACATGGTGTTGCCCGGGTTCTGCGTATGCGGTTCATCAACCGGACGCGGAGCACGTGGGGTGCCATTATTGTCAGAATTGTTGGAAGCGCCTGGATCTTCCCAGCCTGCTGGAGGACGCACTTCGCGGCGTGCCATCAGGTCGTCAATCTGTGGAGCATCGATAGTCTCATATTTCATGAGCGCATCTTTCATCGAATGCAGAATATCCAGATTGTCGTTCAGGATTTCACGAGCGCGACCGTAGTTACGTTCAATCAGTGCTTTCACTTCCTGATCGATGATACGTGCAGTCTCATCGGACATATGTTTCGCTTTCGCAACAGAACGGCCCAGGAACACTTCACCCTCTTCCTCTGCATACAGCAGTGGACCGAGTTTGTCGGAGAAGCCCCACTGAGTCACCATGTTACGCGCCAGGTTAGTCGCGACTTTAATGTCGTTGGACGCACCGGTAGAAACATGCTCCACACCGTAGATAATCTCTTCAGCCAGACGACCGCCGTACAGGGTAGAAATCTGACTTTCCAGTTTCCGACGGCTGGCGCTGATTGCATCACCTTCCGGCAGGAAGAATGTTACCCCCAGAGCACGACCACGAGGAATAATCGTCACTTTATGTACCGGGTCGTGTTCCGGCACCAGGCGACCGATAATCGCGTGACCTGCTTCGTGGTAAGCCGTGGACTCTTTTTGCGCTTCCGTCATCACCATGGAGCGGCGTTCCGCACCCATCATGATTTTGTCCTTCGCTTTTTCGAATTCCACCATGGACACCACGCGCTTGTTACCACGAGCAGCAAACAGTGCAGCTTCGTTGACCAGGTTCGCCAGATCCGCACCGGAGAAGCCCGGAGTACCACGCGCAATGATTGCCGCATCGATATCTGGTGCCAACGGTACGCGACGCATGTGAACTTTCAGAATCTGTTCACGGCCACGAACATCCGGCAGACCAACCACAACCTGACGGTCGAAACGGCCTGGACGCAGCAGCGCTGGGTCAAGTACGTCTGGACGGTTAGTTGCCGCGATAACGATGATACCTTCGTTACCTTCAAAGCCGTCCATCTCAACCAGCATCTGGTTCAGCGTCTGTTCACGTTCATCGTGACCGCCACCCAGACCCGCGCCACGCTGGCGGCCTACGGCGTCGATTTCATCGATGAAGATAATGCACGGTGCTGCCTTCTTGGCCTGCTCGAACATGTCACGCACACGAGATGCACCGACACCCACAAACATTTCAACGAAGTCAGAACCTGAAATAGTAAAGAACGGCACCTTTGCTTCACCCGCAATGGCTTTTGCCAGCAGGGTTTTACCGGTACCCGGAGGCCCCACCATCAGAACGCCTTTCGGGATCTTACCGCCCAGTTTCTGGAAACGGCTCGGCTCACGCAGGTATTCTACCAGTTCACCCACCTCTTCTTTCGCTTCGTCACAACCTGCGACATCAGCAAAAGTGGTTTTGATCTGGTCTTCCGTCAGCATACGCGCCTTACTCTTACCGAACGACATGGCACCTTTGCCACCGCCGCCCTGCATCTGGCGCATAAAGAAGATCCAGACGCCAATAAGAAGCAGCATCGGGAACCAGGAGATGAAGATAGAAGCCAGCAGGCTTGGTTCTTCTGGCGGCTCGCCTACCACCTTGACGTTTTTGGTCAGGAGGTTATCAAGCAGCTTAGGATCGTTCACCGGGATGTAGGTCGTGTAACGGTTACTATCTTTCTTGGTAACGTTGATCTCACGTCCGTTGATACGCGCTTCGCGAACCTGGTCCTGATTGACCTCTTGCAGGAAGGTAGAATAATCCACCTTGCGGCCATTCGACTCGCTGGGCCCAAAGCTCTGGAATACTGACATCAGCACAACGGCAATGACCAGCCAGAGTATTAGGTTTTTCGCCATGTCACTCAAGGGATTAACCTCACATTACAACTGTGTTAAAAACAGCGTCAGGATACTCAATATTCAGTTTCATTCAAACTTTCGTTTGAAATCCACCGGTTATCATTTTCGCCCGGTCGCTACAATATACACTTCTCGGGAACGAGCCCGGGAAGAGTCCGGCTTACGAACTTTGACCTTCGCAAACAGGGAGCGAATTTCCTTAAGGTACTCCTCGAAACCTTCGCCCTGAAACACCTTCACAACAAAACTACCACCAGGCGCTAGAACATCACGACACATTTCTAACGCTAGCTCCACCAGATACATGGCACGGGGGATATCCACCGCCGGTGTTCCGCACATATTTGGCGCCATATCAGACATGACAACCTGGACCTTACTATCACCTACACGATCAAGTAACGCTTTCAGCACTAATTCATCACGAAAATCGCCCTGAAGGAAGTCCACACCGACGATGGGATCCATTGGTAAAAGATCACATGCGATGATTCGGCCCGCGCCGCCAATCTGCGTTACCGCATACTGCGACCATCCGCCAGGTGCCGCACCGAGGTCGACAACAGTCATTCCCGGCTTAAAAAGTTTGTCACTTTGCTGTATTTCATCAAGTTTAAACCAGGCGCGGGAACGCAACCCTTTTTTCTGCGCCTGAAGAACATATTTATCGCTAAAGTGTTCCTGAAGCCAGCGGCTGGAACTGGCAGAACGCTTTTTACCTGTCATTTAACATTTCCGTCCTGGTTCATCGTTGCTTGCCTGCGACGTAAATTTCTACGCAGCTATTTGGCGATATTAGGGAGATGGCGGTAGAATGAACCGTTTTCAATCCCAACGTAAGCAAAAATATACGATGAATCTGAGTACTAAACAAAAACAGCACCTTAAAGGTCTGGCACATCCGCTCAAGCCTGTAGTCATGCTTGGCAACAATGGTTTGACCGAAGGGGTGCTTGCCGAGATTGAACAAGCGCTGGAACACCACGAGCTGATCAAGGTGAAAATCGCCTCTGAAGACCGAGACACTAAAAACCTGATCGTGGAAGCCATCGTGCGCGAAACCGGCGCCTGTAATGTACAGGTCATCGGTAAAACGCTGGTGCTCTATCGCCCATCTAAAGAGCGTAAAATCTCGCTGCCACGCTAAGAATATCCTGAATCAAACACATTTTCTGTGTAAAACGAGGGATTTCTTTCAGCAGGTGAGCAAAATGCCACGCTCCTTGAGTTGATAAAAGGCCGCTATGCGGCCTTTTTCCTTTCTTTACAATGTATCAACATCTTAGCGGAGATGCGAATTACAGGTACTCGACCTTGATAATTTCGTATTCCACTTCGCCACCTGGCGTACGGATGTTAACAACATCATCCTGCTCTTTACCGATCAGGCCACGCGCAATCGGTGAATTCACAGAGATCAGGTTCTGTTTAAAATCAGCCTCATCGTCACCCACGATGCGATAAGTCTGTTCTTCTTCGGTATCCAGGTTCAGTACATTGACGGTAGCACCAAAGATAACGCGGCCATTGTTCGGCATTTTAGTGATATCGATAACCTGCGCATTAGACAGCTTCGCTTCGATATCTTTAATACGTCCTTCACAGAAGCCCTGCTGCTCACGCGCGGCGTGGTATTCGGCATTCTCTTTCAGGTCGCCATGCTCACGCGCATCCGCAATAGCGGCGATGATTTCAGGACGACGGACGGATTTCAGGAAATCCAGTTCTTCGCGCAGTTTTTCGGCACCACGTAAGGTCATCGGAATAGCTTGCATTTGTTATACCTCTTAAACATTCCTGTTGGGAGCGACATGACCCGCCCCACCCCTGTGCCCACGTAAGTCATAACCATGTGCGGGCCAGAAGCAAAAAGAAAACCGACCCGGAAGCAAAGCCCAGGTCAGCAGCAATTTTTCAATTTGATACGCATTTTACCGCGAAGTTCACTATGGGTCATCGTTTACTTTGCAGGGGGTTGCGCCGTAGTATGGCGGTTTGTTTCCGGGTTGTTAGCGCGAGATTATGCGATTTTCCAGATTTATCATCGGATTGACTACCAGTTTAACGTTCACCGTCCAGGCCGCGAATGTTGATGAGTACATTAATCAGCTGCCCGCAGGTGCCAACCTTGCACTGATCGTGCAAAAGGTCGGGGCTCAGACGCCTGATATTGACTATCACAGTCAGCAAATGGCACTGCCAGCCAGTACCCAGAAGGTTATCACTGGACTTGCCGCCCTGCTTCAGCTTGGCCCAGACTTCCGCTTTACCACTACGCTTGAAAGCAAAGGTAATGTCGATAGCGGCGTGCTGAAAGGTGACTTGATCGCCCGATTTGGCGGCGATCCGACGTTAAAACGCCAGGATATTCGCAACATGGTTGCGGTACTGAAAAAATCTGGTGTCCAGAAGATTGAAGGCAATGTCCTCATAGACACCTCCATTTTTGCCAGCCATGATAAAGCACCTGGCTGGCCCTGGAACGACATGACTCAGTGTTTTAGCGCCCCACCAGCTGCAGCCATTGTTGATCGTAACTGCTTCTCAGTGTCGCTCTATAGCGCCCCAAAACCAGATGATTTAGCGTTTATCCGTGTGGCGTCATATTACCCGGTGACAATGTTTAGCCAGGTTCGCACACTGGCAAAAGGCTCGCCAGATGCACAGTATTGCGAGCTCGACGTTGTACCAGGCGATCTTAACCGCTTCACGCTTACCGGCTGCCTGACGCAACGCGCAGACCCTCTTCCGCTGGCTTTCGCTATTCAGGATGGCGCAAGTTATGCCGGAGCCATTATTAAAGACGAGCTTAAGCAGGCCGGGATTACCTACACCGGAACGCTGCTGCGCCAGACACAAGTCAATCAACCCGGCACGGTGATCGCCAGCAAGCAGTCTGCACCGCTTCACGACCTGCTGAAAATCATGCTGAAAAAATCAGACAACATGATTGCCGATACCGTCTTCAGAATGATTGGTCATGCTCGTTTCGGCGTTCCCGGCACCTGGCGCGCGGGTTCCGATGCGGTTCGTCAGATTTTACGTCAGCAAGCCGGAGTTGATCTTGGTAATACCATCGCCGTTGATGGTTCCGGGTTATCACGTCATAACTTGATCTCCCCTGCAACCATGATGCAAGTACTTCAGTACATTGCACAACATGACTCTGAGCTAAACTTTATTTCGATGCTGCCCCTCGCCGGGCATGATGGTTCACTTCAGTACCGCGCCGGGCTTCACGCTGCTGGCGTAGACGGCAAAGTCTCAGCCAAAACAGGTTCATTGCAAGGGGTATACAACCTTGCCGGTTTTATCACCACCGCCAGCGGGCAACGCATGGCATTCGTGCAGTACCTCTCAGGCTATGCTGTTGAACCGACCGATCAGCGCAATCGCCGTATTCCGCTGGTTCGGTTTGAGAGCCGGCTTTACAAAGACATCTATCAGAATAATTAGTGATGAAATTACTTATTGTTGAAGACGATCTGTTATTGCAGGAAGGACTGTCACTGGCGCTGGCTAACGAAGGCTATGCGCTGGACTGTGCAGCGACCGCTGCTGAAGCAGATTCCTTGATCCAAAGCGGTGAATATAGCCTGGTGATCCTCGATTTAGGTTTACCCGATAAAGACGGCGCAACGTTGCTAAGTCAGTGGCGCCGTCGCGGTATTTCAAACCCGGTCCTGATCCTCACCGCACGTGATTCACTCGAAGACCGGATCAACGGTCTCGACTCTGGCGCAGATGATTATCTGGTTAAACCTTTTGCTCTCGCTGAGCTTCAGGCGCGTGCGCGGGCGCTTATCCGCCGCTATCAGGGCCATAGCGATAACCTGCTGACGGATGGCGATATCACGCTGAATCTACAAACACAGCAGGTGCTGCGTAATTTACAGCCCGTTGAAGTCACCCCTAAAGAGTTTGCGCTGCTGACGCGCCTTATTATGCGAAGCGGCCAGACAGTACACCGGGAAACGCTCCAGCAAGACATCTACTCCTGGCAGGATGACCCTGGTTCAAACACACTTGAAGTGCATATCCATAATTTGCGCCGTAAGCTTGGCAAAGACAGGATTAAAACCGTTCGCGGCGTGGGTTATCGCCTGGAGAGCCAGAAATGAACAGTATGCGTCGGCGACTGATGGTTCTGCTGGCGGTTATTCTGTTGTTTTTCCAGCTGATAAGCGTTGTCTGGCTGTGGCATGAAAGCCGTGAACAGATCAGCTTTCTGGTCAGTGAGACGTTGTCTGCGAAAGCGCGAAACAACCATGTTGAAAAAGAGATCCGTGAAGCCATTGCCTCGCTGCTGGTGCCGTCTCTGGTCATGGTCAGCTTTACCCTGCTTTTCTCTTTCTGGGCAGTGACCTGGATAACACGGCCGCTTAATCAACTGCGAGATAGCCTTGCCAATCGCTCGGCGGATAATCTCACCCCCCTGCCGATGTATTCCGATATGGAAGAGATTGGCGCGGTCACCACATCACTCAATCAACTGCTCGCCCGTCTGGATCATACCATCCAGCAGGAGCGGCTGTTCACCGCAGACGCGGCCCATGAGTTGCGTACACCGCTTGCAGGGATAAGGCTGCACCTGGAGCTGATGGCACAGGCGGGCTCTGCACAGGCGAAGACTTTAATTAGCCGCATCGATCAGCTGATGCACACGGTAGAGCAATTGCTGATGCTGGCCCGAGCCGGGCAGGCGTTGGCCAGTGGACACTACGATACTCTGGTCTGGACGGAGAATATTATCGCGCCACTCGGGCTTGAGCATGAAGCCAAAGAACATAAGGTGATTTGGCCGGAGAAAAGTCCCCTGACCGTACAGGGCGATGCCGTTCTGTTGCGTCTGATGCTCAGGAACCTGCTGGAGAATGCTGCACGCTACAGCCCAACAGGAACGACGATTACTGTCAGAATCACACAGCAAGACGATGGTACTCAGGTAAGTGTTATCGATCAGGGGCCTGGTATTGATGAGGCACACCGGCAATCGATCACCGAACCTTTCCGGCGCCTTGATCAGCGTTACGGAGGAAGCGGTCTGGGGCTGAGTATCGTCCAGCGTATTGTCCAGCTCCACCACGGCAGGCTGACGCTTGAGAACGGCCCGGAAGGTGGCTTAATCGCCAGCTGCTGGTTACCTTCAATGCTGAGCTAAAAAAAAGCCCCCTGTGCAGGGGGCTTATACAGAGATTAGTGCTTGTAGATGAACTCGACACCTTCTTCGTCGTCTTCATCCCAGTCATCGTCCCAGTCTTCATCATCGTCTTCCGCTTCCAGCTCTTCGAGCTGTTGACGATGGTAGTCATCCCACATGAACTCAACTTTTTCAGGCTGCTTCGCTTCTTCCGCCTGAACAATTGGGTTCTCGATGATAAAGGTCATCACATCCCAGCAGAGATCTTTCACGCCAACCTGGCTCGCAGCAGAGATCAGGTAGTATTTCTCTTCCCAACCCATCGCTTCGGCAATCGCTTTGGCTTTTGCTTCGGCTTCTGCTTTATCCATCAGGTCGATCTTGTTGAAGACCAGCCAGCGCGGTTTACCTGCGAGTTTTTCGCTGTATTTTTCCAGTTCGCCAATAATGATACGGGCGTTTTCAACCGGATCGGATTCATCGATAGGGTTAATATCAATAATGTGCAGCAGTACACGGCAGCGCTCAAGGTGTTTCAGGAAGCGAATACCCAGTCCTGCGCCTTCTGCTGCACCCTCGATCAAACCTGGAATATCAGCGACGACAAAGCTCTTCTCGTGGTCCATACGGACAACGCCCAGGCTTGGTACCAGCGTGGTAAACGGATAATCCGCCACTTTTGGCTTGGCTGCAGATACCGCGCGGATAAAGGTCGATTTACCGGCGTTTGGCATCCCCAGCATCCCCACGTCTGCCAGCAGCATCAGTTCCAGCTGCAGCTCACGCGTATCACCCGGTGTACCCATGGTTTTCTGACGTGGAGCACGGTTAACGGATGATTTAAAACGGCTGTTACCCAGACCGTGCCAACCACCTTTAGCAACCAGCAGGCGCTGACCGTGTTTGGTCATATCGCCCATGGTTTCACCTGTGCCCTGATCGATAACACGCGTACCGACCGGAACCTTGATGTTGACGTCTTTACCACGTTTACCGGTACAGTCACGGCTCTGGCCATTCTGGCCACGCTCTGCGCGGAAAGATTTTTCGAAACGGTAGTCGATCAGCGTGTTGAGGTTCTCATCCGCCTCTAACCACACGTCACCACCATCACCACCGTCGCCGCCGTCAGGGCCGCCACGTGGAATATATTTTTCACGGCGGAAGCTTACACAACCATTGCCGCCATCACCTGCTACGACCAGGATCGTTGCTTCATCAACAAACTTCATTTTACTCTCCGTAAATCATTCGCCTGAGCGGGGGACTTCTACTACTACCGCTTCATTTTTGCGCCAACGTCCCCAAAGACGATGACCAATGGCGGAATACATCGCGCCCGCAACCACGACAAACGCACCGAGATAACCCAACATGTTGAGCATCGGTCTGACGAAGACATCGGGCCAGGCCATTGATAACAAATCTGAAAATAACAGCGTAAACAGCGGAGTCAGCGTGATTAACGCGCTCACCTGCGCTGCCTGCCAGCGCGCCATTGCTTCGGCCAGCGCGCCATAACCGACCAGCGTATTCAAGCCACAAAAAATGAGGCACGCCAGTTGCCAGTCACTAAGCTGGGTGATCACACCCGGTTTAGCTAACGGCACTAATGCTAGTGTACATAAAGTGTACAGCAAAAGGAGGATCTGCTGTGAGGCAAGACGACGCAATAACACCTTTTGCGCGACGCCATAACTCACCCAGACCGTTGCTGCACCCACACCGAAAATCACACCCCAGGTGTAATCCGTCAGTCTGGTAAAAATCTCAATCAGGCTGGTGTTGAAGAACATCACCAGACCGCAGAGCAGCATACTTGCCCCAATGACCTGTGTACCACGCATCTTCTCTTTCAGGATGAAGACGCTGGCAACCATCATGCCTACCGGTGAAAGTTGGCCAATCACCTGCGATGCCGTGGGGCTAAGATATTGCAGGGAAGAACTGAACAGAATGAAGTTGCCAAACAGACCGCCCGTTGCGATAGCCAACAACACCAGCCAACGCGGTTTGCGGAAGAGTCGCAATGGCGGAAGCTTACCTTTGACAGCAAGGATGGCTCCGAGGCCAATGCTTGCCATCAGAAAGCGATAAAACACCACCGTAGGCGGTTCCATCACTTCCAGTACCTGCTTCATTGCAATTGGCAATGCACCCCAGCACATCGCGGTAGTGAGCGCCAAAAGAATACCAATGCCGGCCTGCTGCTTCATGCCCGTTTTCCCTACAGAAAAAATTACCGGGTTTCCAATGTAAAAAGCCCCGCAACAGGGTGCGGGGCTTTAATCCGTTACCGGACCGAGAAAACCTTACTCAGCAACGATGCTGATATATTTACGGTTGTTCGGGCCTTTAACTTCAAATTTCACTTTACCGTCTGCTTTAGCAAACAGAGTGTGGTCACGACCGCAACCTACGTTGTTGCCAGCGTGGAATTTGGTACCACGTTGACGAACAATGATGCTACCCGCCAGAACGGATTCGCCACCGAAACGCTTAACGCCCAGGCGTTTAGCTTCTGAATCGCGACCGTTACGTGTGGAGCCGCCAGCCTTTTTATGTGCCATTTAAATCTCTCCTCAGGTCTTAGGCGCTGATGCCAGTAATTTTCACATCAGTGAACCACTGACGGTGGCCCTGCTGCTTACGGTAGTGCTTACGACGACGAAACTTAACGATTTTAACTTTCTCGCCACGACCGTGTGCAACAACTTCAGCTTTGATAACGCCGCCATCAACGAAAGGAACGCCGATTTTGACTTCTTCACCGTTTGCGATCATCAGAACTTCAGCGAACTCAACAGATTCGCCAGTTGCGATGTCCAGCTTTTCCAGGCGAACGGTCTGACCTTCGCTTACTCGGTGTTGTTTACCACCACTTTGGAAAACCGCGTACATATAAACTCCGCTTCCGCGCACGTCCTCGTATGAATCAGAGTGCGCTATAAATATTCACAATAGGGCGCGAATATTACGCAAAACGCGAGCCTTTGACAAGTGCTACCATCAATACATGAAGAAAAAAAACACAACACGTACGGTAACGTTTATCTGAGCCGTTTTTTCAGTACAATCAGCAATACTTTTGATAAACCGAAACCCTTCGTTAACCCATTTGATGTGGGATAAACAGGATAAAAAGCCCGGCTTTTGCGATGAATTTAGAAAAAATCAACGAGTTAACCGCGCAAGATATGGCGGGTGTAAATGCAGCAATCCTGGAGCAACTCAACTCTGACGTTCAGCTGATCAATCAGTTGGGCTATTACATCGTCAGTGGCGGCGGCAAACGTATTCGCCCGATGATAGCTATTCTGGCGGCGAGAGCTGTTGGCTATCAGGGAAATGCGCACGTCTCCATCGCGGCACTGATCGAATTTATCCACACTGCGACTCTTCTTCATGACGACGTAGTGGATGAATCAGACATGCGTCGTGGTAAAGCCACGGCAAACGCCGCATTTGGCAACGCTGCCAGCGTTCTGGTGGGGGATTTTATTTATACCCGCGCCTTCCAGATGATGACCCGTCTGGGCTCGCTGAAAGTACTGGAAGTGATGTCTGAAGCCGTGAACGTCATTGCCGAAGGTGAAGTGCTGCAACTGATGAACGTCAACGACCCTGACATCACCGAAGAAAACTACATGCGCGTAATTTACAGCAAAACGGCACGTCTGTTTGAAGCTGCAGCGCAGTGCTCTGGTATCCTGGCGGGATGCTCAGAGGCTCAGGAGCGCGGATTACAGGACTATGGTCGCTATCTTGGCACCGCATTCCAGCTGATTGACGATTTACTGGATTACAGTGCGGATGGCGAAACGCTCGGTAAAAATGTCGGTGATGACCTGAACGAAGGCAAACCGACCCTACCGCTGCTCCATGCCATGCGCAATGGTACCCCGGAGCAGGCACAAATGATCCGTGAAGCGATCGAGCAGGGAAATGGTCGACATCTTCTGGAACCTGTACTGGAAACAATGGCTATCTGTGGTTCCCTTGACTGGACGCGCCAGCGTGCAGAGGAAGAGGCAGATAAAGCCATTGAAGCGCTCCAGGTCATCCCAGACAGCCCATGGCGGGATGCTCTGATCGGCCTTGCCCACATCGCCGTTCAGCGTGATCGTTAACACGCCATCTTCTCCCCGTGTGCTTCACGGGGAGCTTCCAATAAGCGCCTGTAAATTTCATATTCACGTTAAAACATCAGCTTACAGGCCGCATGAATAAAGCTATGTCTTATTCTGAATATTGCTTCCAGTAATGCGAACTTTTTAGAACGGCTGTTCGAAGAAGGTATAGTAACGCTGTCATTTCAAGAGAACTGGCTCGGACGTATACGCACACAAGGACAGCACTATGGATATGAAATTTATCGACTGGCACTCGGCCGATATTATTGCGGCACTCCGCAAAAAAGGGACATCGCTGGCAGCAGAATCGCGTCGCAGCGGACTGAGTTCCTCTACGCTAGCAAATGCACTCACTCGCCCATGGCCAAAGGGCGAATTAATTATCGCAATTGCACTGGAAACCGACCCGTGGATAATCTGGCCATCGCGTTACCACGATCCCATCACTCACGAATTTATCGACAGAACACGCATGATGCGCCAGAAAAAGAGTAAGCAAGAGGATCAAAACTGACCCTCAGGTTTTGACAGGAACAGCAACCCCCCGGTCATCTCTGGCAGGGGGCTGCCGGAACGATTACTCGCCCTTCACACGCTCGATATTGGCACCCAGCGCGCGCAGTTTGTCTTCAATACACTCATAGCCGCGATCGATGTGATAAATACGATCCACCACCGTTGTGCCTTCAGCAATACAACCCGCCAGAACCAGACTCGCAGACGCGCGAAGATCGGTTGCCATCACCTGTGCACCAGACAGTTTCTCAACGCCATGGCAAATCACGGTGTTACTTTCGATTTCTGCATGTGCGCCCATACGGATAAGTTCCGGTACGTGCATAAAGCGGTTTTCGAAGATAGTTTCGGTGATAACACCCGTCCCTTCAGCAACCAGGTTCAGCAGCGTGAACTGCGCCTGCATATCGGTCGGGAATGCCGGATGTGGCGAGGTGCGAACGGTAACGGCTTTAGGGCGCTTACCATGCATGTCCAGGCTAATCCAGTCTTCACCCACTTCGATATCGGCACCTGCTTCACGCAGTTTCGCCAGCACAGCGTCCAGCGTATCAGGCTGAGCGTTACGGCAAATAATTTTGCCGCCAGAAATGGCTGCTGCGACCAGGAAAGTACCGGTTTCGATACGGTCTGGCAGCACGCGGTAAACACCGCCGCCCAGACGCTCAACGCCTTCGATGGTGATGCGGTCAGTACCCTGCCCCGTGATTTTCGCACCCAGTGCAACGAGGAAGTTTGCGGTATCAACGATTTCCGGCTCACGCGCGGCGTTTTCGATGATAGTGGTGCCTTCTGCAAGCGTAGCCGCAGACATAATGGTCACCGTTGCGCCCACACTCACTTTGTCCATGACAATGTGCGCGCCCTTCAGGCGACCGTTTACAGAGGCTTTAACGTAACCTTCTTCCAGCTTGATCTCAGCGCCCAGTTTTTCCAGACCAAAGATGTGCAGGTCAACCGGACGCGCGCCGATCGCACAACCACCCGGCAGAGAAACCTGACCCTGACCAAAACGCGCCACCAGCGGGCCTAGCGCCCAGATGGAAGCACGCATGGTTTTGACCAGGTCGTATGGTGCAGAAAAGTTATTCACGTTGCTGGCATCGAGCCAGACGGAACCGTTGCGCTCAACTTTAGTGCCCAGCTGGCCGAGCAGCTTCATGGTCGTGTCGATATCTTTCAGCTTCGGTACGTTCTGGATCTCTACCGGCTCTTCTGCGAGCAGCGCCGCAAAAAGGATTGGCAGTGCAGCGTTTTTCGCGCCAGAAATTGTGACTTCGCCCTGGAGGCGCGTAGGCCCCTGCACACGAAATTTATCCATGATTTTGCTCTCTTATAAATTCAACCGTGCTGCGGGCCTATAGCCCTCAGCTCAAAAACCGTTTAGTTTGCGATCGCGAGCCCACTCTTGCGGGGTGAACGCTTTAATCGACAGGGCGTGGATGCGGTTATCCGCAATGTATTCCATCAGCGGCGCGTACACAGCCTGCTGTTTCTTCACGCGGCTCATTCCGTCGAAGATCTCACCCACAGCAATAACCTGGAAGTGACTGCCATCGCCAGAGACGTGGGCTTCCTGAAGGGAGAGTGCATTCATCAGCACTGCCTGGATTTCATTATTTTCCATGGGTTCTACATCATCAGATAGTGAAAACAAGCCCAACATCTTAGAGCAAAGTAGCGTTGTCTTAAACAAGCAAAAAGCCCCAACGATGAAACAGTCGGGGCTTTCAGAATTAACGCTTTGAAAATATTAACGAGGTAGTACGTCTTCCGGCAAATTGTAGAGCTGCGCAAGAGTCATCACATTATCGCTGGCACCCGCCAGTGTAACCGTGAGCCCCTGCTTTTTGCCTTCCGCAACAAGATGCACTAACAGGGCGATTCCTGCCGTATCCACGCGTGAAACACCGGTCAAATCAATCAGCGTAACGCCTTTCATGGCATCGTTGCGAGCATCCCATAACGGGTTCAGCAAATCCTGATCAAGCTCGCCAGACAACAACAACGTCTCACCTTCGCGCGACCAGCTCAGTTGCTGTTGCATTACTTTTTCTCGTCCAGGGAAATTTTCTGACGCGAGATGGACTGCAACTGCGCGGTCAGGCCATCAATGCCTTTGGTACGCAGCAGGTCGCTCCATTCATTTTGCTTGGTGGTAATCATGCTCACCCCTTCTGCAATCATGTCGTACGCCTGCCAGTTACCTGTCTGGGAGTTTTTACGCCACTGGAAGTCCAGGCGAACAGGCGGACGACCGTTAGGGTCAAGAATGGTCACACGAATTGGCACAATAGTCGCATCGCCCAGAGGCTGTTCAGGCGCAATTTGATAGGTTTGACCGTGATACATTGCCAGCGCCTGACCGTAAGCCTGTTTCAGGTATTCACGGAACGCAGCAAAGTAAGCATCACGCTGTGCAGGCGTCGCATCTTTGTAGTAACGACCCAGCACAAGAGCACCCGCGTATTTAATCTGCACATAAGGCAGCAGTTCCTGATCAACCACTTCACGCAGATAATCCGGGTTAGCACGAATTTTAGGTTGTTCGTTTTTAAGGCGATCGAAGGTCTTTTTCGCGGCCTCATCCATCTGTTTGTACGGGTTACTCAAATCGGCAGCATGTGCTGCGGTCAGAGGGGCAATCACCAGCATGGCAACCATGAACAGTCGTTTAAACATGAATTACTTCTCCTGAGATGAATTCGTCGCGTCTGGGGCTGGCGCGGCGTCAGTATGGCCTTCACTTTGTGCTGGCGCACCGTCAGTTTTCTTGTCGTCACCGCCTTTACTGCTGTAAAGGAACTGACCAATCATATCTTCCAGCACCATGGCTGATTTCGTATCCTGAATGACGCTACCGTCTTTAAGGATAGTCGTTCCCAGTTCAGGATCTTCAAAGCCAACGTTAAGTGCCAGATATTGTTCACCCAACAGGCCGGAGGTACGAATCGACAGCGAACTGGTGTCCGGAAGATGGTTGTAACGCTCTTCGATATCCATCGCGACACGCGGCAGATAGGTTTTCTCGTCCAGCGTGATGTCCGCCACGCGACCAATAACCACGCCGCCAATACGCACCGGTGAGCGCGCTTTCAGGCCGCCGATGTTGTCGAACGTTGCATAGAGGCGATATGTCGGTTCGGTGCGAATAGACGTGATATCCGCAGCTCTCAGACAGATGAACAGCGCAGCCAACAGTGCCAGCAACAGAAACACGCCGACCCAAATTTCATTTTTTCTCGTTTGCATGAACTCAATTCCCAAACATCAGTGCGGTGAGCACAAAATCCAGACCCAGTACGGCCAGCGACGAATGTACGACAGTACGTGTAGTTGCACGGCTAATGCCCGCCGACGTCGGGATGGCATCGTAACCGTTGAACAACGCAATCCAGGTGACCGTAATAGCAAATACCACGCTCTTAATCAGACAGTTAACCAGGTCCATCCGCAGGTCGATAGCATCCTGCATGGCAGACCAGAAGAACCCGGCATCAATGCCTTTCCAGTGTACGCCAACCAGCGAGCCCCCCCAGATCCCGACCGCAACGAACAGGATAGTGAGCAGCGGCAGTGAAATCACGCCCGCCCAAAAACGCGGGGAAATCACACGGCGCAGAGGATCGACCGCCATCATCTCCATACTGGATAACTGCTCGGTGGCACGCATCAGGCCAATTTCAGCGGTTAACGCTGACCCGGCACGCCCGGCAAACAGGAGCGCGGCAACAACCGGGCCCAGTTCGCGCAGCAGCGAGAGTGCCACCAGCATCCCAAGGCTGGTCTCTGCGCTGTAGGTTGTGAGCACAAGATAGCCCTGCAACCCCAGTACCATGCCAATAAACAGGCCAGAAACGATAATAATGACCATCGACAAAACGCCGACATTGTAGAGCTGTCGCACCAGCAAAGGCGCGTGCTTACGGAATTCCGGTTTGCCAACCAGCGCATTGAATAACATCAATCCGGCACGCCCGAACGTCCTGATGGTTTTTACGCCACGGTGTCCCAGAGCGGCCAACGCATTTAACAGCATGAGTGGCTTAACTCCCTATTCCCAATAAATCGTCACGATAGTCGCCCGATGGATAACGGAACGGCACCGGGCCGTCTGCGATACCGTCCAGGAACTGCCGTACTCGCGGATCGCAATTATCCTGTAGTGCCTGAGCACCACCGTGCGCGACGATCCTTTTGTCTGCCACAATATAGGCGTAATCAGCAATACTCAGCACTTCCGGTACATCGTGAGAAACCACGATACAGGTGACGCCAAGCGCACTGTTCAGTTCAGAGATTAACTTCACCAGAACGCCCATGGTGATAGGGTCCTGCCCGACAAAAGGTTCGTCGAACATGATTAAATCGGGTTCTAACGCAATGGCACGCGCCAGTGCGGCACGGCGCGCCATACCACCAGAAAGCTCTGATGGCATCAATTTGGCAGCCCCGCGAAGGCCAACGGCTTCGAGTTTCATCATGACCGTACTTTTCAGTAATTCATACGGCAGATTGGTGTGCTCGCGCAGTGGGTAGGCCACGTTATCAAAGACATTCATATCGGTGAATAATGCCCCTGACTGAAAGAGCATACTCATGCGCTTGCGGACAGTATACAAGCGCGAACGCGACATCTCCGGGACGTTCTCTCCGTCAAAGAGGATCTCGCCACTATCCGGCGGGATTTGCCCACCGATAAGACGCAACAGGGTCGTTTTACCGATTCCCGACGGCCCCATAATGGCGGTGATCTTGCCACGGGGTACAGTCAGTGAAATATCATCAAATATCAATCGGTTGCCGCGAGAAAAGCTGACACCACGGACATCGACTAAATTCGCCAAATTGGGGCTCATTTATGTTTCCTTTCTTACCCTGATTCACATTAAGCATGACGCTTAAATCAGCCCTAAACTCAACATTTTTACAGAATAATAGCCGTTGAGGTTAGCGAAAGCTGGCATTTGTTTTACTTTTCCGGCGCATAAAGTCAAAATTAGGAATTCGTTACGTCTTAGACTGTATGCAGCACCAAAATTCACGCGCAGTGGACCGGCGAGTATACCTGAAGAAAGGACTTTTGATGCTTTTAGCAACAGCACTGTTAATAATTGGTTTACTTTTGGTGGTCTACAGTGCTGACCGTTTGGTATTCGCTGCATCAATATTGTGCCGACTAATTGGCGTGCCGCCTATTATCATCGGGATGACGGTCGTCAGCGTCGGGACTTCTCTTCCTGAAATTATCGTGTCCGTCTCGGCATCGCTGCATGGCCAGATCAATCTCGCTATCGGCACGGCCATAGGTTCTAACATCGTCAATATCCTGCTGATTCTTGGTCTGGCTGCATTGCTGCACCCATTTCGCGTGCATTCTGATGTTCTGCGCCGTGAATTGCCGCTAATGTTAATCGTAAGCCTGTTGGCGGGCTATGTGCTCTATGATGGGGTGCTGAGCTATAGCGATGGCATTTTCTTACTGGCGCTGGCGGTAATTTGGCTGCTGTTTATCGTTAAAATCGCCCGCCAGGCCGAAAAACAGGGTAATGATAGCCTCACTCGTGAGCAGGTAGCAGAGCTGCCGCGGGAAGGAACGTTACCGGTCGCGCTGCTTTGGCTTGGCGTGGCGCTCATTATTATGCCAATGGCCACCCGCATGGTGGTGGATAATGCCACCGTACTGGCAAACGCCTTCGCCATGAGCGAATTAACCATCGGCCTGACCGTGATTGCTATCGGTACCAGCCTGCCGGAACTGGCAACCGCCATTGCCGGCGCGCGTAAAGGTGAGGATGATATCGCGATTGGCAATATTATCGGCTCTAACATTTTCAATATCGCGATCGTGACCGGCTTACCGGCATTGATATCGCCAGGGCCGTTTAATCCGCTGGCATTTTCGCGCGATTACGGTGTGATGTTGCTGGTCAGTGTTATTTTTGCCCTGCTCTGCTGGCGGCGGAAACGTCAGATTGGTAAAGGCGCAGGCGCGCTACTGACAGGTGGATTTATCGTATGGATGGCGATGCTGTACTGGCTTTCGCCTCTTCTCTCTGGGTAAACGGAAACGCATTATGTCGCAAATAGAATTGCAGCCGGATTTTGACTTTCAGAAAGCAGGCAAAGACGTTCTGGAGATTGAACGTGAAGGTCTGGCGCAGTTAGATCAGTACATTAATCAGGATTTTAGTCTGGCATGTGAGAAGATGTTCTACTGTGCCGGCAAAGTCGTGGTCATGGGAATGGGCAAGTCTGGTCATATTGGGCGCAAAATGGCCGCAACTTTTGCCAGTACCGGGACTTCTTCATTCTTTGTTCACCCTGGGGAAGCAGCACACGGCGACCTGGGCATGGTCACGCCGCAGGATGTGGTCATTGCACTGTCGAATTCCGGTGAATCGAACGAGATCCTGGCGCTTATTCCAGTGTTGAAAAGGCTGCACGTGCCGCTGATTTGCATGACCAGCCGCCCGGAAAGCAGCATGGCCCGCGCTGCAGATATTCACCTGTGCGTCAAAGTGCCAAAAGAAGCGTGCCCATTGGGTCTTGCCCCGACGTCCAGCACCACTGCCGCACTGGTCATGGGAGATGCGCTTGCGGTGGCATTACTCGAAGCTCGTGGTTTTACGCCAGAAGATTTCGCGCTCTCTCATCCAGGCGGCGCGCTGGGGCGCAAGTTGCTGCTCCGGGTAAACGACATTATGCACACGGGCGATGAGATCCCGCATGTAAGTAAAGCCGCTTCACTGCGTGATGCGTTACTGGAAATTACCCGCAAAAATCTCGGCATGACGGTTGTTTGCGACGATCTCATGAAGATTCAGGGGATTTTCACTGACGGTGACTTACGCCGCGTGTTCGATATGGGCGTGGATGTCCGCACGTTAGGTATCGCCGATGTCATGACACCAGGAGGGATCCGCGTTCGTCCTGGCACCCTGGCGGTGGATGTGCTGAACCTGATGCAGTCCCGCCACATAACCTCGGTGATGGTTGCCGATGGCGACCAACTGCTGGGTGTGGTACATATGCATGATCTTCTACGCGCAGGCGTAGTGTAATGAAGGATAAGACAATGAGTAATGCGGGTGCATCCCTTGCAACCTGTTATGGTCCAGTAAGTACAGACATGATGGCGAAGGCGGAAAACATCCGTCTGCTGATCCTGGATGTTGATGGCGTACTCTCCGATGGCCTGATTTATATGGGCAATAATGGCGAAGAGCTAAAAGCATTCAATGTTCGCGACGGTTATGGCATTCGCTGCGCGCTCACATCCGGGATCGAAGTTGCTATCATCACCGGGCGAAAAGCTAAACTTGTAGAAGACCGCTGCGAAACGTTGGGCATTACCCATCTGTATCAGGGACAATCCGACAAGATGTTGGCATTCAACGATTTGCTTGCGAAACTGTCCATCGCGCCTGAGCATGTTGCCTATGTTGGCGACGATCTGATCGACTGGCCGGTGATGGCCGAAGTGGGGCTGAGCATCGCGGTAGCCGATGCCCATCCGCTGTTGATACCGCGTGCTGACTATGTCACCCATATCAACGGCGGTCGCGGTGCCGTACGTGAAGTCTGCGATCTGCTTCTGCTGGCGCAGGGCAAGCTTGAAGAGGCCAAAGGGCAATCAATATGAGTAAAACCAGACGTTGGGTTATCATTCTGCTAACGCTTGTCGCACTGGTACTGATTGGCGTAAACCTCGCTGACCGTGACGATACACAACCGGAAGTGTTCAACAATAGCGATCCAACATACAAAAGCGATCACAGTGACACGGTGGTTTACAGTCCAGAAGGTGCGCTGAACTATCGCCTGATTGCAACGCATGTTGAGTATTTTTCAGATGATGGTATCTCGTGGTTTACCCAACCGGTAATGACCACATTTGATGCCGATAAAGTGCCAACGTGGTCGATTAAGTCTGACAGAGCAAAATTAACAAATGACCGTATGCTTTATCTGTATGGTCATGTTGAGGTCAACGCCCTGACCGCTGACTCTCAACTGCGTAAAATTACAACAGATAATGCCCAGATTAACCTGGTGACCCAGGATGTGACTTCGCAAGATCTGGTTACACTGTATGGCACAACATTTAATTCCAGCGGTCTGAGAATGCGCGGGAACTTACGCAGCAAAAACGCCGAGCTGATTGAAAAGGTTAGATCCTCTTATGAAATTCAAAACAAACAAACTCAGCCTTAATTTTGTTATCGCCAGCGCGCTGCTGGCAGCCAGTCTTCCCGCACTTGCTGTGACTGGTGATACCGAACAGCCGATTCATATTGAATCTGACACTCAGTCTCTCGATATGCAGGGTAATGTCGTCACCTTTACCGGCAACGTCGTCATGACTCAGGGCACCATCAAAATTAATGCCGACAAAGTGGTCGTTACCCGTCCGGGCGGCGAGCAAGGCAAAGAAATTATTGATGGTTATGGCAACCCGGCAACCTTCTACCAGATGCAGGACAACGGTAAACCGGTGAAGGGCCACGCCACACATATGCACTATGAACTGGCGAAGGATCTTGTCATTCTGACCGGTAACGCCTATCTGGAACAGCTGGACAGCAATATCACCGGCGACCAGATCACCTATCTGGTGAAAGAGCAAAAAATGCAGGCTTCCAGCGAGAAAGGCAAACGCGTTACCACCGTGCTTGTTCCTTCACAGCTGCAAGATAAAGGCAAAAGCCAGGCCCCGGCACAGAAGAAGAGTAACTAATTCGTTATGGCAACATTAACTGCAAAAAATCTCGCTAAGGCCTATAAGGGCCGCCGCGTCGTGGAAGATGTCAGTCTGTCCGTCAACTCCGGCGAAATTGTTGGCCTTTTAGGTCCTAACGGTGCGGGTAAAACCACTACCTTCTACATGGTGGTGGGCATTGTGCCGCGTGATGCAGGCAACATTGTCATTGATGATGAAGATATCAGCCTTCTGCCGCTGCACGCCCGTGCGCGCCGTGGTATCGGCTATCTTCCTCAGGAAGCGTCCATTTTCCGCCGTTTAAGCGTCTTCGATAACCTGATGGCCGTCTTGCAGATCCGCGACGATCTGTCGAGCGAGCAGCGTCAGGATCGCGCTAACGAACTGATGGAAGAGTTTCATATTGAACACCTGCGCGATAGCTTAGGCCAGGCACTGTCAGGCGGTGAACGTCGTCGTGTCGAGATTGCGCGCGCACTGGCTGCAAACCCGAAATTCATCCTGCTGGATGAACCCTTCGCGGGCGTTGACCCTATTTCCGTCATCGATATCAAACGTATTATTGAACATCTGCGTGACAGCGGGCTTGGCGTACTGATCACTGACCACAACGTCCGTGAAACGCTGGCCGTTTGTGAACGCGCTTATATTGTGAGCCAGGGCCATCTGATTGCCCATGGTACGCCGACGCAGATCCTCGAAGATGAGCATGTTAAGCGCGTGTACCTTGGGGAAGACTTCAGACTCTGATAGGGTAGAGGTAACGTAACGCCGCACCGGAGAAAAATGCTCTGAACATGAAGCAAGGTTTGCAATTAAGGCTCAGCCAACAACTGGCGATGACGCCACAGCTACAACAAGCGATTCGCCTGTTGCAACTGTCCACGTTAGAACTTCAGCAGGAACTCCAGCAAGCACTGGACAGCAACCCGTTGCTGGAGCAAACCGATCTTCATGACGAGGTAGATACTCAGCAAACGCAGGACACCGAAACGCTCGATACCGTTGATGCTCTCGAACAAAAAGAGATGCCGGACGAGCTGCCTTTGGATGCCAGTTGGGATGAAATTTACACCGCAGGAACCCCGTCCGGGACGCGTGCGGACTACCAGGATGATGAGCTACCGGTCTATCAGGGCGAAACTACCCAGTCGCTTCAGGATTACCTTATGTGGCAGGTGGAGTTAACGCCCTTCTCTGACACCGATCGTGCGATTGCGACATCCATTGTCGATGCCGTTGATGACACCGGATATTTGACCGTTTCTCTGGACGATATTCTTGAAAGCATCGGCGATGATGAGATCGAACTCGAGGAAATTGAAGCGGTTCTGAAGCGTATTCAGCGCTTCGACCCGGTTGGCGTGGCCGCGAAAGATCTGCGCGACTGCTTGCTGATCCAGCTTTCTCAGTTTGCCAAAGAGACCCCCTGGATTGAAGAAGCCAGGTTAATCATCAGCGATCATCTGGATCTGCTGGCAAACCATGACTTCCGTACACTGATGCGCGTCACCCGCCTGAAAGAAGAGGTGTTGAAAGAAGCCGTCAATCTTATCCAGTCGCTCGATCCTCGCCCCGGCCAATCCATCCAGACCAGCGAACCCGAATACGTTATCCCGGATGTGCTGGTCAGAAAACATAACGACCGCTGGGTTGTAGAATTGAATTCAGACAGCATTCCTCGCCTGCAAATCAACCAGCAGTACGCCTCCATGTGCACCAGCGCACGCAACGACTCCGACAATCAATATATTCGTAGCAATCTTCAGGAAGCGCGATGGCTGATCAAAAGTCTGGAGAGCAGAAATGATACGCTGCTCCGTGTAAGCCGCTGTATTGTCGAGCAGCAGCAGGCGTTCTTTGAGCAGGGCGAAGAGTATATGAAACCGATGGTGCTGGCAGATATTGCCCAGGCCGTCGAAATGCATGAATCAACTATTTCCCGCGTGACAACGCAGAAATATCTGCACAGTCCACGCGGTATTTTTGAGCTTAAGTATTTCTTCTCCAGCCATGTGAATACCGAAGGCGGCGGCGAAGCCTCGTCGACGGCAATTCGTGCACTGGTGAAGAAGTTGATCGCCGCGGAGAATCCCGCGAAGCCACTGAGTGACAGTAAGTTAACCACCATGCTGTCCGATCAGGGTATCATGGTGGCACGCCGTACTGTTGCAAAGTATCGAGAGTCTTTATCCATTCCGCCGTCTAACCAGCGTAAACAACTGGTCTGACACAACCGATAAGGAAGACACTATGCAGCTCAACATCACAGGACACAACGTCGAAATTACTGATGCTTTACGTGATTTTGTGAACACTAAGTTCGCGAAACTTGAACAGTATTTCGAAAGGATCAACCAGGTCTATATTGTGTTGAAAGTGGAGAAAGTGACTCATATCTCGGATGCAACCCTGCACGTGAACGGGGGTGAACTCCATGCCAGTGCGGAAGGGCAAGACATGTATGCTGCTATCGACGGCTTGATTGACAAGCTCGCGCGACAGCTCAATAAACATAAAGATAAACTGAAACAACACTAATTGTCCGGGCAGTTAACGGGTGCAGGAAGGCCTGTTGTGAAACACAACAGGCCATTTGTACAGTTAGCGCTTAGGTGAAATTATGATGAACAACGATTCCGCTCTTCAACTGAGCAATGTCCTTAACCAGGAATGTACCCGTAGTGGCGTTCACTGCCAGAGCAAAAAACGTGCGCTGGAAATCATCAGTGAACTGGCCGCAAAACAGCTGGGCCTGCCGTCACAGGTGGTGTTCGAAGCTATTCTGACCCGCGAAAAAATGGGCAGTACTGGCATTGGCAACGGCATTGCTATCCCGCATGGTAAGCTGGAAGAAGACACCCTGCGTGCCGTCGGTGTATTTGTGCAGCTCGAAACGCCTATCGCCTTCGACGCCATCGATAATCAGCCAGTCGATCTCCTCTTCGCGCTGCTGGTTCCTGCTGACCAGACCAAAACCCATCTGCATACGCTTTCGCTGGTCGCTAAACGTCTGGCTGATAAAACTATTTGCCGTAGACTGCGCTCAGCCCAAAGTGATGAAGAGTTATATCAAATTATCACTGAAGCAGAAGGCAATCAGGATGATGCATAACCGGGAGATGTCCTTTACATCTGTTGTCCTGAGGAGAAACGGAACATGGTGCTGATGATCGTCAGCGGTCGTTCAGGGTCGGGGAAATCCGTCGCCCTCCGCGCGCTTGAAGATATGGGTTTTTACTGTGTCGATAACCTGCCGGTTGTGCTGCTGCCCGACCTGGCCCGGACGCTCGCGGACCGACAAACGTCTGCTGCCGTCAGTATCGACGTCCGTAACATGCCAGAATCACCGGAAGTCTTTGAACAGGCGATGAGCAACCTGCCTGACTCGTTTTCGCCTCAGTTGCTGTTCCTTGATGCTGACCGTAACACGCTGATCCGTCGTTACAGCGATACCCGCCGTTTGCATCCGCTCTCCAGTAAGAATCTCTCTCTGGAAAGCGCCATCGACGAAGAGAGCGACCTGCTGGAGCCATTGCGCTCTCGTGCAGACCTCATTGTCGATACATCTGAAATGTCCGTTCACGAGCTGGCTGAAATGCTCCGAACCCGTTTGCTGGGTAAACGCGAGCGCGAACTGACAATGGTGTTCGAATCCTTCGGCTTTAAGCACGGCATTCCTATCGATGCGGATTATGTTTTCGACGTGCGCTTCCTGCCTAACCCCCACTGGGATCCAAAACTGCGTCCAATGACCGGCCTTGATAAACCCGTGGCCGCGTTCCTCGACAGGCACACAGAAGTTCACAATTTTATCTACCAGACGCGCAGCTACCTTGAGCTATGGTTACCTATGCTGGAAACAAACAATCGTAGCTATCTGACGGTGGCGATTGGCTGTACCGGTGGTAAACATCGTTCGGTTTACATTGCTGAACAACTGGCCGACTACTTCCGTTCACGCGGGAAGAACGTTCAGTCCCGTCATCGCACGCTGGAAAAACGTAAAACATGACCGTAAAACAAACTGTTGAAATCACTAATAAGCTGGGTATGCACGCCCGCCCGGCGATGAAACTGTTTGAACTGATGCAGGGCTTTGATGCGGAGGTTCTGCTGCGTAACGATGAAGGTACAGAGGCTGAAGCCAATAGCGTTATCGCGCTACTGATGCTGGATTCTGCCAAGGGCAGACAAATTGAAGTTGAGGCAACAGGCCCACAGGAAGAAGAAGCTCTGGCGGCAGTGATAGCACTGTTTAATGCCGGGTTTGATGAAGACTAGACTGATGCATCCGCCCTCTCCTTCACGGAGAGGGTCACTAATACAGCTTATTTCCCGTCATAAATCCTTCCCCGCCTAACTGGCGCATTTGCCGCATGATCCACGCCTGACGACCACGAACATACCCCGACGGGGCACTGGCCTTAAAGCGGACGGGATTGGGCAACACGGCCGCTAACAACGCGGCTTCTGATATCGTCAGACGGCTGGCAGGTTTATGGAAATAACGTTGCGCGGCGGCCTCGACACCAAACACCCCATCACCAAATTCAGCGATATTCAGATAGACGGTCAGAATACGCTTTTTGCTCCAGACCGTTTCCATACCAAGTGTCAGACCCGCCTCAAGACCTTTTCGCAGCCAGCTGCGCCCATCCCATAAAAACAGGTTTTTTGCCGTCTGCTGAGAAAGCGTGGATGCACCCCGCACACGATCTTCATGCCTCTCGTTATGCGCCAGCGCTTTCTGGATAGCCGCTACGTCAAACCCCCAGTGATCCGGGAATTTCTGATCTTCAGCGGCAATCACTGCAAGCCCCATAAACGGAGAGATCTCATCCATGCTCACCCAGTCAGAGTGCGCAACGTAGCCGAAATCACCGGATAACCAGGCGCCAAGCTGGCGCTCAACCATCACGGCAGAAAAGGGGACAGGCATGATGCTAAACAAAGCAATACCGCCGCCCCAGAATACCGCCAGGACAATGACAATACGCAACAGGATCCGTTTGACCCACCCGCCAGCCGTGAATTTTCGGATCATTCAGTCAGAACCAACACTCTGTCTACCAGCTTCTCGATACCAGCTGCCGCCTCTGCGATGTTTTGCGCCAGCATATAGGCAGGTGTTGTGACAATCTTATTGTCCTCGTCAACCACGATATCATCGACAGGGCAAGGCACATGTTCGCCCCCCATATCTTCAATCATTTCTGCGGTATCGATATCTGTCCCGATGGTCAGGCGAAGCGGGAAATCGAAAATTTTTGGCAGCATGGCAGGAGCAATACAGATAAAGCCCAGCGGCTTACCGGCGGAATGCATCGCCTGTGCCAGCACGCTAAGATCCCTGTCGACCTGGCATTCGCTGCCCATGGCTGCAAAGGTGCTTAAATTTTTGGCCGCGCCAAAGCCCCCCGGGACAATAAGCGCGTCAAGTTCAGCGGCATTAGCCTGCGCCAGGGGATGAATGTCGCCCCGCGCAATTCGGGCCGCCTCAATCAGCACGTTGCGGGTTTCCGGCATGGCTTCGCCAGTCAGATGATTTACCACGTCCACCTGATTTTTATCCGGGGCGAAGCAGATAACGTCGGCGCCACGTCTGGCTAATGCCAGCAGTGTTATTACCGATTCGTGTATCTCAGAACCATCGTAAACTCCGCATCCACTCAGTACGACACCAATCTTTTTCATCATGACGTTCCTTCTTTGCAAATCGCTGAAGCATATTAATAATTCTGATTAAAACGCTATGCTTCACACATTTCACTGATTCATGTAACAAACTATTTAAGATTTGCTATCTTAACTGCGTGCGGCCTAAATTTTCAGGCGGCGTCCATGCGAAAACAACACAAAAAATCAGGCGCAGCCACGATTTCCCTGGTGTTGGCGCAGTATTCGCGCACCCCGGTTAATCCGGGGTCATTTTTTTCTGGCGTCCACCCAGGCTTTCAGTACCGCCACGTCATTCAGCCACTCTTGTTTCATCTCTTCAACCCATTCACCCACGTTATCTTCCCATGCAGGTAAATCCGGGGATTGAATCTGTTGTCCAAGCTGTTGCAGGTGGCGTAAGCCAACCGAACCGGCGGCACCTTTAATTTTGTGGCCCTCTTCAACGATTCCTTTTTGATCGCGCGCCGTCAGGTTCGATTCCAGCACACTCAGGTAGCCCGGCATCATTTTTTCAAACACGGCCAGACCATCGGTAATCAGTTTCGGACCAACCAAATCGATGTATTGCTCAAGCATGGCAGTATCCAGAATCGCTTGTGTCTTCGCGCTATCAACAGACGTCATGGTGCTCTCCTCTTCATCACAGGTATCCCAGAACTTCTTAATCATGGCGGTTAATGCAGGAACCGCCAGCGGCTTGCTGAGCACATCGTCCATACCGGCATCGAGATACTCTTTTTTGTCCTTCAGTACGTTCGCCGTCAATGCCACCAGCGGCGGCAGCTCATCGGCGGCGTACTTACGCGTTAGTTCACGAGAGATATCCAGCCCGGTCATGTCTGGTAGCTGAATATCCAGCAGCACGAGGTCATACTCGCCTGGCGTGAACATATCCAGCGCGGCCTGGCCGGTCATGGCCACATCCACGCTGTTGCCCAATTTTTCCAGTACCGAGCGCGCCACAATCACGTTCAGCTCAATGTCTTCCACCAGCAGGACATGCAGTGCAGGCAGCGGCATTTCGTCGTTATCAAAGGTGTCTTCTACCTCTTCCGCGACCGCCGGGGCATGAACCGTCAGCGTAAAGACAGAACCTTTGCCCGGCTGGCTGGCGACGGTAATATCCCCACCCATGCTTTTAGCCAGGCGTTTAGAGACGGCCAGGCCAATCCCGGTGCCCGTCGCAGGTTTACCGCCGTGACTGTCTTTCACCTGGTAATACATCGCGAAAATTTTATCCTGCTCTTCCTGCAGAATACCGATACCAGAATCTTCGACTTCGAAATGCAGCATGTCCCCTTCGTCATAGCGGATACGCACAGCCACCCGGCCCTTCTGGGTAAATTTCACCGCGTTGCTGATCAGGTTCCACAGGATCTGGCGCAGACGCGTTCCGTCCGTGGTCACTTTATGCGGCAGCGGCAACGCTGGCTCCATCACAAAGCTCAACCCCTTTTGCTGAGCCTGTAACCCGGACAAGTTTTCCAGGTCGGCGAGGAAGCTGGTGAAATCCACCGGCTGGTTATCGAGCTGAACTTTACGGCGCTCCATCTTATCCATGTCAATAATATCGTTAAAGATATTACCCAGCGTCACCGCAGAGACATGGATCGTTTTCAGGTATTTTTCCTGCTCACCCGTTAGCTCCGTATCCAGCAGGATGCGGCTCAGGCCGACAATCCCGTTCAATGGCGTACGCAGTTCATGGCTGATGGTAGAGATAAAGGTGGTTTTGTCGCGGCTGGCGCGCTCCAGGGCATCCTGATAACGCTTACGTTCGGTGATATCACGGCCAAAGCCCATCAGGCCGTGGCGTTTCCCCACGCGGTCGTAGTAAGGCACCTTACGGATTTCGAAGCAGGCTTTCCGCCCGTCCGGGTAATCCAGCCACTGCTCATAGGTGAGAGACACATTATGGCGGAAGACCTTTTCATCCGTTTCCATCACCTTCGCCGCCGCCTCTTCAGAATAGACATCCTGCGGCTTGAGGTTAACGAGCTGTTTCTCGCTTTTCCCGGTGAGCAACTCCATCGCCCGGTTACAGCCGGAAAACTCTTTGTCTTCGTTACGGTAGAAAACCAGATCCGGTGAAGCATCAAGGAAAGAGCGCAGGAAAGAGGATTGTTGTTCAAGCTGAATTTGCGTCACCTCACGCTCTTTCATTTCGATTTTCAGCTGCTCAAGCGTGGCCTGACGTTCGGCTTCGGCTTTTTCGCGATCTGAAATCTCCTGGTTGAGCTGGGCAATATTGTCCTTGAGCTGGACGTTAAGTTTGAGATCGCGCTCGCGCATCTCTTCCAGCTTCTCCACCAGTTTTGATAAACGCTGTCGGGACTCCTCAAGCTGCTCCACTACCACGGAGAGGAAATAGACCGCCCAGGGCGTAATCAGCAATCCGAAGAAGATAGAGCGGATTACGTCGATACTTTCGACCTGACCATGCAAGACCATGGTGACAGCCATCTGCACAACAATCGCCAGAACAACCAGCGCCAGAGCCAGCAGCATGGAGAAACGCACCAGGCCGAGCTTCATCATCAGATCGACATAGTACTGGGCCAGCATTCGAATTTGCTTCATAGAGGATCCCTTCACGACTTTATCGCTCAATAATACTCAAATTCAGGGCGGGGCGGTGGAGGTTGTGAGAAAAAGTGCGGGGTGAAACAGGAGATTAGCCTCGCTCCCGACAGGCCGGGAGCGAGATGAAGCATTTATCAGGAACGTTTCAGAAGCAGCCAGAGGCTGATCAGCAGGAAACTGGCGCTTGGCAACAGCGCACCGATAATTGGCGGGATGCCATAAACCAGCGTCAGCGGGCCAAAGATCTGGTCGAGAACGTAGAACACGAACCCGCAGCTGATACCGGTTACGACGCGAACCCCCATCGGCACGCTACGTAACGGCCCGAAGATAAACGACAGCGCCATCAGCATCATAACCGCAACGGACATCGGCTGGAAAATCTTGCTCCACATATTGAGCTGATAACGCCCGGCGTCCTGGCCGCTCGATTTCAGGTATTTCACGTAATTATGCAGACCGCTAATGGACAGCGCATCAGGATCCAACGCCACCACACCCAGTTTGTCCGGGGTAAGGTTGGTCTTCCACGTATCAGAAACCGTCTGAGAGCCGGTGATCTGTTTCGGGTCTTTGAGGTCTGATTCATCAACCTGTGATAAGCGCCATTGCTTATGCTCGGGATCAAACTTCGCGGAGGATGCGTGACGCACAGACTGCAAACGACGCTGGTCGTTGAAAGCGTAAATACTCACACCGCCCAGTTCATCATCGCCTTTCACGCGTTCAATGTAGACAAAGTTATTGCCATCTTTTGCCCACAGCCCTTGCTGGGTCGAGAGCAATGAGCCACCGTACATGGCCTGCGCACGATAGTTGCGCGCCATCTGCTCACCCTGCGGCGCCACCCACTCGCCGATCGCCATGGTCAGCAGCACCAGCGGGATAGCAGTTTTCATCACCGAGAGAGCAACCTGCAAACGGGTAAACCCGGAAGCTTGCATCACTACCAGCTCACTGCGCTGCGCCAGCATCCCCAGGCCAAGCAGTGCGCCTAACAGAGCGGCCATTGGGAAGAAGATCTGGACATCTTTTGGCACGCTAAGAAGGGTATACATCCCCGCGCCCAACGCGTCGTAAGTACCCTGCCCGGCTTTTTTCAGCTGGTCGACAAATTTAATAATGCCGGAGAGCGACACCAGCATGAACAAGGTCATCATGATGGTGGAGAAAATCGTTTTACCGATGTAGCGGTCGAGAACGCCAAACGCCTGCATTACAACGCTCCTTTACGCGAGAATCGGGCACGAATGCGGCGCACCGGCACCGTATCCCACAGGTTTAATCCCAGTGCCAGCAGGATATACAAACTGTTGACCACCCACGTCCAGACCATTGGATCAAGTTTACCCTTCGCACCATTCGAACGAATCGAGGTTTGCAACAGGAAGTAGACCAGATACAGCAGCATCGCCGGCAGCATAGAAAGCACGCGGCCCTGACGCGGGTTAACCACGCTCAGCGGAACGACAATCAGCGCCATCATAAACACGGTGAATACGAGAGTAATACGCCAGTGGAATTCTGCGCGAGCCCTGTCGGTATCGGTATTCCAGAGCGTGCGCATATCCATCTGTTCGGTATCGCCTGGATCAAGCGCAACCGCCTGGTGACCAATAATGGCCTGATAGTTCTGGAAATCCGTAATACGGAAATCGCGAAGCATCGCGGTACCTTCAAAACGGGTGCCTTTATTCAGCGTAACTATCTGAGAACCATCTTTACGCTGAGCCAGCTGGCCTGAATCGGCCACAACCACTGACGGGCGAGCATTGCCTTTCGTGCGCAGTTGCGCGAGGAATACGTCATTGAATTTGCTGCCATCAACGCTTTCGATGAACAACACAGAGTTACCGTCGGTGGCCTGCTGGAACTGCCCTTGCGCTAACGCCGCCATACCTGGGTTGGCTTTGGCTTCGGCCAGCACTTCATCCTGATGACGAGAGGACATCGGGCCCGCCCACATGACATTCACTGCGGCAACAATCCCGGTAAACAGCGCCAGTACCAGGGCGGCCTTCACCAGCACGGCTTTACTCAAGCCGCAGGCGTGCATCACCGTGATTTCACTTTCGGTATAGAGTCTACCCAGCGTCATGAGCAAACCGAGGAAAAGGCTAAGCGGCAGAATGAGCTGCGCCATCTCCGGGATCCCCAGCCCAAGCAGGGAAAGCACCAGATTCGTTGGAATTTCGCCGTCAACGGCCGCACCGAGGATCTTCACCAGCTTCTGACAGAAGAAGATCAGCAGCAGGATGAACAGGATCGCCAGTTGGCTTTTGAGCGTTTCCCGCACCAGATATCTTATGATTATCACTTTAAATACGCCCGTAAAAACCCGTCTTTTTGCTGGAAAATCGCTTGTTTCATGGCTTAAACGTCATTTATTCTCTTGAGTCGTCGAAATCATCGCTAAGATTAAAAAACCCGGCGGATTCACGCTTCAGGATATTTTCTGACGTGTCGAAACCGTAATAACGTAAGATTAACACGAAGTCACCACAACAGCGGACATGAGTTACGAAAGGTTTCAATTCTATCCGTAGCAGCCGCCGTTGTCTTTAAGATTCAGGAGCGTAGTGCATGGAGTTCAGTGTAAAAAGCGGTAGCCCGGAGAAACAGCGGAGTGCCTGCATCGTTGTGGGCGTCTTTGAACCACGCCGACTCTCCCCGATCGCCGAACAACTCGATAAAATCAGTGACGGCTATATCAGCGCCCTGCTGCGCCGTGGCGAACTGGAAGGCAAACCTGGGCAGACGCTGTTACTGCACCATGTTCCGAACGTGCTGTCCGAGCGCATTTTGCTGATTGGTTGTGGTAAAGAGCGCGAGCTGGATGAACGCCAGTACAAGCAGGTTATTCAGAAAACCATTAACACGCTGAATGATACCGGCTCAATGGAAGCGGTATGCTTCCTGACCGAACTGCATGTCAAAGGACGTAACACCTACTGGAAAGTGCGCCAGGCCGTTGAGACGGCAAAAGAGAGCCTGTACAGCTTTGATCAGCTAAAGACCAACAAGAGTGAGCCACGTCGCCCGCTGCGTAAAATGGTCTTTAACGTCCCTACCCGTCGCGAACTGACCAGCGGCGAGCGCGCCATCCAGCACGGTCTGGCGATTGCCGCAGGGATTAAAGCCGCTAAAGATCTTGGCAACATGCCACCGAACATCTGTAACGCGGCATACCTGGCTTCCCAGGCACGCCAGTTGGCTGACTCGTACAGCAAAAACGTCATCACCCGCGTGATTGGCGAACAGCAGATGAAAGAGCTGGGGATGCACTCTTACCTGGCCGTCGGCAACGGTTCTCAGAACGAATCGCTGATGTCGGTCATTGAGTACAAGGGCAACCCGTCTGAAGAGGCGCGTCCGGTTGTGCTGGTCGGTAAAGGCCTGACCTTCGATTCCGGTGGTATCTCCATCAAACCTGCCGAAGGCATGGATGAGATGAAGTACGACATGTGCGGTGCGGCGGCTGTTTACGGCGTGATGCGCATGGTTGCAGAGCTTCAGTTGCCAATTAACGTCATCGGCGTGCTGGCTGGCTGTGAAAACATGCCTGGCGGTCGCGCGTACCGTCCGGGTGACGTGCTGACCACCATGTCCGGCCAGACCGTTGAAGTGCTGAACACTGACGCAGAAGGCCGTCTGGTGCTGTGCGATGTGCTGACCTACGTTGAGCGCTTCGAGCCAGAAGCGGTTATCGACGTCGCGACACTGACCGGTGCCTGCGTGATTGCACTGGGTCACCACATTACCGGCCTGATGTCGAACCACAACCCGCTGGCACACGAGCTTATCGGCGCGTCCGAACAAGCCGGTGACCGCGCGTGGCGTCTGCCGCTGGGCGACGAGTACCAGGAACAGCTGGAGTCCAACTTTGCGGATATGGCGAACATCGGCGGCCGTCCGGGTGGTGCTATCACCGCGGGCTGCTTCCTGTCGCGCTTTACCCGCAAGTACAACTGGGCACACCTCGACATCGCGGGCACCGCATGGCGCTCCGGTAAAGCCAAAGGCGCAACCGGTCGTCCGGTCGCTCTGCTGTCGCAGTTCCTGCTGAACCGCGCAGGGTTTAATGGCGAAGAGTAAGTCAAAACGGCAGTAAACCGTAGGCCGGGTAAGGCGAAAACGCCACCCGGCTTTGCATTTAAAGTGAGCACAAGAAGCCCCATATATGAAGAATGCAACGTTCTACCTTCTGGACAACGACACCCATCAGGATGGCTTAAGCGCCGTTGAACAACTGGTGTGTGAAATTGCCGCAGAACGTTGGCGCGCAGGCAAACGCGTTCTGATTGCCTGTGAAGATGAGCAACAGGCGATTCGCCTGGATGAAGCGCTATGGGCGCGCCCGCCGGAGAGTTTTGTTCCGCATAATTTGTCTGGCGAAGGGCCGCGCGGCGGCGCACCGGTCGAAATTGCCTGGCCGCAGAAGCGCAACAGTAGCGCGCGTGATGTGCTGATTAGCTTGCGCATCGATTTTGCAGATTTTGCCACCGCTTTCACAGAAGTGGTAGACTTTGTCCCTTACGAAGAATCTTTAAAACAACTGGCACGCGATCGTTACAAGGCGTACCGCCTGGCTGGTTTTAACCTGAATACGGCAACCTGGAAATAATGGAAAAGACATATAACCCACGCGATATCGAACAGCCGCTTTACGAGCACTGGGAACAGCAGGGCTATTTCAAGCCTAACGGCGATGAAAGCAAAGAGTCCTTCTGCATCATGATCCCACCGCCGAACGTCACCGGCAGTTTGCATATGGGTCATGCTTTCCAGCAGACCATCATGGACACCATGATCCGCTACCAGCGTATGCAGGGTAAAAACACCCTGTGGCAGGCGGGGACTGACCACGCGGGTATCGCGACCCAGATGGTCGTTGAACGTAAAATTGCTGCGGAAGAAGGTAAAACTCGTCATGACTACGGTCGCGATGCCTTCATCGACAAAATCTGGCAGTGGAAAGCAGAATCCGGCGGCACGATCACCCGTCAGATGCGCCGTCTCGGTAACTCCGTGGACTGGGAGCGCGAGCGCTTCACCATGGACGAAGGTCTTTCCAACGCCGTTAAAGAAGTGTTTGTCCGTCTGTACAAAGAAGACCTGATTTACCGTGGCAAACGCCTGGTAAACTGGGACCCTAAACTGCGCACCGCTATCTCTGACCTGGAAGTGGAAAACCGCGAGTCTAAAGGCTCCATGTGGCATATCCGCTATCCGCTGGCTGACGGCGCGAAAACCGCAGACGGTAAAGATTACCTGGTTGTTGCAACGACCCGTCCTGAAACCCTGCTGGGTGATACCGGTGTGGCCGTCAACCCGGAAGATCCACGCTATAAAGATCTGATCGGCAAATTCGTGGTGCTGCCACTGGTTAACCGCCGTATTCCGATTTTGGGCGACGAACACGCCGACATGGAAAAAGGCACCGGCTGCGTGAAAATCACCCCGGCGCACGACTTTAACGACTACGAAGTGGGTCGTCGTCACGCCCTGCCAATGATCAACATTCTGACCTTCGACGGTGATATCCGTGAAAGCGCAGAAGTGTACGATACCAAAGGCGAAGAAACTGACGTTTACTCAAGTGACATCCCGGCAGAATTCCAGAAGCTGGAACGTTTTGCTGCACGTAAAGCCATCGTTGCTGCTGTTGACGCACTGGGACTGCTGGAAGAAATCAAACCTCACGATCTGACCGTGCCGTACGGCGACCGTGGTGGCGTGGTTATCGAGCCGATGCTGACCGACCAGTGGTACGTGCGTGCCGACGTGCTGGCGAAACCGGCTGTTGAAGCGGTTGAAAATGGTGACATCCAGTTCGTGCCGAAGCAGTACGAAAACATGTACTTCTCCTGGATGCGTGATATTCAGGACTGGTGTATCTCCCGTCAGCTGTGGTGGGGTCACCGCATCCCGGCATGGTACGACAACGAAGGCAATGTCTACGTTGGCCGCACGGAAGACGAAGTGCGTCAGGAAAACAACCTGAGCGCGGATGTTGCCCTGCGTCAGGACGAAGACGTGCTGGATACCTGGTTCTCCTCCGCGCTGTGGACCTTCTCCACGCTCGGCTGGCCAGAAAACACCGATGCGCTGCGTCAGTTCCACCCAACCAGCGTGATGGTTTCCGGCTTCGACATCATCTTCTTCTGGATTGCCCGCATGATCATGATGACCATGCACTTCATCAAAGACGAAGACGGTAAGCCGCAGGTTCCGTTCCATACCGTTTACATGACCGGTCTGATTCGTGACGACGAAGGCCAGAAGATGTCTAAATCCAAGGGTAACGTGATTGACCCGCTGGATATGGTTGACGGTATCTCTCTGGAAGACCTGCTGGAAAAACGTACCGGCAACATGATGCAGCCGCAGTTGGCTGAGAAAATCCGCAAGCGCACCGAGAAGCAATTCCCGAACGGGATTGAACCTCACGGTACCGACGCCCTGCGTTTCACCCTGGCGGCACTGGCTTCAACTGGCCGTGACATCAACTGGGACATGAAGCGTCTGGAAGGTTACCGTAACTTCTGTAACAAACTGTGGAACGCCAGCCGCTTCGTGCTGATGAACACCGAAGATCAGGATTGCGGCTTCAACGGCGGCGAGATGACCCTGTCTCTGGCCGATCGCTGGATCCTGGCCGAGTTCAACCAGACGGTGAAAGCGTTCCGCGACGCGCTGGACAGCTACCGCTTCGATATCGCTGCGGGCATCCTGTACGAATTCACCTGGAACCAGTTCTGTGACTGGTATCTGGAGCTGGCGAAACCGGTCATGAACGGCGGTACTGAGGCGGAACTGCGCGGTACGCGTAATACGCTGATTACCGTACTGGAAGGTCTGCTGCGTCTTGCGCATCCGGTCATTCCATTCATCACCGAAACCATCTGGCAGCGTGTGAAGGTTATTGCTGGCATCAACGCAGACACCATCATGCTCCAGCCATTCCCGGAATTCGATGCAGCCCGTGTTGATGAAGCCGCAGCGGCCGATACCGAATGGCTGAAACAGGCGATCGTTGCTGTGCGTAACATCCGTGCAGAAATGAACATCGCGCCAGGTAAACCGCTTGAGCTGCTGTTGCGCGGTTGCAGCGAAGCTGCCGTTCGTCGTGTCACCGAGAACAACACCTTCCTGCAAACCATGGCGCGTCTGGAAAGCATCACCGTGCTGCCTGCTGATGACAAAGGTCCGGTATCCGTGACCAAAATCATCGACGGCGCAGAGCTGCTGATCCCGATGGCTGGCCTTATCGACAAAGACGCTGAGCTGGCTCGTCTGGCGAAAGAAGTGGCGAAGGTCGATGTGGAAATTGGCAAAATCGAAAGCAAACTGGCGAACGAAGGCTTTGTTGCCCGCGCACCGGAGGCGGTCATTGCCAAAGAGCGTGAGCGTCTGGTTGCCTTCGCTGATGCCAAGACCAAGCTGATTGAGCAGCAGGCTGTTATCGCAGCTCTGTAATGCTTTTACCCCTTACGCTTCAGGGCGTAAGGGGTTTCCTTCCTGAAATATCCTCGCTTGCACTCACCTTTATGCGGTGCTATTAACAGCAGATGAGTGTCAATTTTTGTCATGAGTAATGCTATGAGCGTGATTATCCCCGTCGCGACCAACATGCGTCGGATCACTGAGCAGGACAACCCGGCCATCGCCTCGGTTATCCGTGAAGTTTCGGCAGAGTACGGACTGACCGCCGATAAAGGCTATACGGTTGCCGACCCCAACCTGGACGAGTTGTTCCAGCTATACAGCCAGCCGGGCCATGCCTACTGGGTTATCGAGCAGGATGGCAAGGTCGTGGGCGGTGGCGGAGTTGCACCACTCAGCTGTAGTGAGCCGGATATCTGTGAGCTACAGAAAATGTATTTTTTGCCTGCGGTCCGTGGACAAGGCCTGGCAAAGAAACTGGCGCTGATGGCCTTTGAACACGCGCGTGCTCAGGGTTTTAAACGCTGCTACCTCGAAACAACTGCCTTCCTCAAGGAAGCTATCGCCCTGTATGAACATCTGGGCTTTGAGCATATTGATGCGCCGCTTGGCTGCACCGGCCATGTTGATTGCGAAGTCAGAATGCTGAAAGCTCTGTAAATTTCGTTCCGGCCGTCTTCTGTTAAGCGACTGTAAACTGAATGCTCTACACTCTCAGTTCACACCATAACGGGGGAAAAACGATGTCGAAGATAAAAAGCTACGCCGCACCGCAGGCAGGTGCTGAGCTTGAACTGTACGAGTATGATGCAGGCGATTTAAGAGCTGAAGACGTCGAAGTGCAGGTTGATTACTGCGGTGTCTGCCATTCAGATCTCTCCATGATCGACAATGAATGGGGCTTCTCCAGCTATCCGCTGGTTGCCGGCCACGAAGTGATCGGACGCGTCGTCGCCCTCGGAACCGCTGCGCAGGATAAAGGCCTGAAGATCGGCCAGCGCGTGGGCATTGGCTGGACGGCACGCAGCTGTGGTCACTGTGATGCCTGTATCAGCGGCAATCAGATCAACTGCCTCGAAGGCGCTACGCCTACCATCCTGAACAAAGGCGGTTTCGCCGATAAACTGCGCGCCGACTGGCAATGGGTTATTCCACTGCCGGACAGTATTGATATCGAATCCGCAGGCCCGCTGCTGTGCGGCGGCATCACGGTGTTCAAACCACTGCTGATGCACCATATCACCGCCACCAGCCGCGTCGGCGTGATCGGTATTGGCGGTCTGGGCCATATTGCTATCAAGCTGCTGCACGCGATGGGCTGCGAGGTCACGGCATTTAGCTCTAACCCGGCGAAAGAGAAAGAAGTGCTGGCGATGGGTGCCGACAAAGTGGTGAACAGCCGCGATCCTGAGGCACTGAAAGCGCTCGCGGGTCAGTTTGATTTGATCATCAACACCGTCAACGTCGATCTTGACTGGCAGCCGTACTTCGAAGCGCTGGCCTACGGCGGTAACTTCCACACCGTCGGTGCCGTGATGAAGCCACTGCCGGTTCCGGCGTTTACACTGATCGGCGGGGATCGTAGCGTGTCTGGCTCGGCCACCGGTACACCATTCGAGTTGCGCAAGCTGATGAAGTTTGCCGGACGCACCAAAGTGGCACCAACCACTGAGCTGTATCCGATGTCGAAAATCAATGAAGCTATCCAGCACGTTCGTGACGGTAAAGCCCGTTACCGCGTGGTGTTGAAAGCGGATTTTTGATGTGATATTGCCGGGGAATGTGCGGCCTGATG